>JAFDGR010000038.1 GCA_019309145.1 Deltaproteobacteria bacterium | reverse complement strand
TCCAGAGTTCCTGCTTTCCCCGGGCTTCCATACACGAGCCGAGAAGCCAGCCCGTACCAACCGGGATCGACATTTCGGTCATTTTTTTTGGGTCCAACGACAGCATCGTCGCTCGCTTCCTTTCATTGGTAGCCTAATAATAGCTTATTTGGCGTCCAGTAGCCAATTGTTTTTTTTACAAAAGCGCAAAACTCCTCTGGCTGGACAGGAAAAACAGTTACGAAACAGATTTGTACAACCCATTTCCTATCAATGGCCATATTTTTGAAGCATGCTGATTTCGCCCTGCTTTCTGTTCGGAAAGAAGCCTATATGTGTGTGAACACTTCTGCCTCCGCGGCGGACGTGGAGACAGACAGGTGGAGAACGGTTATGAAGAAGGTCGCAAGTGGGGGGTCAGAATAAACAAGGCCCAATCTGTTAGGATCGGGCCTTTTCTATTGTAAAGGATGATGTGGGGGATCTGTCCGCGAGGAATCTTCACAGAGACGCGAATCAGGCGATCTCCATGAGTTCCACATCAAAGAGCAGGGTATGTCCCGCCAGGGGATGGTTCGCGTCCAGGGTAACGCTCTCTTCATCAAGGGCGGTGATGTTCACATTCAGGACATCACCTTCTCCCTGCTTGATCTGTAATTGCTGGCCAACGGCGGGTGAAATGTGCTCGGGGAACTCATTTCTCATGACTTTCACCACCAGTTCCTCCCGCCTTTCCCCGTACCCTTCCTCGGATGAAATGGTGATGCGCTTTGAATCCCCCACTTCCATATCGATGATCCCGTTTTCAAAACCGGGGATCACATTTCCACTCCCAATGACGAATTCAAGCGGGTCACGCTGCCTTGAACTGTCAAAAACGTCTCCGTTTTCCAATTGTCCGGTATAATGTACTTTCACCTTGTCCCCGTCTTTTGCTTTGCTCATAAATCCTCCTGTAGATATTTGTGGTTTATGTTCCGTAATGACTCAGGTTGTTAAAAATCTCTGGACTGGTATGGCTAATGGAGGTGCAGCCTGCAGACCTTCCGGAAGTGATGTCCGTAAATCGCTAAGGTGATCGCCAGCGGAAGCAAACCGGGACGTCGCAAGAGGGTCCAGAGCAGGATTTTCCAGTACTGGAATCGTTCCCGGCCAAAGACACCCAGGCGGATGTTGGATCGGAAAAAGGCCAGGATGTGCTGAAAATCAAGGGGGATTTTGGCCTTGGGGTCCTTGTATTCCCGCAGAAAAATCTTGACACGTTCATAATAGTGTTTGGGCGAATAGATCTGGTTCATGATCCTGTGGTAGCCCTCGCGAAGTGTATCAAGATCCATCCGGGGGATGATGTTGGTCGTGCCGTCGGTATCCCCGGACATGTTACCGAGCAGGCGCCCCTCGTTTTTCAAACGTTCGTAAAGCCTGGTACCGATGGGGGCCTGAAGGATCCCGACCATGGCGGTGACGATCCCGCTCTTCTGGATGAAATCGATCTGCCTCTGAAAGATGGATGGCGTGTCATTGTCAAACCCTACAATGAAACCTCCCTGGACCTGCAGGCCGCTTCGCTGTATGGCCTTGACGCTCTGGACCAAGTCGCGATTCTTGTTCTGCATTTTGTTGCATTCAGCCAGGCTTCCTTCATCGGGTGTCTCAATCCCGATGAAAACCGCATCAAATCCCGCCTCCACCATCATCTCCATCAACTCCTTATCATCGGCCAGATTGATGGAGATCTCCGTATTAAACGGGACACCTTTTTTGTCTTTTCGCCATTGTATCAACGCTGGCAGCAACTGGGTCTTCAGGTATTTCTTGTTGCCCATGAAATTATCGTCCACAAAAAATACCTGCCCGCGCCACCCGAGGCGATAAAGGGCATCCAGTTCGGCGATAATCTGTTCGGCGTCCTTGATACGCGGGCGGTGGCCGAACAAGGCCGTTACATTGCAGAATTCGCAATTGAAGGGGCAGCCACGCGAGAACTGCACGCTCATGGCGGCGTAGTGTTTCACTGAGGCCAATTCCCACGCGGGAACCGGCGTTTTTTTGATGTCAGCAAATGCAGAAGTGGTATAGATATGCCTGGCGCATCCTTGTTCAAGGTCCATGAGGAAAGGGGGAAGGGTGAGTTCGGCTTCATTCAATACAAAATGATCGACCTCTGGAAATTCCTGGTACTCGCTCGTGAAAAGCGGCCCGCCCGCAACCACCTTGAGGCCCGCTTTTTTGCATCGGGTGATAATGTGACGCGCGTCATTCCTTTGCACGACCATGCCGCTGATGAAGGCATAATCGGCCCATGCCAGATCGCTTTCCTTGAGCCTTGTCACATTGAGGTCAATGAGTCGTTTTTCCCATGTTTCGGGCAGCATGGCCCCCACCGTAAGGAGACCTAAGGGAGGATAAGCACTTCTCTTATGAATAAATTTGAGCGCGTGCTTAAAGCTCCAGAATGTGTCTGGAAATTGCGGATAAATGAGGAGGATTTTCAATGGGGTTCTTTCTTGTTGCATATTAAATCAGCCCAACCCGGACAACAAAAAAAGCAGGCAAGGGCAAACAGGTACATTGCGAAGTCTTTCTTGACCGGGCGCATCTCAGGATAGAATGTGGAATTGGAGGGAAAGACTTCGTTTCATTAATACAGTATCAAGGCCGTGGAGTCAAGAGAAATAGTAACGACTCAGGCCTTCAGGCTGAAGGTTTGACCAGAATCAGTCAGATTTTTCTCCTGTCAAATCTTTTTCCCAGACAGCGAACACTCCCGTACCAAGGACGCCAAACCCGAAGGCCGCCAGGAAGTTCGTGGCAGGGTTTACCTGCCACAGGAAGGCGCCACCGAAGGCCGCCGCAGATACAACCACGTCTCGCAAGAGATAATAGAGGCCGAACATTGCCGCCTTGAGGTTTTCCGGGGCCAGGTCCATGATCAGGGCCTTCCTGGTAGGTTCCCCAAATTCCTTGAGCCCCCGCAGGATAAAGGCGGGCACCAACCAGGTAAATGAATGGCAGAAAAGGAGCGCCAACGGGAACAAGGTGAAAAAACCGAAGGTGACCACCACGAAAGGCTTTTTCGCGCTGCGGTCGGCAAAATAGGCGACCGGAATGTAGATGAGGAGCGCGGTGCCCATCTCGATACTGGTCAGGATCCCGAACTGTAGAGCGCTTACCGGATGCGCGATCGTTTTCATGGTCCACACAACTACAAAGGCGTAAGGGATCTGTTCACAGAACCGGACCAGGATATCGGATACAAGCAGCCTCTTGAGGGATGGGCTCATGAGGTGAAAGAGTCTCAGTGGGTTCTTCTGGGGCTTATTGGTTCTTCCTGACTTCTCCGTGCCCGGGGCGTCTTCTTCAATAAGGACCTGCTGGAATACCAGGGCGACAAAGGAAAGCAGGAGTGCCGCCACAAAGGCGACCCTCACCCCGTTTTTTTCTCCCCAGAACCCGATGCAGAGGCCACCCAGTATCGGCCCCAGGGCCATGGGGATTCTCCGGACCAGGGAATGCATGGATACTCCCATGGTGCGTTTGTTCATGGGCAAGACCTTGGCCACCAGGCTCATGGTTGCCGGCAGGGAAATGGCCGTCCAGGAGAGGAAAAAGAAGGCCCCCACCAGGACAGCCTGCCACGCGGGGATTCCTATGACGATGATGAATCCCATCATCGCGACGATGTTGAAGACGAGTAACGCCCGCTTGGTGCCGAGCCGGTCGGAAAGATATCCTCCCGGAAACGAGTAGAGGGCCGAAAGGAGGTTATCAAGACCGTTCAGGAATCCTATGGAGAGGGCTCCCCCACCGAGGGCCATGAGATAAATGGGCAGGAAGCGCTCGGCCATCTTTTCTCCCATCCCCACGAGGATGACCATGAGCAGCATGCCTACCGTGCTTCTTTTCAGGCCAAGAAACTGCGTAATGTGTCTCAGGTTTTCCATCCTGCTTGTCCATCTCTGTTGTTTTGTAAAGACCGGATTCGTGGAGTGATGACTGTTATGCCTCTCCGGGTTTGACGCTCAGAGCCTGTATGGCCCCGGTCTCACATTGTACCAGGCATGCCCTGCACGCGGTGCATGCATCTTTCCTCCCCATTGCAGCCCGGTTATCCTGGCCCATTTGCCAGACTCCCTGGGGACAAACCTCCGTGCAGGTGCGGCAGCCATTACAGATTTCGCGATCACAGGTCAGGGCCCGGTACCCGTTCAGGATTTCAGTGCGAACCGTACCGGCAAGAGAGATGTTGCCGATGGCGCCAATGCCACGCCTTGCGAGAAACGGATCAAGATCGCTTCTCATGGTGGAGGCGATCCCACCGAGCTCAAGGCCGTAAAGGGGTATCATGACCATGGCGATGATGAGAAAGGGGCGAAAAAAACGGATGTCGAATCCAGGGAGAAATCTGGCAATCAAGAGTATGGCAAGGAGGATCGCGTCACAGAGAGTGGCCTTGGTTATTCCTCTTTTGCCCGGTATCCAGGGACACAATGAGAGGAAAGCAAGGAAGGCTGCTGCTCCGGCCACAAGGTAGTCAAAAAAAAGATCGCGGAAGAAAATGAAAAAAATGATCGCACCCAGGCAGTAAAACGGAAAAAGGCTGCCAGCGGCCGTGTCGAGCCTCTCCTTCAGGCCCTATTTCACTCGCTTCATGCCCTCATCTCTCTTGAACCCCCCGGCCGCATAGCGGGGAATATCCTCAGCATACACCGGGCCCCATTTTGTTTTCCACCCGGTTTTCGCTCGCACGTCCGCCGCTTTTATGCCAGGTGCACCCAAGGGGGGCAGGATAAGGGTTCGATGGTTCACCATCTCCTCGATTCCACTGGTTTTCACCGCCGAGACCACAGAATGGGTATTAAACTCCTCAGCCCCGGCCGCGCACCAGACATTGACCCCCTTGGAATCTGCCACCAGGAGCCACAGGTCCAGGTGCCGCAGCAATTTCTTGAGCCTCCTCACCGTCAGATGGAAGTTGCAGGTGACAAGGACAGGGCTGTCAGGACCTGGGTTCCCTATGCGGCGGAGCCCGACTCTTGTGGGGCATGGAAAAAGCCTGAACAGGAATCCCCAGGTGGTTTTTAAGGGCGTCATGTTCTGTCCTTATCTTTTTTTATGGCAACGACGAGGGCAAACGAATCACCCTGGCTTCGGTTTTCCTTCTGAATGGTTAATTCCGCTTTTTCTATTTCACCTGAAAGGTCCTTTAGGGGACGTGTTGAGGTGCCCGTTACGAGATAGGTCAAGGCAAGCAGCGGAAACCGGGCCATGGAATGGACAAGCCGACGCATGGGTGAGCGCGGCACTACTTCATCGGCTATGATAAGTCGCCCTCCCGGCCTCAAAACTCGTGCTGCATGTTTCAGGGCAAAGCGCCTTTCATTGTCATTGAGTTCGCTGAATGCCAGGGTGGCAACAACCACATCAAAATTTTCGTCCGGAAAATCGTCCATACCTTCAACCCCCATGCATTTCACAGAAAATTTATCCCTCAAGTTCTCCTTTTCTCTCCTCTCTGCAGCCGCTCTTACCATGGAAGGGCTCAGGTCAAACCCCTCAACGATACACCCACGCTGAACAATCAAGCCCGCCAATTCTCCAGTGCCGCACCCGATTTCGAGCACATTGCCTCGTTCGGGGACTAATTCGGCCACCGCTTCTTTGATCTTTCTCGTTCGGCCTCGGCTCACCTTTTCCATCCGGCGATCGTAGGACCTCGGCCTCATTTCAAGGATTTTCATGAATACGTAGCTGAGCAATCATATCCCCCCGATTTTCCCTTGACTCTGGTCTTCTTTGCTGCACCATTCAGGTTTTTACACATCATTTCAGGCATTTCTTCAACTCAGTTGCGGGTTCAGGCATAAAGAGGGCCCGTGGCATTATGGCTTGACATACCGTCTGAATCCAGTATCATGCAACCAGAGGAGGTAAAGATAACATAATAAAGGACAAAAAGGCCATTTCCCGTTTAACATTAAAACTCACCGATTCCCTCCATTATGCCGACGAAACCCTCCGTATCCTTTCATAATCATAACACAAAATGACGAATCATGCTGTCCGGAAAGGAGGATGCAGTGGAACATTCAACCATAAAAAAGATGACACGCCGCCAGTTTGTGAAACTTGCAGTGGCCGTTTCAGCTGGTGCGGCTGCAGGGTTGCCCATTCTGGATGTAAGGGCCGGGGAGACCGGGGCTAGGGAAAAATACCCCGTGGTGATCATAGGCGGAGGTATGGGTGGGCTGACCGCCGGCGCATACCTGGCAAGACACGGCTTTCCTGTCACACTCCTTGAACAGCATGACAAGCCCGGGGGCTACGCAACCTCATTCGACCGGGATGGAGGCAGGTTTACATTCGAGGTCTCCCTTCACGCCACATCAAAAGGTTTTATCGACAGGATTATGGCTGAGCTTGGGGCCGAAGGAGAGGTGCAGACGATCAAGCTGCCCGAACTGGCCCGGCTGATGACCAAACAGGGCGAAATCGTCATGCCTCAAGCCGATCCCGAAGGCTGCATAAAGGCGTTCGTGGAAAAGTATCCGGAAAATGAAGAGGGAATAAGCGGTTTCATCGGCGATATGCTCGCCATAGCGAAGGAGGGAGAGAAGCCCTTTGACCAGGACTCCTGGTGGCAGAAACTCATCTTTCCTTTGACCCACAGGACCATGTGGAATGTCAGAAAGAAGACCTTGGCCGACATGTTTGACGAACATGAACTGAGCGGTCCTGCTCGGAACGTCTTGGCCTCTTGGTGGGGCTACTATGGTCTGCCTCCATCAATGCTCTCGGGCTTCTATTACGCCATCGCCACGGGCCAAATGATGCGCCATCCAGCGGGCTACATCAAAAAACGTTCCCAGGACCTCTCCTGGAGTCTGGCCGAGGTGATTGAAAAGAACGGAGGGAAGGTGTTCTTAGAAACCGCAGCCAAGGCGATATCCATCAAGTCCGACCAGGTCACCGGCGTAACCGCCAGCGACGGAACAACTTATGCAGCCAGAGCAGTGCTCTCCAACGCTAGTGTGCCGGATACCCTCAAAATGCTGCCAAGGGAGGAGGTCCCAAAGGACTATTTGGGCAAAATCAGCAAGTACACTGCATCTCTCTCCACATTTCTGGTTTGGCTGGGGCTCAAGGAGGACATCACTCCACGGGTGCCGGGTTACGAGTATTTTTTTGGGGCTGACTCAGATCCGGAAGAGGATTATCGTCGAGCCATGGCCTGTGACGCCAAAGAGACGAGTCTGGGCATCACCATCTACGACAACGCCTACCCCGGATATTCCAGGACCGGGACCAGCACGGTCTGCCTGATAATCCTGAGTGGCTACAAGCCTTGGAAGAAGTTTGAAGCAGACTACCTGTCTGGCCGCAAGGGGGCTTACAATCAGCAGAAGGATCGAATCGCTCGCATATTGATCGAGCGCGCTGAAGAACTTCTCATCCCTGGCTTGAAGGAGTTAATCCAGGTGAAGGAGGCAGCCACACCACTCACTAATCTTCGCTACACCAGGAATCCTGGGGGTGCCATCTATGGCTACAACCAGACCATTGATAACGCTTACATGACCAGGCTGAAAAACAAGACCCCGATCAGGGGACTCTACTTTGCGTCAGCCTGGGGCAATCCCGGCGGTGGTTACGTCGGCGCAATGATGGGCGGCCGCAATTGTTTCAGAAGTTTAATGCACGACTGGGGCTTCAAGGTGCTGTCCTCTTCATGAAAGGGGCACGTATTACGTGCTCCTGAGTTGATGCAGTTTGTAATAGATGCCTTTTTGCGCCATTAACTGATCGTGGGTGCCCTGCTCCCGGATCCTCCCCTCGTGGAGGACCAGGATACGGTCGGCGTTGCGGACCGTGGAAAGCCTGTGTGCGATGACGAGGGTGGTATGGGTGGATGTCATACGTGTAATGGCGTCCTGGATGAGTCCCTCTGTTTCAGGGTCTACGCTGGAGGTAGCCTCATCCAGGATCAGGAGAGGAGGATCGGCGGCAACCCCCCGGGCAAACGAGAGCAGTTGCCGCTCTCCCCCTGAAAGGGTGGCCCCGGCCTCCCCGATCTCCTGGTTCCATCCCCCGGGCATTTTCCTTAACAGTGATTCCAGGCTGACTAACCCGGCCGCAGCCTCCATTGAGGCCGTATCTATCTTCATTCTACCAAGGGTAATATTATCCGCCAGGTTGCCCGCGAAGAGAAACACGTCCTGCATCACCAATCCCATCCGCTCCCTGAGTTCCTGCTTTTTCCACTTTCTCACGTCAATGCCGTCAAGGAAAATGGAGCCCCTGTCAGGATCATAGAACCTTTCGATGAGATTCACAATGGTAGTCTTGCCTGACCCGGTGGGACCGACGATGGCCAGGGTTTCTCCGGGCTTTAATTCAAACGAAACGTCATGGAGCACCGTCTGTTTCCCGTCATAGGAAAAAGAAACATTCTTGAACAGGAGATGTCCCTCCTGTCGGGAGGGCACTACCGGGTTTTCCGGTTCCGGGATGTATTCCCGGTAGTCCATGAATTGAAAAATCCTCTCTGTCGAGGCCATGGCGGACTGCATGATGTTGTACTTTTCAGAGATATCCCGGATGGGTTTGAAGAACATCTGTATATAGCTGATAAAGGCAACAAGGGCCCCAAGGGTGAGTTGCGCTTCAATCACCCGTCTCCCTCCATACCAGAGCAGTAACGCGATCGCGATTGAGGACAAAAGCTCCATGATGGGCATAAACACGGCAAAAACCCTGATTTGCTTCATGCCGGCGAGGAAATTTTCGTGGTTGATCTTTTTCAAGGTCTCGAATTGGCTTTTTTCCGCGCAAAAGAGCTGAATTACCTGCATGCCGTTCAGGCGTTCCTGGAGAAAGGCGTTTATCCTGGCGATCGTTGTACGAAGGTCTCGGAAGGCCTCCCGTGCCATGGTGCTGAAGAGAAATGTTATGCCGAAGACAAAGGGCATAAGGACAAAGCAGATCAGGGCCAGTTTCCAGTTGAGATAAAGGAGGATCGCAAAGATACCCACCACAATGAAAATATCCTTGAACAGGGTGACAAGGACCGTCTTGAACATCTCGTTGAGGTTTTCCACATCGTTCGTCACCCTGGTAACAAGGCGGCCAAGGGGCTGTTGGTCAAAAAATCTGACCGACTGTTTCTGGATTGTTTCAAAGAGACTGAGCCGGATATCCTGCATGATATGCTGCCCGGCATATTCCAGGAGGTAAAATTCCCCGTATCCCAGCGCGAACGCCAGACAGAGGACGATCAGGAGGATGCCCCCGACGGCGGCAACGCCTTGAAGGTCACGGCCCCGGAGAGCGGCAAGTTCCTCTGCGGGGATGCCTTTCAGGCTGTCGGCCCTGGCCAAAAAGGAACCATCCGCCATCTGTTCCGGCACAGGTTTCAGCCGGGATAAGATATCTGTCTTTCCGGTATTGGGAGTGATGCGGTAATATTCCGCGGTAGAAATTTGTCCGGCCGCGCGAAGCTCGCGGAGTTCGGCCGGGTCTATTTTCCTGAGGTTCCTGCGGGAAATGATTGCAAAGACACCCTCTTTGCTCTTGATGAGAAGAGGGGCATATTTTTCCTGGAAGGCACGGCCCAAGTGGTCTTCACCCTGCTTGAGAAAAACCTTGTACCAGGTGGAAACGATATACCGGTCAATGGCAATCTTGGTGAGATAGGGAACGGCGAGGTCAAAAAGGGTGATCACGACTGACAGGACGAGCGCCAGGATCATGATTTTCTTGTAAGGAGAAGCATAACCGAGCAGCCTTTTCAGGAGCCGCAAGTTATATGGCTTCCCCAGCGCTCCCTCTTCCATGTACCCATAATCCCACAGCATGCTATCAACCTTTCCTTTTCAGTCACAGTTTAGCTGTTCACAATTTCCTGGTGGCCGGCTGTTTCTTTTTTTCGTTCCGAATCTTCCGGGCCGGTCATTTTCATAACGCGCCAAGCTCCTCGGCTAAGCGCCTTTCCTCGTAAAGCCGCGTGTAGACGCCCCCTTTCGCGAGGAGACGCTCCGGGCGGCCCTGTTCCACGATCTCGCCATCCTGCATGACAAATATCCTGTCCACCCGGGCAAGGGTGGAAGGCCGGTGAGACACGATAATGTTCGTTTTTCCTTTTCTGATGCTGAAGATGCGGTTCAAAATACTCTCTTCCGTCCTGGTATCCACCATGGAAAAGGCATCGTCCAGGATCAGGACGGGTGGATCGGTGACAAGGGCTCTCGCCACGGTGAGACGCTGCCGCTGTCCACCTGACAAGTTCATTCCCCTCTCTTCCAGGACCGTTTCCAGCCCGGATTCCAGGGTCTCCACTTTTTCTTTCATGGCCGTAGTTTCCAGGACCTTTTCCAAGTCTTCCCCGGTGATCCCTGTTCTGCCCAGGAGGAGATTTTCCCGAACGGTATCGGAAAAGAGGAAAACCTCCTGGGTGACGAAGCCGATATTTTCCCGTAAAGATCGAAGTGAAAGCCGGGCCGCGTCCTGTCCGTCCAGGAAGAAGGTGCCCGGTGGGGTCTCAATGAGCCTGGCCATTGCCTTCAAGAGGGTTGTCTTTCCCGAGCCCACTTTGCCCACAAAACCAACCGACTCTCCAGGAGCAATATGAAGCTGTACTTGCTTCAGTTGCGGTGAAGAGGTGTCCGGATATTGGAAACTCAAATCTCTTATCTCTATGTCTCCATGAACACGGGGAACGACTATGGGTTCCGAAGAATCCCTGATATCGGTCTGTTCCTGGAGGACGGTGTTGATGCGCCGCATGGATGCGGAGGCGCGCTGCACAAGGTTTGTCACCCACCCCATTGCCATCATGGGCCAGGTGAGAAGGTTCAGGTAGCTGATAAAGGCGACAAAGTCGCCGGTGCTGATTTTTTCCAGAATCGCCAGTCGGCCCCCCATCCACAGGACAATGGCAAGCCCCAGGTTCGTGAACAGGACCATCATGGGAAAAAACAGGGCCAGGGCTCTTGCCAGATGCAGGTTCTGGGAGACATATCGCTCTCCTTCTGCTTTGACCCGGTTGTATTCCCATTCCTCGCGATTGAACGCTTTCACCACTCGTATGCCCGCGAAGGCCTCTCGTATCCGTTCTGTCACATCCGAAAAGGTCTTTTGCACCTTTTCGAATCCTGTGGACATCCGCCGGGTGAGTATCCGGGTGAAGAGGATAATAATCGGGGCGGGGATAAGGGAGATGGCAGTGAGCTGCGGGCTGATTGAAATCATGAAGCCGATGGCGGCGAGGCCAAGAACGGTTCCGTCCGTCAACGCCACAAGGCCCATACCGGTTGCCATGCGAATGGCGTTGATATCATTTATGGCACGTGCCATCAGGTCCCCCGTCTTCATCCTCTGGAAGAACGATGGAGACAGGGTCTGCAGGTGCGCGTAGAGGCGGTTTCGGAGGTCTTGCTCCACTTTCCTCGAGTGCCCGAAGATGAGGTGCCGCCACACGTAACGCAGGAGTCCGATGGCAAACGCGATGCCCACAATAGCAAGGCCCTCCTGAAAAAGGAGAGCGGGGGTCGCGATCCCCCGGGTGAGCAGGTCGATGGCCTTCTTGATGATCAGCGGGATGATCAATTGCAGGAGGTCAACGAGCAGCAGGCAGGCAAGTCCAATGATAAGAGCCCACCGATTTTTAATAAAATACCCCGCGAGCGGCGTGAAATGGCGCAGTGCGGTTATGAAAGGGAAACGCGATTGTTTCATAAGAGGATTGTTTATCATTATGGTGTCTCCTGAGCAACACCGATTTGTTTTCTTGCTTGATAATAATTTTCTCGGAGGCTATTTTTGGTCCATGGAAACCCCTGCACCAAACCAGATAAAGATGGTCCTGTTCGATTTTGACGGGACCCTGACGAAACCGGGGGCCCTGGACTTTGATGAAATCAAGGCGGCAATCGGATGTCCCCATGAAATACCGGTGCTCGAATACATGAGAGGCATAACCGATCCGGTTCGCCGGCAGGAGGTCTCGGACATCCTTGATACGTTTGAAACGAGAGGGGCGGAGATATCCGAACCCAACACGGGCGCGGAGGCGATTATCCCATATCTGAAGGAGCAGGGAATCCTTGTGGGGATACTGACCCGAAACACCCTGAAGACGGTGATACGGGCGCTCGAAAATTTTGAAGCGACCGGGATTTCCGATTTTGACCTGGTGATCACCCGGGATGATCAATTGAAACCGAAACCCCATCCGGAAGGCATTCTCTGGGCCGCTGAAGAGATGGGAATCAAACCGGAAGACATCCTGATGGTGGGCGATTTTGCCTTTGACATGGAGGCGGGAAAGAAAGCGGGCGCCATCACGGTCTTTCTTGATAACCACGGGAAACAAAGGGCGGAGGTGGAACGCGCTTTCAGTATATCCACTTTGGAAGAACTGAAAGAGATCATAGAAATGGGGTATCCTTTGCCCGCGGGAAAACTCCCGAATCACTACCTGAGGAGGTTCCTCTCGGAGTTTGCCTTCGAAGACCCATCCGTGCTCATCGGACCGGCGGTTGGAGAGGATACCGCCGCCGTGGACATTCAAGGAGAAGAGGTCCTGGTCCTCAAGTCGGACCCTGTGACGTTTGTCACGGATTCCATCGGGTTGTACGCGGTCCTGGTAAGCGCGAATGATATTGCAACGTCCGGGGCAATACCGCGATGGATGCTCACCACCCTCCTGTTCCCGGTGGGGACCAGCGCTCTCACGATCCACGGGGTCATGGAAAATCTGTACAGTATCTGCCGAAAGCACGGCATGACGCTTTGCGGCGGGCACACCGAGATCACGGAGGCTGTTCAAAAACCGGTTGTTTCCGGGATGATGGCGGGCACCGTGAAAAAATCGCGGTTGATTGAAAAAAGCAACATGGCCCCTGGGGATGTCGTGCTTATGACTAAGCGTGTCGCCGTAGAGGGGACAGCCATCATTGCACGGGAATTCGGGGAAAAATTGAGGGAGCTCGGCCTTTCCCCGGATGAAATAGCGCTATGCAGGGACTTCCTCCCCCGGATATCCATCCTGAAAGAGGCCCGCATTGCTGCTTGTTGTGACGGCGTTTCCGCCATGCATGATGTCACCGAAGGGGGGCTGGCTACCGCGGTTTCCGAACTGAGTATGGCCGGAGGCTGCAGCATAAAAATCCGGATGGAAGATATTCCGGTCTATCCCATCACCCGGAAGATCTGCTCGCTCTTTGACATCTCTCCCCTAGGCTTGATCGGTTCGGGCTCACTCCTGATCTGCTGTAGAAAAGAACATGTTGACGATCTCCTGAAAAACATCCGTGACGCCGACATCGAAGTGACCTCCATCGGCGATGTTCTCGAAAAAGGAACAGGGGTGGATGCCACCAGGAACGGGGAGCCCACAACATGGCCCACCTTCCCAGCCGACGAAATCACCCGCCTTCCCTGAAAACACCTTTTCCCAGCTCATTCTCTACGATCCCTTTTAATGCATGAAAAAAGGTTCAAATGAAATTTTTGCTTGACGTCTTGTTTCCGAGCCCCTATACTTTTCGGAAAATGATTCTTAATTAATAGCGTTTATTGCTTTTGTATCCCTTGGCAGGGCGAAAACTCAAAGGAGGGGACATTCATTTGGCTGATCCAAAGGCACGTCTGGAACAGATGCTTTCAAAACTGCGGGACCACAAGTTCCGCATCACCCCTCAGCGGTTGGCCATACTCAAGATTCTTGCTTCGAGCGACGGACATCCCAGCGTGGACACTATCTTTGAAAAGGTAAAGAGGGATTTTCCCACCACCAGCCTTGCAACGGTTTACAAGACCATCGCGCTCCTCACAGAACTGAATGAAGTCCTGCAACTCGGGTTTCCGGAGGGAAGCAACCGCTACGATGGCAATAAGCCCTATCCGCATCCACACATGATTTGCATGAGGTGCAAAAAGATCGTGGACCCCGATCTCATTGGCCTGGAAGGTCTGACCGATGAGGTCAGCCGGAAAACCGGATACAGAATTTTAGCCCATCGCCTTGATTTTTTTGGCCTTTGTCCGGAATGCCAGAAGGAGGAAAATCCTCAGTAAATTTTTTTGTTCATTTATGGAGAATCATTATTAACAGAAAATAATAATTTTTTAACAAAATGCTGTCAGGTAAAGGCCCCCTCGATTCCGTGGGGAACAATAATACCTCATACATGAGAAGGAGGAAAAAATGAAAGAGAACAAGAAAATTTTGACGACGGCATTTGGAATCCCGGTGGGAGATGATCAAAACAGCCTTACAGCGGGAGAAAGCGGACCCATTCTGGCGCAAGATGCGCATCTCCTGGAAAAACTGGCCCATTTTGATCGGGAACGCATCCCCGAACGGGTTGTCCATGCCAAAGGGGCGGGCGCGTACGGGTATTTTGAAGTCACCGCGGATGTGACCAGGTACACGAAGGCGAAGTTTCTTTCCGAGGTCGGCAAAAAGACAGAGGTCTTTGCACGGTTTTCCACGGTGGGCGGGGAAAAGGGGTCTCCGGACGCGGCCAGGGATCCCCGGGGATTTGCCGTAAAGTTCTATACCGAAGAAGGGAACTATGACTTCGTGGGCAATAACACACCGGTCTTTTTCATCCGTGACCCTTTGAAGTTTCCCGATTTCATCCATACCCAGAAGCGAAACCCGGCCACCAATCTCCCTGATCCGGACATGTTCTGGGATTTCCTTTCCCTGACCCCTGAATCCATTCACCAGGTCACCATTCTTTTCTCCGACCGGGGAACCCCCGCTACCTATCGGAACATGAACGGATACAGCAGTCACACGTTCAAGTGGTATAATGATAAAGGGGAGTATTTCTGGGTCCAGTACCATTTCAAGACAGACCAGGGCATCAAGAACCTGACCCGGGAAGAGGCGGCCCGTCTCTCAGGTGAAGACCCGGACCATGCCACCCGTGACCTCTCCGCTTCCATCGAAAATGGGGACTACCCTTCCTGGACTCTCGAGATGCAGATCCTGACCCCCGAGCAGGCAAAGGATTTTCAGTGGGATATTTTTGACATCACCAAGGTGTGGCCCCACAGGGAAGTTCCTCCCATCACGGTCGGAAAACTGGTATTGAACCGAAACCCTTCCAATTACTTTGCCGAGGTGGAACAGGCCGCGTTCTGTCCGGGAAACGTGGTACCCGGCATTGCCATCTCCCCTGACAAGATGCTCCAGGCCAGGGTTTTTTCGTATCATGACACCCATATCCACCGGCTTGGTCCCAATTACCATTTGATCCCGGTGAACGCGCCCAAGGGCGCTCCGGAGAAAAGCTACCAGCGGGACGGGTTCATGCGCGTGGACGAAAATGGAGCAGGCGGCCCGAACTACTGGCCCAACAGCTTCGGAGGACCGGCACCGGATCCCGGAGCCGAAGAGCCTCCCTTTGAACTCTCAGGTCAGGCCGGCCGCTTCCCGTTCACCCACCCCAACGACGATTTTGTGCAGCCCGGTAACCTCTACCGAAATGTCATGGACGCCGCTGCACGGGAGCGGCTGGTGGGAAACATCATTGCCCACCTGGGTGGAGCGCAAAAGCGCATCCAGATGCGCCAGACCGCATTATTCTACAAAGCAGACCAGGATTACGGGAAAGGGGTCGCCCAGGGACTTGGCCTCGAGATGAAAGAGATAGAACGTCTCGCGGAAATGAGCCAGGAAGAACGGATTGAAGCTACCAAGGAAGGAACCTCTTGATAAACTGCCATCGAGAAGTTCATATTTCGTTTGGTTACAATCACTGAGCGCCGGTTCGCAAACCCATTTTGCCTGGATTGAGGATATTGTTCGGGTCCACAAGATTTTTTATTGCGCTCATCAGGTCAAGAGATGTCTGGCTGTGTTCAAGAAGCATAAAAGGTGCTTTTGCAAGGCCTATCCCATGTTCGCCGGTGAGCGTGCCTCCCAAGTTGCAGGTAAGGTGAAAAATTTCCCCAACCGCAGCGGAAATCTTTTGAACTTGCTGAGGGTTATTCCGGTCATACATGATTTTAGGATGGAGGTTTCCATCTCCTGCGTGCCCAAAAATAACAAACAGCAGTCCATGTTTCCTGGCGATTCTGGAAATGCCCGCCAGAAGGTCGGGCACTTTCGATATGGGAACGGTAACATCCTCCGAGATGTTATTGGGACGGAGTCGGGCAGCAGCGCTGCTGAGAGCCTTCCGGCCACGCCACAAATCTTCAGCCTCTCTCGGTGACTTGGCAACCTGAATGCGCGTAGCCCTATTTTTTTTTAAAACGTTTATGACCTCGGTCATCTGAAAATCCGCTTCCTCCTTTGTATAGCCGTCAGTTTCAACCAAGATCATAGCTCGTGCGTCCGGGAGCTTCATGCCACCATGGTTGCGAAGTATTTGAATCGCATTTTCTTCAAGTATTTCCAGGACACTCGGGACAATTCGCGAATGCATGATATCAGAGACCACCTGACCCGCATCCTGGAGATCGGCAAAAAAGGCTTGGCAGGTTTTCGAAGCAATGGGTTTCGGAATAATTTTCAGGGTTATTTCCGTAATGACGCCGAGAGTTCCTTCCGAGCCAACGAAAAGTCTGGTGAGATCGAGCCCCGAGGATGACTTCATACAATCTGTGCCCGTACGTAAAATCCGTCCGTTTGGGAGTACAATGACCAAGCTCAGGACGTAATCCCTGGTTACACCATACTTGGCTCCCCTGATTCCCCCTGCATTCGTTGCCACGTTGCCTCCAAGCGTACACACACTGCCACTGGCGGGGTCTGGCGGAAAGCAGAAACCACTGGGCGCCAAAGCATTTTGAAGATCATCGTAAACCACACCAGGTTGAACGCGGACAAGTCGGTCAGCTATTCGAATATCGAGGATCTTGTTCATGCGACACATGTCTAGGATGAGCCCACCGTGGATGGGAACGACGGCGCCAGCCAATCCTGTTCCAGCTCCCCGGGGAATGATCGGAAAATGATAGGTATTTGCCACCTGCAGGATTTTGGACACATCCTCTGTTTTTGCAGGCCACACCGCCGCATCGGGCCGTTGCTCATGATCCGAAGCATCATAAGAATAAGATACCAAATCGATCAAAGAATCAGTAAAATTTGACGTGCCGACGATATCAACGATGGCTTGTTTGATTCGGTTTTCCAAACGATTATCTCTGACGTAAAGGTTTTTCTTATGAAGGAGACACGGGGTCTTCTGATGCGATTCCTGTAGCCAAATTCAGCCCCAAACGCTTGGAAGCATTTCTCAGATGGATATGGACCGCCTGTCGAGCTGCATTTGGGTCTTTGAGATTGATGGCTTTGAAAATCGCTTCATGTTCCTTTTGAACAACTGCAGGCAGATCAGGTGCAAGGCTCGTGTGGCTCCGGGCCTGCCTGATCAATATTTGCAGTTTACCCGTCATGAGCCGCATGAGGGCTTGGAGGTAAGGGTTCCGAGTGGCATAAGCAATGGATTGATGAAATTCAGTGTCCGGCACCGTTCCATCTTTGTCCTGTCTGACTGCATTTGCCATATTTAATAGATGCTTTTCCAATTTCTCTATATCATTATTGTTTCGGCGTTCTGCAGCCAGGTAAGCGGCGCTTCCCTCAAGAACCATTCGAAGTTCAAAAAGATAGCCGAGCGCGACTGGATCATTTCCATCAATGTCGTCCAGCCGGAAGGTTTTGGTCCCTTCCGGACCGACAACAGTCGCACCGCTTCCTTGCTTCGATTTCAAAAGCCCATCATGTTTGAGCTTGGCCAATGCCTCTCTGATCACGGTGCGGCTAACGCCAAATCTTTCCGCTAGCACGCTTTCACTCGGGATTTTTTCACCGGCCTGAAAAGTCCCTTTTTCTATCTCTTTGCCGAGAAAATTTGCGACCGTATCTGGCAGACGAGAAGGTTGCTTGATCACGGGAATGTTAAGATCATCATTAACCATGTTGATTATCCCTCGTTCAACAGATGGCCCACATTAAGTTGTATGATAATCATACTTCTTTATTGACATACAGAATCCGATCTGATAAGTCAAACAAAACTTGGATATCAGCTAGAATTCTGAGCAAGAAAGTTTCTCCTCGATGTCTCAATGAGACAGGCCAATATCGGAAATGTATTGGATCAAAGAAAGGTCCCGAGCGAACGCTTATTTTATATAACCATAGAGAAGAAGGAGGGAAACAAGATGAAAGTTCAAAATTTCAGCAAAGTCTTTATTCTGGTGTTATCCTTGGTCGTTTTCCTTTCAATAAGTTCAGTATCGTCCGCAGGTCCGATCGTGCTGAAGCTTGGATGGACTACATCGGACGGCGCAACAGACCCCTACGCTATTACCGCTCGGCAGTTCGCAAAGGCCTTGAATAAGGAGGCCCCAGGACAATTCAAGGTTGAATATTATCCTAACAGGGCTTTGGGAGATGAAAAGGAAATGCTGGAGGGGCTTGGCTTCGGCACACTTCATATGGCAGTCATTACCAATGCACCTATAGCGAGCATTGTACCCGCTTTTCAGGTCAATGATCTTCCGTTTCTTTACTCTAGCGAAGAACAGGCTCACAGAGTTCTTGACGGTCCCGTTGGCCAGAAACTCATGAGAAAGCTCGAAAGCAAAAACATCATTGGATTCGGATTTGCTGAGGGCGGCTTTCGGCAGATGATCAATAATGTTCGTGCTGTGTATACGCCTAAGGACGTTGAAGGTATTAAATGGAGAGTCATGCAGAATCCAGTCTACATTGGCATGTTCCGCGCTCTTGGAGGAAATGCGGTCCCGATGGCATGGGGAGAAGTTTTTACCGCCGTCCAGCAGGGCACGATAGATGGCCTCGAGATTCCCATAGCTGTAATTCAAAATAATGGTTACTATGAGGTGACTAAATACCTTTCACTGACGAACCATACCTACTCGGCACTCGGTGTATTGATGGCGAAAAGGACTTGGGAAAAATTGAGTAAAGCTCAGAAGATGGCTGTTCAAAAGGCGGCGCGGGCAGCTATCACGACAGAGCGTACGATGAATATGGAAAATGTCAGGAAACTCGTGGACAAACTGAAGACTGAAGGCATGAAAGTGAACGCTGTAAAAGATGCAAAAGCATTTCGGGATAAGGTCAAACCTGTCTATGATAAGTTCAGATCCAGTATTGGTGCCGGGCTCATGGACGAAGTCCTGGCACAAGTAAAGTGAAACATTTTTCCACAGTGCCCGGAGTGAGGCTGGCCAACCTCCGGGCACTTCTTTCTCAATGACGATGGTCGCCTTTATCGAACGACTGAGCAAAATATGCGCTCGCTTAACCGGGATCATTGTTGTGATCCTGTGTGTCGGCTTGGTGGGCAGTTTGCTCATCTCCATTTTCTTTCGGTATGTTGTAGGTCACGCACTCTCATGGCCGGAAGAGATCTCCCTTATTCTGTTTGCATGGCTTGTCCTCTTGGCGGGAAGTCTGGGCGTGCGCGAGGGTTTCCACGTGCGATTGACTCTCGTAACCCTGCATTTGCCCCTGCCTGTACAACTCTTTTTAGATCGCACTATCAACCTTGCCATATGCGCTTTTGGCATTGTTCTTCTGTACAGCGGTTATGATTTGGTGCAACGAACCGCTGAACATCTCACCGCAACGCTTCGCCTTTCCTTGGACTGGCTGAATTTTTCGGCGCCCATATGCGGAATCCTTATTCTATTACACGGGCTTTCCACCTTTTTAATGAGCTGGAAGGAGCATTAGATCTGTGAGCGAGGCATCCTGGGTTCTTACCGCTGGCTTCTTGTTCTTACTGCTCTTGGGAGTCCCCATTGTATTTGCCATCGGCATTTCCTCTGTGGTTGCATTCTGGCTATTGAACATAGATGTGGTTGTACTTGCTCAACGTGTGATCGCGGGTACCCAATCTTTTCCTTTATTGGCCATACCGGGCTTTATCCTTGCGGGAGATCTTATGTCCGCGGGGGGCCTGTCATCAAAACTGATGCAAGTAGCTGATCGCATGGTACGCCATATCAGTGGGGGCCTTGGCATGGTCTCCGTGCTTTCCTCTATGTTTTTTGCGTGTTTGACTGGGTCGGCACCCGCTACCACCGCTACGGTGGGCTCAATCATGATACCGGAAATGGAGAAGCGGGGATATACCAAACGCTTTGCCTCTGCTCTCGCGGTAAGCGTCGGGCCTTTGGGGCAAATCATTCCTCCTTCAATACCCTTTATTGTTTGGGGCGTCATAGCCGAGCAATCCATTACCAAACTGTTCCTGTCAGGAGTTGTGCCGGGAGTTCTCGATGGGATAGCATATATGTGTGTCTGCTACATTTTGGCCAAACGCGTCGGTATTGCGAGGATGCCAAGGGCGACTTTCAGGGAGTTTCTCCGGGCAGTGTATGAAGGCAAATGGGCACTTGTAGCTCCGGTAATCATTTTGGGTGGTATTTATGGGGGCATTTTTACGCCTACCGAAGCCTCCGTGGTAGGCGTCGCATATGGCTTGGTGGCGGGTCTTTTCATTTATCGGGGGATAAAATTTCAGGATCTCGCTGCACTTTTTTTACGATCCATGCGGACTACCGCGGTGGTAATGTTTATTATATCAGTAGCTTCAGCCTTTGGATGGCTTTTGGCATATGAACAGGTGCCGGACAAGATCGTCAGTATGCTGGTGTCTGTTTCAGAGAACAAGATTGTCATATTGCTGCTTCTCAATCTTACTCTGCTCGTGATTGGAGCGGTGATGGACAACCTGGCTGCTATGATTATTCTAGGCGGGCTGTTGATGAAACTCGGCAGTCATTTGGGCCTTGATCCCATTCAATTGGGACCCATTATCGTGATAAATTTTGCTGTGGGAATGGAAACTCCCCCGTTAGGGTACTCCCTTTTTGTAGGATCAGCTATAAGCGGCCTTTCCATAGAGGAAATTGCAAAGGGAATGTTGCCATTTTTCCTTGTGGATGTGGGCATGCTGATGCTGGTTACTTTTGTCCCGTGGGCCACTTTGTGGTTACCTAATTTGATTGTCGGTTGACATTGGAGATAGGGAAACGTGACGACACAGTTATTGAAAAATGCTTACGATATTCATGTGCACGCAGCTCCAGACGTGATTCCGAGGGCAACCGGTCAAAGGGGCCTCGCTCTTGCCGCCTCTGAAGCAGGCATGTCTGGTATACTTCTCAAAGACCATTGTACATCAACCGTGGGCCGTGTCGATGCCTTAAACAGTTTTGCTGAGATTCATTGCCGTTTTTACAGTGCGTTGGCGCTCAACCCGCCTGTGGGTTCTCTGAATCCAGTTGCAGTAGAATCCGCGCTCAGGGCCGGGGTTGATGTAATTTTTTTCCCTACCTATGGAGCTGCGAACCACATCCAGATCTGGGGAGCAGGAAAACCACCCACTGCCTTTCCGCTCCCTTCGGAAGAACAGTTTAAAGGTATAACCATCATCGAACAGGATGGCACCTTGAAGCAAGTGTGCATCGAGATACTTCGACTCATTGCTAAACATGACGCCGTGTTGGGCACGGGGCACATTTCACCGAAGGAATCCCTTGAACTCCTGCGGTATGCCAAGTCCCTCGGAGTGCGTCGCATGATCGTTACACATGCCTCGGAGTCGGTTACGCCGTTCACAATAGAGCAGCAACATCAAGCAGCGAACCTGGGCGCCTTGATAGAGCATTGTTTTTTTGCAACCACAGCGTTGTGCCCTTCCCCAATCCCGCTGAAAGAAATATGCGATCAAATTCGTTCTGTTGGTGTGGAGCACACCATCCTTTCGTCAGACTTTGGCCAGGTAAAGAATGGTCACCCTGTTGAAGGTTTTGGACATTATCTGGAAAAAATGAAGCATCTTGGTTTTTCAAAAGAAGAAATAGAAATCATGGTCACGAGAAACCCGAGAAAATTGCTGGGCGGGTGATTTGAGCGGGTTGCTGGTTGCCTGCCTGTTCCGCGACACGGCGGACATCGGCCAGGCATCACCTTCCCTTGGGGTTGGTATCTGCGCAATTGCATCCTCCCTGTCTTTTTTCGGCCATGATTTTTTCCATGATCGTGGACCGCCCGTTCTCTTTTACATCTTTCCGGATGTCTTCGGCAGTGTGGCCGAAGCAGTAACAAATGAGTTCATTCATGTGTCCATTTCCCCCTTTTCTATCAGGGAGCCGGGCTCA
>JAFDGR010000238.1 GCA_019309145.1 Deltaproteobacteria bacterium | reverse complement strand
TTTTGAAGGATTTTTTCTAAAGATATTGCCTTGAGCTTTCCTTGATCATAGGCATCAATCCTGTCTTCAGCCTCTTTAGCCCATAATTCGTCAATTTCTTTATCGGGTTTATCAAGACTGGAAATCAGCTTATCGATGAGTTGTGCCTTTTCAGAGGGTCTAAGCGTTAATGTCTCTTTAAAAATATTATCTGTGGTAGCCATTTTTTCCTCCTTACGATTTCCTATTATTCCAAATCATTTTCTTAAAATCATCATGCCGAACGCCAGCTGTTGAGCTGCCGTTTTTGGGGGTGGGGTCTGCTCGAACACCCTTGATAGGCGGAGCGCGAGCGGAGCCTGAAAGGAGGTAAAGAGCAGATGCTCAACAGCCAGCGATAGGGCGGGCCGTGTAAGCGACCGAAGGGAGCGAGCGGTCCACCCTATCGACCAGGGTCACTTGCCGCTGTGAAGCGCCAGCGGAACAGCGGTCAAGTGCACCCGATTGTTAGCCTACTTAATTGGCTATGATTATTACGAAAATTCAATACAACTATTTGAATTTTTCTTAAAAAATTGGTAAATAATTCTTGCAATATTGCGTGAAGTACTCAATGGTTGCCATTCGTCATTGACATATTCATTATCAAAATCAGAATTAAGATCAAAATCCAGTACGCTTGCAAAATCTTCCAGTGCTTTAGTCGCCATTGGAAGGCTCGCTACAAATCTTTCGTAAAACTCGAAAGGTTTATCGAATGAAATAGGCAAAAAAATCGTATCGGTGTCTCCAGTTTCTATAAAGTGGATTGCAGTAGGGATATTGTGACTTCCAGCAGGTAAATGTTCTCTAAATTTTTTTAAAGCAGTCAATTCGTAATCTTCATCCGGCTCAAGATCTTTTTCATAATCTCCAATGGTTATATACACCAAACAATAACGAAAAATTCCATATGCGGCATAGGAGCCTACACGAGGGAAGGATTTGTCTAGTGTTAACGAGTCATCTTCAGGTAAAACGCCAAGCTTTTCTTCTAATTCGCTTTTCAATTTTGGTAATTCAGCATCTTCAATAGAATAAAGCCACTCGTTGAAATGTATGGTTTGCAAGTTAAGGCCCATTAGATTCGTCCTTCAACTATTATTTGGCTTAATACCAAAATATGAAAAGAAGTCACCATCGTACCAATAGCTGCTTCTTCTATAGTTGCTCCATTTTCGTCACAGATTGTTTTTCTTAAAAAAACCGCCCTATTATTTATAAACTTTCGCCATTTATCAGGAGGTATATTTGAAATAAATAGGAACTCTGCATTCTTTAGCTGTTCAGTATTGCTACAACCTAAAATTGCTTTATAGACTGCCTTCGCAAACTTTTTAAATTCCGCATTTATATTTCCAGTATCTTCATTTCTGAATTTGCATTCCACATATGCGATTTTTTTAGTTGAGTTTCCATCCATAAGTTTAAAAGACAAATCGAATTGTTGACCTCCAATCTCCGTGGCGACCGATGAAATATCATATGCTTCACCAAAAGGCTCAACAGCATAACCAAATAAAGGTCTTCTCAAGAGCCATGTTTTTACACTCATGAGATAATCTTTTCCCTTTTGATGTGATCTTTCTCGCATATTCACACAGTTTAGGTTTATAAGGCTATCAGTGTTGATAAATGGAAAAAAGTGGTTGCTATTGCCTATATGGCATGGTAAACAATCCACTTATTTTTATATTTTGGGTATGAATATGGAAAAGTTTTCCAGGTTATTTCTATCTTTCAACTATATACTTTAATAAGATGGAAATCAAAAAGAAATTCAGGCCCGACCCTTCGTTGCGCCTCATGGATCAGGCACGGCAGGTCCTCAGGTATCATCACTATGCCTATCGCACCGAACGGACCTATTGCGACTGGATTGTGCGGTATATCAAGTTTCATGGCGGCAAGAACCATCCAAGGGACATGGGAAAAGCCGAGATTGAAGCCTTTCTCAGCTACCTTGCAACCCAGAGAAAGGTCTCGGCGTCCACCCAGCGCCAGGCCCTCAACGCCCTTGTGTTCCTCTACCGTGATGTGCTGGACAGGCCTGTTCAGGACCGGCTTGAACCGGTCAGGGCGAAACGGCGCCCCAGCCTGCCGGTTGTCATGACCCAGAGAGAAGTACAAAAGGTCCTGTCGCACATGAAAGGGTCCCACCTGTTGATGGCAAGGCTGCTCTATGGCAGCGGGCTGCGGCTCATGGAATGTATCCGTTTGCGGGTAAAGGACCTGGATTTTGAACGCAATCTCCTCTATATTCGAGCTGCAAAGGGAAACAAGGACCGAGTGACCGTTTTTCCAAAGGCTGTCCAGGCGGATATGCGGGCGCAGGTGGAACGGGTACGAGATCTTCATAACGAAGATTGTTCCCGGGGGTATGGTCATGTGTATGTACCGGAAGCACTGGCAAGAAAGTACCCCGGGGCTCCTAGCGAATTCCAGTGGCAGTATGTGTTCCCGGCCAGGAAATTGAGCAAAGACCCCCGCAGCGGCAGTTTGATGCGGCACCATGTGCTTGAATCCGGGCTGCAGAAGGCGGTGAAGGTGGCGGTGGACCGGGCCGGGATTCCGAAACGGGTCAGTTGCCACACCTTCAGGCATTGCTTTGCGACCCACATGCTGGAAAACGGCGTGAATATCCGCGTGGTGCAGGAATTGATGGGACACGCGGACGTGAAAACAACAGAGATCTATACCCATGTGATGGAAAAGGATATCTCCACGGTGGTGAGTCCCCTTGACTCCCTGGAGAAGAAACAGGCCCTGGCATAACCTATGGAAAACATTCGTAACTTCAGCATTATCGCGCACATAGACCACGGGAAGTCCACCCTGGCGGACCGCCTTATCCAGAAGACGGGCCTGGTGGACGACCGGAAGTTCCGGGACCAGATCCTGGATACCATGGACATCGAGCGGGAACGGGGGATTACCATTAAGAGCCAGGCCATCACCCTTCCCTATGTAAACGGGGATGGAAAGGCCTTTGAGCTGAACCTGATTGATACTCCCGGGCACGTGGATTTTTCCTACGAGGTCTCCCGGGCCCTGGCCTCGTGCGAAGGGGTGCTCCTAGTGGTGGACGCCTCCCAGGGCGTGGAGGCCCAGACCGTCGCAAATCTCTACGCGGCCATGGAGCACGACCTGGAGATCATCCCGGTGATCAACAAGATCGACCTGCCCTCGGCGGATGTTGAGCGGGTCAAGGAAGAGATCGAGGTGGACCTGGGGCTCGATTCCGACCAGGCCATCCTCTGTTCAGCCAAGGAAGGAACAGGGATTGAACAGGTCCTGGACGCGGTTGTGGAATATATCCCGCCGCCCAAGGGATCAGTGGATCATCCGCTAAAGGCGCTCATCTTTGACGCCCACTATGACCCCTTCCGCGGCACTATTGTCAGTTGCAGGGTTTTTTCAGGAAGCCTTGCCCCCGGGGACACCATCAGGCTCATGTCCAACAACGCCGCCTACCGGGTGGAAGAGGTGGGTATTTTCAGGCTTGCGAGAGAACCGAAAAAACGGATCTCCGCCGGTGAAGTGGGATATATTATCTCAGGCATCAAGACGGTCAGCGACGTCCGGATCGGCGACACCGTGACGCTGGACACCCGCCCAGCCCCGGAGCCGCTCCCCGGCTTCAAGGAGGTCAAGCCGGTGGTCTTTTCCTCCATCTATCCCATCTCGAGCGATGACTACCACTCCCTGTCGGACGCCCTGGAAAAATACAAGCTGAACGACGCGGCCCTGGTGTACCAGAAGGATTCCTCGGTCGCCCTGGGCGTGGGTTTCCGCTGCGGGTTCCTGGGTCTCCTGCACCTGGAGATCGTGCAGGAACGCCTGGAGCGGGAATTCGGGCAGTCCCTGATCATGACCGTTCCCACGGTCCGGTACAAGTTCATCCTGACCAACGGGGAGACGGTCTTTGTGGATAACCCGATAGATTATCCCGAGCCGGTCACCATTGAAAAGGCCCTGGAACCCTACATACGGGCGAGCATCATGATTCCCGAGCGGTATATGGGGGTGGTCATGGACCTCTGCCTGGAGCGGCGAGGGGTCAACTCGCAATTCAACTATCCCACACCCGGGAGGATCGAAATCCAGTTCGACATGCCCCTTGCCGAGGTCATCTACGACTTCTATGACAAGCTCAAGACCGTCACCCAGGGATATGGCTCGTTCGATTACGATATCCTGGACTACCGCGAGAGTGACCTGGTGCGCATGGATATCCTGGTGAACGGGGAAAAGGTGGATGCCCTTTCCCAGATCGTGTTCCGGGAAAACGCCCGCAAACGGGCCCTCCAGGCATGCGAGCGGCTCAGGGAAGAGATCCCGAGGCACATGTTCAAGATCGCCGTCCAGGGCGCCATCGGCGGCAACATCATCGCCCGGAAGACCATTTCCCCGTTCCGCAAGGATGTGACTGCCAAGTGTTACGGTGGAGACATCACGCGGAAACGAAAACTCCTGGAAAAGCAGAAGAAGGGGAAAAAGCGGATGAAGATGATCGGGTCGGTTTCCATTCCCCAGAGTGCCTTTGTGGCGGTCCTCAAGTCAGAGAGTAAATAGGATGGAACAGGCAGGTCTATACATTCACGTCCCGTTTTGCCGGTCCAAGTGTCCTTACTGCGACTTCTATTCCCTGGCAAACACCTCCCTGATCCCGAAATGGCTCGACGCGGTGAAAATGGAGATGGCCCTGTACAAAGGCCGTTTCAAGGCCTTTGATACTCTCTATCTCGGAGGTGGGACCCCCAGTTTTCTTCCGGGACCACGGCTTGAAACCCTGATGACCAGCATACGGGACCAGTTTCGCTTTGCCCCTGAAACGGAAATCAGCATTGAGACCAACCCAAAGGACCTCACCGCCGAAAAGGTCGCTCTGCTCAAGGCCCTGGGGTTCAACCGGGTCATCGTGGGGGTGCAGTCCTTTGATGACCGGGGGCTCTCTTTCTTAGGCCGGCAACACAACGCCAAAGACGCGATT
>JAFDGR010000237.1 GCA_019309145.1 Deltaproteobacteria bacterium | reverse complement strand
TGAAGGTATATTTGTATTTGTCATAGTTTGCCTGTACCTTCTTTTCCATGGCAGGCGACATGGCAGTGCCGAGCAGCATGGGGACCTTGTACTGTCCTACAACGTCCATGACCGCGACGGCGCATTCGGATCGGAAGGACCCGAACACGATAAAATTTGCCTTGTCTTCCAGGATGAGTTTCTTGTGTGCTTTGATGACCTCGGCAACAGGAACCCCCGGTTCGGCCCCCCTGGCGTCTATGGCGATCACCTTGAAAGGACGCATCACTCCACCCACATTGACTCCACCGGCTTTATTGATTTCATCCACCGCCATATTGACACAGAAGAGTCCTTCCTTTCCTTCCAGGAATCCGATAGACGTGGGAACACCCAGTATGATGGGTTGTGCGGCCTGGGCAGGCGGGACCTGCGGCCCGGCCGTGAGTCCCAGGAACAACAAGGCCATGACAAAAATCCAGGTGTATCTTTTCATGTTTTCCCCTCCTTTTCAGATCGCTAAAGTGTTTTCGCCAAGAGGTCTGCTGTTTTTCCTCCTTTCTCCAATATGGTTTCATGCCCAATCGGGAAACCCATGTCTTATGCCCTGCGCCTTCGGTCGCTGCCTCATCCTGTTCCGGGGGGAAGCTCAAGCAGGGCGCGTCAGGCAAGGATTCTCCGTCCGATAATCATTTTTTCTATCTCTTTGGTCCCTTCGTATAACTCCAGGACCTTTGCCGCACGGTAGAAGCGTTCTATGTCATGATCGTTCATGTACCCGTATCCTCCGTGGAGCTGGAGTGCCTCATCAACCACTTCCACCGCGGTCCTTCCGGCGGCCCATTTGGCCATGGCGATAACCTTGGTGTCCACCTTGTCATGGTCCACCAGCCAGCATGCCCGGTAGGCCAGTGTGCGGGCAAGTTCGATGCGGGTGGCCATTTCCGCGATCTTGAACTGGGTTGCCTGGAACGAGGAAATTTTCTTGCCAAACTGCCGCCGCTCTTTCACATGGGTGACGGCCAGGTCAAGAGCACCCTGTGCCAGTCCAACGCCGTGGGCCGCCACATACGCCCGGGAGCGGTCAAAAAACTGCATGAGCTGAAAGAAGCCGTTGCCCTTTTCGCCCACCAGGTTGTCTTTGGGCACCTGGACAGCGGAAAAGAAGATGTTTGCGGTGTCAGAGGCCCGCAGGCCCATTTTGCCTTCAATCTTGTCAGCATCGTACCCGGGCCGGGTTGTCTCTACGACGAGGATGGAGTGACGATTATACCTGGATTCTTCCTCCGGGTCCGTCAGGCAAAAGACGAGCAGGAAATCGGCCACACTCCCGTTTCCGATCATCACCTTGCTCCCGTCAATCAGAAAGCCGTTGTCGTCTTCCACAGCGCTTGTAATGGCCGAGGCCGTATCGCTCCCCGCGTCGGGCTCGGTGATGGCGAAACCCATGATTTTTTCTCCGCTGGTAATCCCGGGGAGGTACTTCATTTTCTGGCTTTCGGTCCCAAACAGGAGAAACTCCTCAGCCCCGAAGGTGACCGAGCAGAGTTCCTGAGAAAGACCCGGGTCCACCTTCCAGAATTCCTCCAGGATCAGGGCATGCTCCAGGAATCCAAGGCCCGCACCGCCATATTTTTCATCAATAAAAACCCCTAAGAATCCCAGTTCACCCGCTTTTTCCAGGAGCGCGCGGGGGAAGGTTTCGTTGATATCGCATTCCCGGGCAATGTCTTTGAATTCTCCCCGGGCGAATTCCCGGGCTGCACGTTGAATGTCCTGCTGTTCTTTTGAGAGTTCGAAGTCCATTGTGCTGTCTCCAAGAGGAGGAAGGGGGATGACCGGAGTTGCTACACTACCTTAAAACAAGGCCGCATGGCAAGAAAAAGGATGGTGGTTTTGGATATTTCCCTCAAGTCCCTCTGCCCTGCCACCGATAAAAAAAGTGTGTAACGAGACAGGGAGAGAGGCTGAAGGCCTTCAGGTTGTAAGAACAGAGGAAAGGAACATGCCCCCAGGCGACGGGGAGCCGGAAAAGACTTTGTTGGAGGTGGAGATTTATGGTACGGAGATTCCTCTTGGGGATATTATGGTCCATTGCAATCTACTTTGGGGCGTGTTTTTTCGTGGGGGCGGTGGCGGGCGCCGTGGCAGGCGCATATGATCCGGCACATGCCATGGCCGCAGGAATGCAGGCAGGCGCCCTGGCCGTTGCCTCAATCCGGCTTTACCTGATCTTCGGCGCCCTTTTCGTGGGTACGACCGGGACCATGATCGGGTTTCTCCCGGGTGGCAGAGGAAAGCCAGAGACCGTTCCCCTGGGGAATACTTCATCGATTCATCATTAGAACAGGAACCTGATCCTCATCAACCCACGCGGATTTAAAAAAACCACGTTCTTGAGAGACCCCTGAAAACTTAGGAAGCGGGCTGCTGCCGAGGCTTAATCTCGATTTCCACCCGCCGGTTTTTCTGTCTTCCTTCAGGGGTGGCGTTCGACGCAACGGGCATGGTTTCCCCAAAGCCCATGGATGTAATCCTTCCGGCGGAAATACCCTTGAAGATGAGGTAGTTTTTAACCGCCTTTGCCCGCCTTTCTGAAAGATCCTGATTGTACTTCTCCGATCCGGTGTTGTCGGTGTGACCTGTTACCAGAATATCATTTTCAGGGTAACGAACCATGACCTCTGCCATCTTTTCCAGTTGTTGTTTCGCGCCCGGCTTCAAGGCCGCGGAATTGAGATCAAAGAGCACCGCCTCTGACATGGTCACCACGAGACGGTCCTGCTCCCGCCGGACCTCGGCGTCCTTTATCTGCTGGAGCTCTTTGGCCTGCTGGTCCAGTTTGTAGCCGATGCCGCCACCAATGGCAGCTCCCGCGAGCCCGCCGATCACGGCCCCGGTCCTTCTATTGCCTGACTGATGCCCGATGATCGCTCCGGCGAGGGCGCCAGCCGCTGCACCAATGGCTACACCCTGGCCAGTCTTGGTCTTTGCCGCCTGCTGTGTCTGTGCGCAGCCCGCAAACGCCAGGATCAAAAAAAACAGGACCATGGAACGGAGTTTTTTGTGCATGATAGTCTCTCCTTTAGTCTTCATGAATTCATGATGTATAAGTTATTCATCGTTATGACGTTTGCAAGGACTAAATAAGTTTACTTTTTTCTGCCTGCCCCTTGACTGCAAAACAAGGATTTTTTATCTGTGCCTGATACCTCTTCATGGTGAGGACCGGATAGCGTATGTTCCCTTTCTTCCTTCCACGAAGCCTTCCCGTTGCAGGTCATTGAGTATGATTTCCAATCGCATATCTGAAACCGTCTCTTGCAATTCCGTGAGCGTGCGGGCTCGGAACAGGAGCGCTTTCAGGATCTTTCCCCTGATCTGGCGGTCCGAGCCCTCGAAACGGGACTGTTTTACGTAGTGCTTGCTCCTCCTGTTGATAAGGGGCTGTTTCGTCCCCAGCATTGCCCCGTAATCCATCAATGCGTTAAACCACCGGCGGGGATTTTCTGCATCAAGGGTCTCCTGCATGACCGGGAGCAGTTCGGCGTCATTCACTGCATCCCTTCCTTTAAAGAAGAAGTGGAGGTAAACTCGCCGGATATTTGTGTCGATCACCAGAGCAGGTTTGTTATACGCGAAGACCAGGATCGCGTTCGCGGTATAGGGCCCGACGCCGGGGAGCTGTCGCAGGCTGTCATACGTGCAGGGTATCGTGCCGGAAAAATCGGAGAGGATCTTTTGGGCCGAACCATGGAGATGGAGCGCACGCCTGTTATACCCGAGTCCGGACCATACCTGAAGGACGGCGGCCTGTGGCGCATGGGCAAGTACTTTGAGCGTAGGGAACCTTTCAAGAAAGAGGCGGTATTTGGGAAGGACCCGGTCAACCTGCGTCTGTTGGAGCATGATCTCCGAGACAAAAATTGGGTAGGGATCCGTGGTGTTTCGCCAGGGAAGATCACGCCCCCGCCGGCCGTAATACGCATATATTGTACTTCGGAATTTCACCATGAACGGGTCTCGACCGGAAAAAGGAGCATGTCGATAAGCGCAAAAACAATACATCATTTCCAGGGACTTGTCACTGAAAATCCCCGCGAAACCCCCTTTGCAAAAAGATGTGATGGTTTGTGAGGATGATGGGTTGCAGGAATATCGAGGATTACATCAAGGCCATCTCAACGGCCTTTTTCGCGTGGATCGCCGTTGTATCAAAAAGCGGCAGCGAAGTATCTTTTTGGTGGACAAGGAGCGGGATCTCCGTGCAGCCTAGAATGACGCCTTGGGCGCCTTTTTCCCCAAGGTCTTGTATGATCCGGAGAAATACTTTTTTGGATTCCTCCCTGATGGTGCCGAGGCAGAGTTCGTCGTAAACCACGTTGTGCACGATATCACGCGAATCCGGCTCCGGGATAATCACATCAAGTCCGTGCTTTGAGGAGAGATACCCTTTCAGAAAATTCTGCTCCATGGTGTACCTGGTGCCAAGGAGTCCCACGGTCGAGATCCCGGAAGCCTTGACCTCTTCTGCTGTAGCATCAGCAATATGAAGGAGGGGGATCCTGACGGAATCCTGCACCTCCGGCGCTATTTTATGCATAGTATTCGTGCATATCAGAAAGAAATTGGCCCCGGCCAGTTCCAGTCGTTTTGCTGCATCCTGAAGGATCAAAGCCATCTCTTCCCAGCGTCCCTGTCGCTGGAGTTCTTCTATAGGCTCAAAATCAAGACTGTACATCAGGACCTTTGCTGAATGCTGTCCACCAAGCCTGTTTCTTATCTCCTGATTGATAATACGGTAATACTCAAGCGACGATTCCCAACTCATGCCACCTATCAGTCCAATTGTTTTCATAACAATCCTCCACTTTCAGCCGGGCAGTTCCGTTCCCTGGTTCATGATGTCCCTGGAGTTCACGCTTCATCTTTTTCCCGTATCCTAAAACAAGCCCTATTGGTATTTTAAATTATTACCTTATCTTAAAATAGCAAAAGGTGTGTCAAGAGTTAAGCAGCGTAACCTAAAATATCAGCCTTTCTTATTTTAGGATCACGACAGTG
>JAFDGR010000037.1 GCA_019309145.1 Deltaproteobacteria bacterium | reverse complement strand
TCCAGCAGCTCCAGGTTTTCTTTTGTGTATGCTTCATCCAGCGGCAATCCGGCTACGACTTTGGGACCGCCGCCATGCATCTTGAGAGCACGGATCGTACTGGTGAGCACGGACACATGGGGTTTCAGGCCACTGAACCGGCACTTGACATTCCAGAATTTTTCAAAACCAATATCAGCACCGAAACCGCTTTCGGTTACATGGTAATCAAACATCTTGAGACCGATCCGGTCGGCAATGATGGAAGACTGTCCCACCGCGATGTTTGCAAAAGGTCCGGCGTGGACCATGCATGGCTGGTACTCTGCCGTACACATGAGGGTAGGATTAATGGTGTTTCTCATCCAGGCGGTCATGGCGCCGCCTACTTCCAGGTCCCCTGTGGTCACGGCCTTGCCACTCTTATCGAAGGCCACGGTAATCTCGTCAAGGCGCTTCCGCAAGTCCGCGAGATCCCGCACCACGGAAAGGATGGCCATCAGCTCTGAGGAAACCGCAATCCCGAACTTGGACTGCATGGTGAAGCCGTCATACCGTCCCCCAATTCCTATGATGATGTTTCTGAGGGCCTGGGCGCAGAGGTCCATGATCCATCCCATTTCCACGCGGGTGGGATCAATGTTCAGTCGCGGCATGCCGGTCAGTCGCTGGAGCTGTTCGTCATTGTAATTCCGCTCATGCTGCATCCTGGCAGTAAGGGCTACCATGGCCAGGTTGTGGGCGTTCATGATGTCGTTGATATCCCCGGTCAATCCGAGGGAGAATTCTGTCATGGGAATGAGAATGGAATTTCCACCTCCTGCCGCGGTTCCCTTGATGTTCATGGTGGGACCGCCCGAGGGCTGGCGGAGGCATCCGCCCACATTCAGGCCAATCTTTCCCATTCCTTCCATCAGACCGCAGGAAGTGGTGCTTTTTCCTTCGCCGAGCGGAGTGGGGGTAATGGCCGTTACCTCGATGTATTTTCCGTCCGGTTTGTCTTTAAGCCTGTTGATGATTTTCAGAAAATCGAGCTTGGCCAGCCTGCCCATTGGCAGAACCTCGTCCTTTTCAAGGCCGAGTCTTTCCCGCCACTCATCAGGCATGGGCATGTTTTTTTCGGCAGCTTCGGAGATCTGCCAGTCTTGCATTTCTACTGCATTATACGCCATTCTTCTAACCTCCTTGAAATAAAATATGAAAACTCAGGGCACTGCCCCAATGAAGATACCCGGGTGTCCTGGATACGGCTCTCCTTTTGCTCGGTACATCCCTCACCAAAATAGTGATCTGCCTACCACAAAAAAAATAAGGCGTCAAGCGTTATCGACCTAAATTTCTCCGTATTTGGGAAGGCTATTCAATTTTTTATCTTATGCTGCCATCTATTGTGTTAAGTTCATAATTTCACGATGTTTTTATCCCCCTTGCAGGCTGTCCCGATTTTCCAGTTCTTGGGGGATGCTCGAATCGCGGATAAAAGTGGAAATTGTGTGAAAGTAACGGGGCCCCCCGATAATGTACGTATCGTTATGGCCTGCTCCCTCCAGGGGGAAGAAATACTTGGGGGGAGAAGCGCTCTTGAATAGTTTTCGGCCCAGGGGAAAGGGCACTATCTCATCCCGGGTTCCATGAATAATCAGCTTCGGTACTGTCATGCGGGAGAGTTTCTTGAGGTTGTTGAAATGGCGCGGAATCAAGGGGCTGAACAGCATGAAGAGGGGAATCGTCCGGGCCATATCCCTGGTGGAGGGAAAGGCGCTTTCAAGGATCAAGGATCGAACCTTTCTCCTGAGGGCGATTTCCGTTGCAACGGCACCACCGAGGGACCGGCCGAAAAGGACAATTTTTTCCGGTGGTATTTGCTTCTGTTTCAGCAGGTAATCATAGGCGGACAGGCCGTCCGTGTAAATCCCCTTTTCTGAAGGCCTCCCTTCACTCTTCCCATATCCCCGGTAATCAAAGAGGAAGACAGGGAGGTTGTGGTCCAGCAGGCGGCGCACATTATCCAGTCGATGGGAGATATTACCGGCATTGCCGTGACAGAAAAGGATAACCGGCTGTGAATGATTCCCGGGAAAATACCAGCCGTGCAGATGGAGGTGATCCGGGGTTTCAAAAAAAATTTCCTGAAAGGTAAGATTATAGTCTGCCGGCGTGGATTCCAGGACCTTGTCAGGGTAGAAAATAAAGAAACTCTCGACGCGAGGGTAGAAGAGAATGAAAAGCAGGAAGAGAAGACCCAGAATGATGATGGTCTGAAAAAAGGTCATAGGCGTGGTAAGGATTTGCCGGAACCGCATTGGGTTAATAGTTTTTACGATAATGGCTTAATGAGAATGCTTGATCTCAAAGTGAAATCAGCCTATATAGTATGAAGAAGAATTGCAAGAGTGAAAAGAGAAAGGTGGCGGAGGAAAACGTATGCAAGAGAAATATCGGGTACTCATTGTGGATGATGACGAGTCAACCAGGAAACTCCTTGCCAAGATGTTGAAAACGAGCGCGAACTTACAGCTCAAAGAGGCTGGTGACGGTGAAGAGGCGGTTGGTATTATAGAGGAATGGGGCCCTGACATTATCCTCTCCGACCTGGTCATGCCTCGGATGGACGGGCTGGGACTCTGCCGGTATCTGAAGAAAGACCCTGATTCCGAACTGTCTGATATTTACCTGATCATGATCAGCGCCCGTGAAGGCAAAGAAGATAAGATTCAATGCATGCGGGAAGGGGCTGATGATTACCTGACAAAACCGGTGGATCCTGATGAACTGCGGGCCAGGATCAAGGTGGCCCAGCGCATCACGGCCCACATCAAGAAGACGGAGTTCGAGAAGCGCAGGATGTTCGAGAGCATAGATGTCCTGCTCATCCAGGATGGTGGGTGTGCTCCCGGGTACAACCCGGTCACCGCTTTTATTACCTATCACCTTGAAGAAATGGGGCGGGAAGTTTATGGAACCCGGGAAGGCTTTAAGTCTCTCGTCTCCGGCAAAGAAGATGACTTTCTTCGCCTCGTCTATGACCCGGACCTGTTCAAACGTCTTGATCACATCCCCGGGGTCTTTCATGCTGCCCCCCTTTCGGAGTCCCGGGGCGCCCAGCTCCGGAGTGAGCGATACAAGGATTTTGTCAAAAAGAAAAATCAAAAGAAGGCTGCTGAGACGGTCAAGGAAAAAAAGGTCAAGGCGTTGATTGCCATCGGGGGAAACGGGACATTCCTGGGGCTCCAGGCCCTGTGCGATCTCCTCCCCACGTCCATCCAGGCCTTTTTCATTCCGGTCACCATTGACAGCGATATTGCGGGAACAGAATGCATCGGCCAGCACACGGGTATTGAGATAGGTTCGGAAAAGATTCGGTGTTACATGGCGGATGCCAGGACCCACAAGAGGACGTATATCATCGAGATGATGGGAGCCAGCAGCGGCTTTCACGCGCTCCATTCCTGCCTGGGTGCCAGGGCCCACTTGGCGGTGCTTCCCAACACCAGGGTTGACCATAAAAAGGTGGTTGAGGCACTGAACCGGCGGGATGAATGCGTCATTGTGGTGGCTGAAGGATATAAGAGGGAAGAGCGAAAGGCAAACGGACTGGAAATGAATGCCGCGGAATACTTTTACAAAGAACTCCTGGATACCGGGATGGAGATCAAGCGGCGGGTGGTGTGTGAGGCATTTTCCCGTGATATCCGCGGCGGGGCCCCCAACAACCAGGATATTACCTTGGCCCAGCGCATGGCCTACAATGTAGCCGCCTACCTTGCTGCGGGGACCTCACGCCTGATGCCGGCCGTGCGGTCGGGCAAGGAGTTTGCCATCCCGTTTAATGAAATAGAAACCGACAACATGGTCGAGGAAGATCTCCTGGTCCTCTCCAACAGGTTGACCGCCAGAAGTAAAAGGGGGACGTCCGTAAATAAGTAAATAACTCTGTGGGTTACTGAGGAAAACGGTTCAGAAGGGATAAGCTGGCCACGGCGTGCCAGGTGGCATCCAGGAACGGTGCTCCCCCGTTTTTCCTCGCACATCCCCCGCTTGTCGTCCATGCGCTCAGAATGAACCGTTCGGCTCCTGCAGGATCGAGAGGGGCCGCCTTGAGCAATGCCAGGGTGCGCAAGCAGGTGTGCATAGTCTCCATGTAAGAGGTGGTCCGGGGAAGGAATCCGAAACCGCCGTCCGGGTTCTGGCATGATCTGATCCAGACGAGGAGATTATCCCTGTCCGTTCCCAGCTTTTCGGGGTGCCCGTCAACCAGCACGAGGCTCATCCAGAGTTCTTTCACGCTCCGCCACCCTGTTGGTGAATATGTTTTGAAGAAGGTAAGCGCATCTTCAAAAGAAAAATTCGGGATTTCTTTGATCATTCTGACACAATAGAAGTGGTCAGCAAGAGCGGTGGAGTCTCCCAGCCGGTCAGAGACAAATTGCCTTACCCATTCCCGTTCAGGGACCATACCTGCCACCCGGCAGCAATACACATAGTGAAATCCGGTTTTGGCATGCCACTCTTCTCTATCTTCAGGATCTTGAAGGAATTGAACTAAGGAAGGAGCATGTATGACGGCAGACACCTCTTCCTTTGCCCGGGGAAGCAGGCGCTCAAGAATCCGGAGCGCGAGATAGGTGTCCTCCACGCTGGGTGGGAGCGTGGGGGCTGCACCGAATCCGCCTGTTTCATGGCGCCTTGCCAGGACAAAATCAAGAATTTTTTTTGGAAACATATTCCCCATGGAAAAAGACCTGTGGCTAAAGAGATTGCGCCACGGATTTAATCCCTTTATCTGCGTGATGAAGTCATCCTAAGTGAAAATACCGGTGATATATCTGATGGCAAGAAAAAGGATGACAATACCAAGGATCAGCTTGATGAGCCGGGCGGGGAAGTGTTTTTGTACCCGGGCCCCGCAATACATTCCAAGAAGACCGCCAATGCCGAAGAGGATGCCGAGCTTCCAGTCAGGGGCTATGGCCAGGCCGGTGTAAGCATAGAGGGGCGCGATGAGGGTATAGAAAGAGACGCCCACAATGGAGGTCAGGAAGGTGCTCAGGAGCGCTGCCCCGGCGATTGCGTAGACAGGCAGTCCGAAAATGGCGATCAGGAACGGTGCGATGATGGAACCCCCGCCGATGCCGTAGGTCCCGCTGACGATGCCGACCGCAAAGGTGAGCAGGAATAGAACAATGGTATGAAATGAGAAGGTCTCGCCGTAGAACTCAAACGTATATCTGGTCAGGGAAAACCTGATCGTCCGGATCATACTCCTGCCGGAAGATTGCGTCCCCTCCTGCAGCTTCCCTGCCTGTTGCTTGAATTGTTTCTCCAGTTCGTTGGTTTTTGATTTTCGGGCCGTGGCACGCACGGTCAGGTCGTAAAGGAGCCTGGCCCCGATGTAGAGGAGCACACACCCCACAAAGAATTTGAAGTGCCTTGGGTCGGGGAGGTATTTGATCCTGAAGATGGCCCCAATGAACACGCCCGGTAAGGTGCCGGATATGATGACCCAGGCAAGGGGCCAGGCCATTCTCCCCTCACGGAGGTAACGGTAAACCCCTCCGGGAATGCCCACGATGTTATAGACAAGATTTGTGGGGCTGACCGAAGGACTCGTAAAGTGCAGGACACTCACCTGGAACGGGAGCAGCAGGAACGCCCCAGAAACGCCGCCCATGGAGGTAAAAAAGGAGATCCCGAAGGCAACCGTCAGCGGGATGAAAGGGGAAATATCGACGCCGGATATGGGAAAATGCATTGCAATTTTCCTTTCGATCGAGGAGTAAAGTAAAGTATGATATGCTTTTTCCGAAACCTGTTCAGACGATAGTGGAGGATCGAGAAGTGGATTTCAAGGTATTTTTCGCGACGTTCGGGATGATTTTCCTTGCAGAACTGGGCGACAAGACACAACTGGCGACCCTGACGTTTGCCGCGGAGAGCAAATCACGCTTGTCAGTGTTTCTCGGCTCGGCCGGGGCTCTTGCACTTACTTCCCTGCTGGCTGTTGCCTTCGGTTCCCTCGTGAACCGGTTTGTGCCCGCCGTCTACATCAGGATCGGGGCAGGAGCACTTTTCATTGTTCTGGGCGGCTGGATGCTCCTGTTTTCAGGAAAGTAGGTGATGTGCTTCATTGCGCCCGGCTCGTTTCGAATGGGGCTATTTCTTCCCTGGTGAGAACCCGATCGATGTTGAGAAGGATTTTAACGCGCCCTTCCATTTTGGCCATACCCAGGAGGTAGTCGGTCTTGAGGTCGTTGCCGAAGGTTGGTGTGTCCTGAATATCGTTGTCGTTTATATGCAGCACCTCGGAAACAGAATCCACAACGATTCCCATGGGCATGGTGGCGGAGGTCCCCTCGATTTCCACCACGATAATGCAGGTGCGTTCAGGGAAGTCCAAGGTCTCCATGCCGAATTTACGTCTGAGGTCGATGACGGGGATAACCTTTCCCCGGAGGTTCATGACTCCTTTGACATATTCCGGCGTCTGCGGCACAGGTGTGATCGGCATCATCCCGATAATCTCCTTGATTTTGAGGATGCCGATGCCGTATTCTTCTCCTGCGAGAGAAAAGGTAAGATATTTTCCCTCCCGGTCAATTTTTTCTGCAGTTCCCGTCATATTCGTCTCCCCATGGTTCCAAAGGATTGTATGCTTTGTTGGGTTTTCTGAAAGAACAAAAAAATGCAAATGGATTTTATGACATCGCTCTGCTCTGTAGATATTTAGCAACAAGTATGCCAGATTCTAAAAGGGACGAAAGAAGAAGCCCTGAAGAGTCTGGATGAGCCTGCCAAGAAGGAATGGAAGGAAAAACTGTCCCATAACGTCCCATGAAGAACAAAACGGTCCTTCCGAAGAGGTGCCACTTGATCGGGTGGTACTCCGAAACGGGCTAGACCGGGGTGCATGGAATGGCAAAGGCGTGGAAGTGATGTTGATGACTGAGAAAGGGTGCTAGTGGCTCATGGAAACCTATTTGCTGATCTGCGCTGTTATCTTTTTTGCGGGTTTTACCCAGGGACTGTCCGGATTCGGATCAATCCTGCTTGCCATACCGCTCCTTGCGATGTTTCTCGATATCAAGACCGTGATACCCTTGACGGCCGTGATGGGACTCACCATGACTACCGTTCTTCTGATTCAGCTCTGGAACCATCTTGCCTGGAAGAAAATATTGCCTTTCCTGATCGGGACACTGCCGGGCATACCTCTCGGCGTTTTCTTCCTCAAGAAAATGGATAAAAGTATGGTTCAATTAATCCTGGGCATCCTTCTTATCGCGTATTCGGTTTACAGCCTTTTGTCCAGGAGACTGCCAAAAGGAACCCGGAAAGGATGGGGGTATCTGTTCGGGTTTCTGGGGGGGTGCCTTGGTGGGGCCTTCAGTGCGTCCGGACCCGCGGTTATTGTGTATGCTTCGTTACAGGATTGGCCCAAGGACCGCATAAAAGCATCTCTCCAGGGGATGTTTTTTGTTTCCGGCTCGATTGTGGTTCTCTTTTACATGTTGAACGGGCTCATTACCACGGTCGTCCTCAAGTATTTCGGCGTTTCTTTTCCAGCACTCCTGTTGGGAACCTATGTGGGTGCCCTGTGTTACGGCAAGATCAACGATGTCCAGTACAAGAAGGTCATGTTTATCCTGCTCGGCCTGCTGGGTGCTTTCCTGATTTACCGGGCTAGAATCTGAGGGTTGCCTTGAGCCGTTTTGAGTGGAGCAGGAGGTCAAGGGCGTCCACGGCGCGGTTCACCTGGATATCAGCCGCCATGACGGCGTCCACAGCGCACCCTTCACCTTCAGTGACCGCAATTCCCACCTTTGCGGCCTTGAGCATGCGCCGGTCATTGTTGCCGTTCCCCAGGGCCACGGTTTTTTGCGCCCCAAGATCAATAACATACTTTTCCTTTTGCTGGTCATGGGAAGCGCCGGACAGAATCTGGATGGAGCACTTGACTTCTTTCAATTGCTCCTTGGCCACGCCAAAGGTGTCCGCGGTGAGAATCTGCACCTGGAGAAACTCGGCTATCTGATTGAGACGCACTTCCACACCCGGCAGAAGTTTTCCGCCCACAGAAAGCGTTCCGGTGAAGTCAGAGACCAGGTGTTCCAGGGTAATGGGGCCGAATCCGGGGACGTCCACTTGCAGCATATTCCACTCCTTCCAAAGTTGTTGATGAGAATAAAACATAATGCTCTTACCACAAAACAAGGGGAAAGGGGAACCCTTCGGGGCGTGTTTTTCTTTCTAGACTGTTTCATGGTGGTCCCCTCTACCCATGAACGGTAAACTTTTGAATCTTGGACCTGATTGCTGACGATTTTCGTTTCATTATTTGCCATTCCATGGTAAGAGCATCCCTGTCAGAAAAGAGTACGGGGAGTCACAGGGAGCAGTCATCCATGAACCATCCTAAAGGATACAAAAAAGCCTTGCTGGCGCTTGAAGATGGGACCGTCTTTACAGGCCGGTCTTTCACGGGCGGATGTGAAACCGTCGGCGAAGTGGTGTTCAACACCAGCATGTCCGGATACCAGGAAATTCTCACCGACCCGTCATACTGCGGCCAAATGGTGACCATGACGTACCCCCTTATTGGAAATTACGGGGTCAATGAAAAGGATATCGAATCCAGCAGGGTCCAGGTGCAGGCGCTCCTGGTCAGGGAATACCAGGAATATCCCAGCAACTGGCGCTCGCAAAAAAGTCTGGCAGAATATCTGCAGGAATACCATGTCCCTGGTATCGAAGGCCTGGACACCCGGGCACTTACCCGGCATATCCGCGTTTCCGGGGCCATGAGAGGCGCCCTTTCAACCCGGGATCTTGATCCGGCGTCCCTGGTGGAAAAGGCAAGACAATGTCCAGACATGATGGGCAGTGACCTGGTCAAAGAAGTCACCTGCAGGGAACCCATGCTGTGGAAGGAAGGAATGGCGGTCCCTGTTTCCGGCGGGCTTGGCGATTTTCAGTGGCCTGAAAAGCCCGGGAACTGGAGGGTGGTCGCCATGGACTACGGGGTGAAATATAATATTCTCCGTTCCCTGGAAAAAAGAGGATGTACCATTCTCATACTCCCCGGGGATACCGGTCCGGAGGTGATTGATCGGCTCGACCCGGATGGCCTTTTCCTGAGTAACGGCCCCGGGGATCCGGCTGCTGTTACCTATGCCGTGGAGACGATCAGGGCCCAGATCGGCAGGAGGCCTATTTTTGGTATCTGTCTCGGCCATCAGCTTCTCGGGTTGGCTCTGGGGGGCAGGACGTTCAAACTGAAATTCGGGCACCGGGGGGCGAATCAGCCGGTGAAAGACCTGGCCACGGGAAAAGTGGAGATAACAGCGCAGAACCATGGCTTCTGTGTGGATCTGGAATCACTGCAAGGCGCTGATATAGCATTGAGTCACGTCAATCTCAATGACAATACGCTGGAAGGTATTGTGCACAGGAAGCTTCCGGTCTTTTCGGTCCAGTATCATCCCGAGGCCTCCCCCGGCCCCCATGATGCCTCCTATCTCTTTGATCGTTTCATAGAGATGATGGAAACAGAACATGCTCGTTAAAGAGAGGCAAAAGGCAAAAGGGTAAAGGCTGAAGACGAAAGACGGAGAGAGCTAGACCATTCCGCCGGAAACCAACAAACTGGTTAACGGGCAAACAGACAAACGACGAATGCCGAAACGAACTGACATAAAGAAGGTACTGATTATCGGCTCCGGTCCTATCGTGATCGGACAGGCCTGCGAGTTTGATTACTCCGGGACCCAGGCGTGTAAGGCCCTGCGTGAGGAAGGTTACGAGGTGGTCCTGATCAACAGTAACCCGGCCACCATCATGACGGACCCTGAAATGGCCCATCATACCTATATCGAACCCATTACGCCAGAGATCGTTGCGAAGGTCGTGGAGAGAGAGCGGCCAGACGCGCTCCTCCCGACCCTGGGAGGACAGACCGGACTGAACACGGCTGTGAAGGTGGCCGAATCCGGCATCCTGGATCGTCTGGGAGTGGAAATGATCGGGGCGTCCCTGCCGGTTATCAAAAAGGCAGAAGATCGGGAGCAGTTCCGCGATGCCATGGAACATATCGGTCTGCGGGTGCCCAAGAGCGGTGTCGCCAGGGACATGGACACCGCAAGAAAGGTCGCGGAGCATATCGGCTATCCGATTATCATCAGGGCCAGTTTCACGCTCGGCGGAATCGGAAGCGGTGTGGCCTACAACCGGGAGGAAATGGAGGAACTGGCAGGCGTGGGGCTGGATGCCAGTATGATCTCGGAAATCATCATGGAGGAATCCCTCATCGGCTGGAAAGAATATGAGCTGGAGGTTATGCGGGATTTCAAGGATAACGTGGTGATCATCTGCTCCATCGAGAATTTCGACCCCATGGGGATCCATACGGGGGACAGCATTACCGTGGCCCCTGCCCAAACCCTTACTGATCGCGAATATCAGGACATGCGGGATGCCGCGATCGCCATCATCCGGGAGATCGGGGTGGAAACGGGAGGATCGAATATCCAGTTTGCCATCCATCCCCACACGGGGGAAATGGTCGTGATCGAAATGAACCCCCGGGTTTCCAGGAGCTCGGCACTTGCCTCAAAGGCGACCGGTTTTCCCATCGCGAAAATAGCAGCCAAGCTGGCTATCGGGTATACGTTGGATGAAATTCCCAACGATATTACCCGGGAAACCCTTGCTTCATTTGAACCAACCATTGACTACTGCGTGGTGAAGATCCCCCGGTGGACATTCGAGAAATTCCCGAAAGCGGAGGATCGGATCACGACCTCCATGCGCTCCGTCGGGGAGACCATGGCCATCGGCAGGACGTTCAAGGAGTCGCTCCAAAAGGCCATCCGATCTCTGGAAATCGGGAGATTCGGGCTCGGTGCGGACCTGCCGGCCGCACATGAACCCAAGCCCGACCTGCACGAAATCGAAGAAAAACTCATAAACCCGAATTCACAGCGTATCTTTTATCTCCGAGAGGCGATAAAGCATGGGCTTTCCGTGGAAAGAATCCATGAACTGACCCGCATTGACCCCTGGTTCCTTTTTCATATAGAAAAGATCTATGAAATGGAGTGTGCACTGAGGACAATGGCGGAAAAAGGGCCGCCCCCGAGGGAATGGACACCGGAGATTTTCAGGGAGATCAAGGGGTACGGTTTTTCTGATATGCAGCTTGCCCGGATTTTTCGCATGGAGGAGCGGGATATCAGAGAAATCCGCACATCCAAGGGTGTGGCACCGGTGTACAAGCTGGTGGACACCTGTGCTGCAGAATTTGAAGCGCACACCCCCTATTATTATTCCACCTATGAGCAGGAAAACGAAATCCGGGTATCAGGGGAGAAAAAAGTCATTATCCTTGGCGGGGGACCGAATCGGATAGGGCAGGGAATTGAATTTGACTACTGCTGTGTGCAGGCATCGATGGCGTTGCGGGAACTTGGCATTCAGAGTATCATGGTCAACAGCAATCCCGAAACCGTAAGTACTGATTATGATACCTCTGACAAGCTCTATTTTGAACCCCTCACCTGGGAGGACGTTCTCAACCTGGTTGAGCAGGAAAGACCGGAAGGAGTGATCGTGCAATTCGGGGGGCAGACACCTCTGAACATTTCCGTTCCTCTCGAGCAGGCGGGTGTGAAAATCCTGGGAACCAACCCGGACAGTATTGACCGGGCCGAAGATCGGGAGCGGTTTCAGAGCCTTCTCAAGAAGCTGGACATCCTTCAGCCGGAAAACGGGATCGCCAGCAACAAGGAGGAAGCCCTGGCGGTAGCAGACCGGATCGGATATCCGGTCCTGGTTCGACCTTCATTCGTGCTCGGGGGCCGTGCCATGGAGATCGTCTATGATGAGGAGGACCTGGAATATTATATCAAGAGTGCAGTGGATGTATCGCCAGGGAAGCCGGTACTCATAGACAGCTTCCTGGAGGATGCAACGGAAATAGATGTGGATGCCATTTCAGACGGCCATGACACGGTGATCGGCGGTGTCATGGAGCATATTGAAGAGGCCGGCATCCACAGCGGGGACAGCGCCTGTGTGCTGCCGCCCATCTCTCTTGATCAGGAAGTCCTGGATCAGATCAAGTCGCACACCCTGGCATTGGCACGGGAACTCGGGGTTGTGGGGTTGATGAATATCCAGTACGCGGTAAAAAGAGGGGTTGTCTACGTGCTGGAGGTGAACCCCAGGGCATCCAGAACCATCCCCTTTGTGAGCAAGGCGACCGGCGTGCCGCTGGCAAAACTCGCCACAAAAGTGATCATGGGGCACAGCCTGAAAGAGCTTGGCCTGGTGGCCGAGGTGATACCCGAACATGTTTCGGTGAAGGAATCCGTCTTCCCCTTCGCCCGTTTTCCCGGGGTTGATACGATCCTTGGACCGGAGATGAAATCCACCGGTGAGGTCATGGGCATTGATCATTCTTTTGCCTTAGCCTTTGCCAAGTCGCAGCTTGCGGCCGGGCAGAACCTGCCCCTTGAAGGCACTGTTTTTGTGAGCGTGAAAGATGAGGACAAGATGCGGTTCCTGGAAACCGCCTTTACCCTTTACGACCTGGGGTTTAAAATTCTGGGAACAAGTGGTACGGCAGACTTTCTCTCGGAACACGGTATTCAAAACCAGCGGGTATTCAAGGTTCGGGAAGGGCGGCCGCACATCGTTGACATGATAAAGAACGGTGAAGTGGACCTGGTGATTAATACCCCGGGCGGGAAGAAGGCAATCTCGGAATCCTATTCGATTCGCCGGGCTGCTTTGACCTTTGATATTCCCTATACCACAACCCTGGCAGGGGCACGGGCAACGGCCCTTGCGATTAAAGCCATGGCGGAAGGACGGATCGAAGTGAAGACCATACAGGAATACCACCAGGGGAAGGGAGAAGGCGGAAGCCGGAAGGTAGAAGTCGGTGGGCGGAATGAGGAAAGTGAAAAAGGGAAGAAATAACTGGTGAAGAGTAAATATATAATGGATCACCCGAAAGAGAAATGCGGCATTTTTGCCGTCGTGGGCCATGAGGACGCTGCGAAGCTGACCTATTTCGGCCTCTATGCCCTGCAGCACCGAGGACAGGAAAGCGCCGGCATTGTGGTCTCAGATGGACGCCATGTCCGGGAGCATAAGGCCATGGGGCTTGTTGCGGATATTTTTAACGAGCGCATTCTGAATGAATTGAAAGGGCATATAGCCCTGGGCCATGTGCGGTATTCCACAACAGGCTCTTCACTCCTCGTGAATGCCCAGCCCTTCAGGATTCAGTATTCCGGGAAGTCCCTGGCCATTGCCCATAACGGAAATCTCGTAAACGCGCGTGAAATCCGGGCGCAACTGGAGGATGGAGGCTCGATTTTTCAGACTACCATGGACAGCGAGGTTGTGCTTCATCTCACGGCCAAGTGCATCAAGAAGGGGCTGGAACAGGCCATGATAGAGACAATGGCCCAGGTCAAGGGAGCGTATTCCATGGCGGTCATGACGGAAGATACGATCATAGCCGCGAGGGACCCGAATGGATTCAGGCCGCTCTGCCTCGGAAAACTGGATTCCGGGTTCGTGGTGTCGTCAGAGACATGCGCAATGGACCTGGTGGACGCCACCTATCTCCGCGAGATTGAGCCGGGTGAAATCGTGCTGATCAATGAATCGGGAATCAAGAGCATCCCGTCGGGCATCACGTCCCGGAAAAGCCACTGTATCTTTGAGCTGATCTATTTTGCGCGTCCAGACAGCAATATTTTCAGCGAAAATGTCTATCTTTTCCGCAAACGGCAGGGGCATCTGCTTGCAAAGGCATTCCCGCGTGATGTGGACCTGGTAATGCCGTTTCCGGATTCAGGGAACTACGCTGCCATCGGCTATGCCCAGGCGTCCGGCATCCCCTATGAAATGGGAGTCATTCGAAACCACTATGTTGGCCGCACCTTTATCCAGCCTTCCCAGAGTATGCGTAATTTCGGGGTCAAGGTGAAGCTGAACCCGGTGAGAGAGCTTTTGAAGGGCAAGAGGGTGCTGATTATTGAGGATTCCATTATCCGGGGAACCACGGCGCGCACGAGGGTGAAAACCCTGAGAAAAATTGGTGCCAAGGAGGTTCATATGCTGGTAAGCTGTCCGCCGCACCGTTTCCCCTGTTACTATGGGATTGATTTTTCCTCCAAGGGGGAACTCATCGCTGCTGAAAAAACCGTGGAAGAGATCGGGAACTTTGTGGGATTGGACAGCCTCGGGTACCTCAGTATCGATGATCTCATCAAGGCAACCGACATACCGCGCGAGGACCTCTGCCTCGCATGCTTTGATGGGCAGTACCCGGTGCCCATTGATACCAGCTTCACAAAAACCTGCCTGGAAATGAAGTAGAGGGGGGCATTTCCTGCCTTTTGCCACGAACAAGAGACAACGTACATTGGCAAGTATCCCATGAGACCAAAACTGGATGAAATAGCGTGCCTGTATGAGATCAGCAAGTCTATCCACGCCTCGCTGGATTTGCGGAAATCGCTTTACAAGGTTCTTGATCTCCTGTCCGAGCACCTGGGCATGAAGAGAGGCTCCATTACCCTGCTGAATCCCGAGACCAAACAAATTCATATTGAGGTTGCGCACGGGATTTCCAGTTCAGCAAAGTCACGGGGGCGTTACAAACTGGGGGAAGGGGTCACAGGAAAGGTGATAGAAACAGGGCGTCCTGTGGCCGTTCCGAAAATTGACGATGAGCCTCTCTTTCTCGATCGAACCGGTGCGAGGAGCAGGATTGATAAATCCAGGATTTCCTTTATCTGCGTTCCCATCAAAGAAGGCCGGCGGGTTGTGGGCGCTTTGAGCGTGGATCGGGGTGCCAGTCACCATATGCCCCTTGAGGAGGACATCCGTCTCCTCATGGTGATCAGCAGTCTCATTGCGCAGAAGGTTGCGCTTCTTGAAAAGATTAACCGGGAAAAAAACCTTCTGCGGCAGGAGAACCTCAGGCTCAGGAAGGAGCTGAACAAGAAATACAGCTTCAGCAACATTATCGGCAACAGCAGGAAAATGCAAGAGGTGTTCTATCTGATCATCCAGGTTGCCAAAAGCAGTGCCAATGTGCTCCTGCTTGGAGAGAGCGGTACGGGGAAGGAACTCGTTGCGAACGCTATTCACTACAACAGCCTTCGAGCGGAGAAACCCTTCATCAAAGTCAATTGCGCCGCCCTTCCCGCAAACCTGGTGGAAGCTGAGCTTTTTGGCTATGAAAAAGGGGCTTTTACCGGAGCCACGAGACAGAAGGAAGGCAAGTTTGAGCTGGCTCACGGGGGGACTATTTTCCTGGACGAAATCGGGAGCCTTGCTCTTGAAAGCCAGGGAAAACTCCTCCGTGTTCTCCAGGAAAAGGAACTGGAGCGGCTGGGCGGAACACGGAGTATCAGGGTAAATATCCGGCTTATTGCCGCTTCCAACCAGGACCTGCGATTAGCGGTGGAAAAGGGAACTTTCAGGGAGGATCTTTTCTATCGCCTGAATGTCTATCCTATTTATCTGCCGCCCTTGCGGGAACGGGAAGCTGATGTCCTGTTACTGGCTGACTATTTTCTTGAAAAGTATGGCCATGAATATGGAAAGGATATCAAGAGAATATCCACGCCGGCCATAGACGCTCTCATCCAGTATCACTGGCCGGGGAATGTCCGGGAGCTGGAAAATTGCATGGAACGGGCTATTCTGCTTTGCGAGGATCAGGTCATTCACAGCTATCATCTGCCTCCAACGCTGCAGACCGCTCAGGAGACCGGGACGCACCAGACTCGATCACTCGGTGAAGCAGTTGAGCGATTCGAAAAGGAACTGCTCATCGATGCATTGAAAAGCTCACGCGGGAATATGCGCAAGGCAGCAAAGGCCCTGAAGACCACCGAACGAATTTTCGGGTACAAGGTAAAAAAGTACCAGATAGACGCGAGACAATACCGGTAACGTGAAACGGAGGGAGGAGGCAAAAATGACAGGGACAGCCTTTGATTTTGGCGGGAAAGTGGCCCTTGTGACCGGGGGAAGCAGGGGACTCGGAGAGTCCATCGCTGGGGCCCTTGCGCAACGGGACGCCCGGGTCGTTATCTGCGGACGCAAACAGGAAAACCTTGACGATGCAATCAAGCGTTTCAGGGAAATGGGCCTTGAGGTCATAGGAAACGTTGCCAATGTGGGGCACCCAGACCAGGTGGAAGCAATGCTTGAAATGGTGGAAGCGCAATTTGGCCGCCTGGATATCCTTGTAAACAATGTGGGTATGAACATCCTGACCCCTTCCGTGGTAGAGGCGGAAGAAACGCTCTGGGACAAGATTATCCAGACGAATCTTCGCGGGACGTTTCTGGTCACAAAGGCAGGAGTGCGGTTGATGAAAAAGAGCGGCGGAGGGAAGGTTATCAACGTCAGCTCCATCGCGGCCAGAAAAGCAGTGCCGGGAATGGGTATTTACTGTGTGGCAAAGGCAGGGGTTGATATGCTGACCCGGGTACTGGCGGTGGAGCTTGCCAGGGATAAGATTCAGGTGAACGGGGTGGCGCCCTGCATGATAAAAACGCCTTTCAGCAAACCCTTTTGGAGTAATGAAGGGCTGTTGAAACAAATCACCCAGGCTATCCCGATGGGGAGAATCGCGGAAACAGGTGATGTGGTGGGCGCTGTTCTTTTCCTGGCTTCAGGCTTTTCCGATTTTATAACCGGTGAAGTGCTGACCGTGGATGGCGGCTCCATGGCCTGAGGGGAGGAAGTTGCTTGCCATGCCAAAGGCGTGAAGCTGTTTGGTACCATTATTGCATAAAAATGCGTTGCGAAATGATTGATTGACGCCATGGGTGGGGGCATTGTGGGTCAGAGCAGTTTCGCCAACCATTTTTTTGTTATCCATTCGAGCCAAACATCCGATGGGGAATGTGTGGGTTGAAAGAACGAACACAGGGAGTTTGTCATGAAATGCCCAAAATGCAGTTACATCAGTTTTGACTACAATCAGGTCTGTCCAAAATGCAACAAAGACATCAGCGAGGAACAGCGGAAACTGAATCTTCCCGACTACAGGCCTGAACCCCTTTTTCTTCTGGGGGCATTGACGGGAGCGGCCAGTGAGAGCCAGATTGGCCTTGAGGTGGAGAGCTTTAAGGACACTTCCGAACTGGAAAAGGAAATAGCGACCGGTATGGATGATACCGGTGTGATGGAAAGAGAAACGGTATTCGGGAGTGGGGCAGAGGAGTTCAAGATGGAAGAGTCTCTCCCCGAAGAAATGCCGGCGGTTGATTTGAGTGAAATCGAGGTCACGTCCGAAGCGGAAGAAGAGGAAGATCTGACCGTAGACCTGGGAGATCTCGCCGAAGAATCAGAAGAAGTTGATATGATGAGGGAACCCCCAGTGGAATCGGTGGGTACCGGCACGGTTGTGCTTGAAGATGTCAAGATGCCGGAGGATGAACCCGTAACAGAGACCCTGGCGGAAATGGCCGATGGGGATGAAATTTCCCTTGACCTCGATGAAATATCAGATGAGGGCCTGGAAGCTGCCATGGCATTGGACGAGGAAGATGCGGAGCTCTCCCTTGACCTGGAAGAACTCGGCGAGGAAGCCGAGGACCTGGAAGAAATTGAATTGGAGCCGGCAGGTGAATTCCAGGAAGAAGTTCTGGATCTGGCAGGGATCGATTTACCGGAAGATGACGCAATGGAAGAGGTGACGGATTCTTCTCACAGTGAGTCCGAGATGCTCACCGTGGAGCTTGAAGAGGGGAAGAAGAAAGATCCCGGCGAGTTGGAAAATCTGCAGATGGAGGGAACCATTGCGGGACCGGACACATCCGGTCAATAAAGAAAACCTGACCCTATTGTTTGGTGTTTCTTAACTGCGCGTTTTCTATACTCAAGGCAAGGGCGCCGCTCATGGCGTTTAACATCAGGAGATCATCTTTCCGGAATCCATACGGACCCGACAGGGAATCCACATACAGGACCCCCCGCGTTTTTTCATTGCTTACCAGGGGGACGCAGAGCAGAGAACCTATTTTCAGGGTGCTGACGCTTGCGGAAAGATCCGAAGGTGCTTCAAAATCAGTATTGGACATCCGCACGGCCTTTCCCTCCCTGATAACACGTTCCACGACCGTGTGACTGTAATGCCTGACGATGTCCTTTATATCTTTTCTCGATCGACTGATAATTTCACGTATCTCTTCTCTCTCTTTCTCCAAGAGGATGAGGGTGGCTCGGTCAATCCTCGGCAGGGTTTCAAGGATAGATTCAAGCACATTTCCCAGCATTGCTGGAAGGTCCAGCCGTGAACGAATGAGCTTGGACACGGAGTAGATAAGCTCCAGATTCCTGGATAATTTTTCCCGTCGTTCACGTTCCGGCTTTTTCATACCATTTCTGCCGGTTCTGGGTTTTGGCACTGGCGAAGACGCATCCCTCGATTGCAGGGTTGGAGAAGGGGGAGCATCGGTGATGAGCATCACCGTATTCCCAAGAGTGATGAGGTCTCCTTCTCCCACCTCAAAACCCTCGCCAGGGAGGACCAGGCTGTCGTTCAACCAACTCCCGTTGGTACTCTTCAGATCTTCAAGAAACAGCTTCTCTCCAATGCGATAGAGTTTCACCTGCTTTCTTGAGATGGTTGCATCCTTTATTTGGATGTCATTTTTTGACGAACGACCGATAAAAATGGTCTCACCATCAAGATTGAAAGCCTTTCCTTTGAGAGGACCGCCGATGATTTTCAATGTAGTCATGCCCTGTTCCTCCTGCCCGCTTTTACCACAAATGGATTCGTCTCTGCAACCAAAAGAAGAAAAACACCTCGAATTTATGCTCCTGGTTTCAGCGTTCCATGGGAGATCCTTTTTCTTGTGGAGTTGTCAAAATTTTGGCGTTTTTGGCGCAAAAGGTGGTTGCCTTCAGTCAGGAACCCCGCCTGGAAGGAGGAAATCCCCGGCGATTATGGTCCATAGGGGGCAGATAGACATGGCATATTACTTGCAAAACTCCGGGAAAGACAAAGACAGGGAAGGTGAACCAATAAGAGCGTGGTTCGCGAGAGAGAAACGCCAGCGCAAGAACAGGTGTTTAGGAAGAGATGGTGGATTCAAAAGAAATGCAGCAGCCCGGGTGTCCGATCGAGATAGACACAGCGCCAAGGATCGGTGAACTGCTGGTCCGTGAAGGTTTTATCAAAGAGGAAGACGTTCAGAAGGCCCTCTCCATCCAAAAGCAGGAAAGAGAATGGTCCGATCTCCCCCTGGGCGAGATCCTCGTGCAGATGGGGGCCTTGACCCAGGATGACCTGAACAAGGTCTTGAAACACCCTGATCTTCGGCTCCATATCGGGAACCTGGCAGTCAAAAAGGGGATGCTGACCCGTGAACAGCTGGATGCCTGCTTGCAGAAACAAGGACCAGGGGAACTCCTCGGTGAAGTATTTGTCCGGGAAGGACTCCTCACCCGGTACGGCCTGGAAGAACTCCTGAAAGAACAATTAAATTCACGGCGGATCGGTGATCTCGCCGTCAAGATGGGACTGATAGAAAAGCAGGACCTCGACCGGGCGCTCACCGTGCAAACCGCTCCGAGGACCCTTGGGGCGATTCTCTGCGGAGAGGGGCTCGTCAATCCGCTGGATCTGTACTATGTACTGAACAAGTATAAGAAGCAGTTGCGCCTTGGAGAAATATTGCTCAAGCTGGGATACGTGGAGAAGAACGATCTGAACAAGGCGCTCCAGGAACACAAGCACAGCAGTGAAACAGTGGGAGATATCCTCCTGCGGAAAAAAATGATTACCCGGGAGCAGCTTCAGGACGCCCTGTCCAGGCAGTCCAACATCCCGTTCAGGACGCTCAAAGACTTTGTTTACAGCGAGGAGGACAAGCGAAAGCTCTCCCGAATCATCAGCCAGAAATATGCCGAAAAAAACCTCATGATTCCTCTCTCCCTCGTGGGGAGGGATTTGACGCTCGCCCTGGTCAATCCCGAACACATCCATACGGCCAGGGAGCTCAAGACGCTCTATATCAATCTTAACATCTCCTGTGTTCTGATCACCGAAGAAAAATTCAGTGAGCTCTTCGAAGTTCTCTACAGTCGCAGATTGGCAGGCAAGAAGGAAGAAGCAGAGGAGGAAGAATCCGCGGCCCCCGAGGGAATGGATTTCATGCAGATTGAACTGGATGAAAACATGGAAGGGGCCGACGATGAATCGCCGATTTACGACGCGCAGGATATTGAAGCAGAGGAAATTGTAAACTTCATCATCAAGTACGGGATCAGCAACGGGGCAAGCGATATTCACCTGGAGCAGGACCGGGAAGGGGTGAAACTCCGCTATCGGATTGACGGGGTTTTGCAGGACATGAATCTCGCGTGGCTGAAAAAGAAACTCCAGGAAAAATCGGGATCGATCATTTCAAGAATCAAGATTATTTCGAATCTGGATATCGCGGAAAAACGTCTCCCTCAGGATGGGGTCTTCAGAATCAACTATTTCGACAAGGCCAAGGGAACGAAGTACGATCTGGATTTCCGGGTGGCCACCTGCAGGGCTATCACCGGGGAGAACGTTGTCATCCGTATCCTGGATTCCCGCAAGGCCAACGTGGGCCTTGAAAATCTCAACCATTCCCACCATGTGCTCAAGCCTTTCAAGAGATCTTTGAAAAGTTCCGCCGGTATGATCCTGGTAACCGGACCCACCGGGAGTGGAAAATCTTCTACCTTGTATGGGGCGTTGAAATATATCTACGACCCGAGCATCAAGATCATTACTGCTGAAGATCCTATTGAATACAGTTTTCCGGGGATTATGCAGACACAGGTTCATCACAAGATTGATCTCAATTTCTCCCGTCTCCTCCGCTCTTTTCTCAGGCTGGATCCGGATGTTATTCTCGTGGGGGAGATCCGCGATCAGGAAACGGCCCGGATCAGCTTTGACGCTGCGCAAACCGGGCATCTTGTCCTGAGCACCCTCCACACCAATGATTCCGTGAGTTCAGTTCCACGGCTCATCGACCTTGGCGTGGAAAGGAGCCAGATTGCTTCCTCCCTGAGCTGTGCGCTCGCGCAGCGGCTGGTGCGCAGGATCTGCGCTGCGTGCGCAGAGGAATATATGCCGGAAGAAGTTGAATGGTCCATCATTTTTGACAAGTATCCCTCCCACCTCCGGTTTTATAAAGGCAGAGGGTGTGAGGCCTGCGGTTTTACAGGATATAAGGGGAGGACCCTGATTTCCGAAGTATTTGAAATGAACAAAGAAATCGCCGCGGCGCTGGTCAAAGGGGCAGAGGCGGACGAGATCAAGCTGTTGGCGCAGGAAAATGGGATGAAGACACTCCTGGACGACGGGCTCCTCAAACTGCAGGAAACAACGCTGAGTGAACTCCTCCGCATGGTGCCCCATGAGATGATCCAAATGTTCAAGATGAGAAACGCCCGGGCAGCATCGGAGACCGACCTTGATGCGACAAGGGGGAAAACATCTGTAAAAACGCCCAATGGCGAGGCCTTTGCACTCGTGAACCCCGAATATGACAGGACGGTGTTAAACCGGCTCTGCGATGCCTACATGGCAATGCTTCAAAATGCAGGGAACGGAGTCAAGAAAGTTGATGAAGCACTTTTAAAGAGCTTCATTGTTGAAAGTTTTAAAGAGATCAGCAGCAATTACCAGTGTGAGGAGGTGCATTTCTATCTCGAACCCCGGAACGGGAAGATAGAAATCTCAGCTCTCCCCGTGTCATGAAAAAATGTTTTTTGAACAGGGATGAGCCTGAAATTGAGGAACCTGATGAGTAGAACTGTTGCCATTACGAGCGGGAAGGGGGGCGTTGGAAAAACCAACATCAGCGTCAACCTTGCGCTCGCTCTTTCCAGAAGAGGCCATCAGGTCTGCCTTTTTGATGCGGACCTGGGCCTTGCCAACATCAATATCCTGCTCGGTCTGGAACCAAAGTCCACCCTCGCCGATGTGGTAAAGGGCGGCAACACTTTCACCGATATCATGATGGAGTATGAGGGTGTGACCATCCTGCCCGGGAGTTCGGGAGTGGAAGAACTGGCTGATCTTTCTCCTTCCGACAGGGAGAGACTCCTTCAGTCCTTTGAATCGCTTGGAGATTACGACTTCATTCTTTTTGATACGTCTGCCGGGGTCTCGCGGGACGTGGTCTCTTTCTGTCTTGCATCCTCGGAGGTGCTCCTCGTCATAACCCCGGAACCCACCTCGCTCACGGACGCGTATGCCCTGCTCAAGATATTGTTGCTGAACGGATTCAGCGGACAGACCAG
>JAFDGR010000036.1 GCA_019309145.1 Deltaproteobacteria bacterium | reverse complement strand
GGAGAAACCATGCCTTGCACAATACTTTCTCCAAACCCCCAGTTTGCATCAATAGTGATTTTGGACCTGTCGCCAGTCACGGGATCGAGGGTAAACATTACCCCCGCGGACCTGGAATTCACCATCTTTTGTATCCCCACGCTTATAAGCACCCCATCCTGAGGAAAACCCACTCTCATCCTGTACGTAATAGCCCGGTCAGTGAACAGGCTTGCCCAGCAGTCATGGGTTGCCTTCACAACCTCATCATCGCCCCATATCCAGAGATAGGTGTCCTGTTGGCCCGCGAAACTGGCATCTGCAAGGTCTTCTGCGGTGGCGCTGGATCTTACGGCTACGGGAAGATCGGTTACGCCACATTTCTCACACAAGGATGCATATGCGGCAGTTATTTCTTCTTGTATCTCGTCAGGGATGGGTATGGAGAGGATCTCCTTGCGGATGGAGTTCCCAGCCTTGGACACCGCCTTTATGTCATCAACAGATACATGAGACAATGTGTCCTTGACCTTGTCCCAGAGCGCTGCCTTATCCATATATTGCTGAAATGCCTTGCTCGTCACTGCAAATCCCGGGGGAACTCTTATCCCCGCATTCACCATTTCCCCCAAGTTTGCATTCTTCCCGCCTACAAGGGGGAGAGCGCTTTTGTTACATTCTTCAAACCAGAGAATATATTGAAACTGAGACGCCATGACATCTCCCCCCTGCCCATATCAACCTGGTAGGTAAGCCCTCACCGTAACCCTCCGCCCCAAGGAAAGAGGGCAGGGTGAGGGAGTTGGATTGGGCCTATTTATCCAGGATGTAAACAACCCCGTTGTCACCATCCACCTTGATACGCTGGCCTGTCTTTATTTTGGCGGTTCCCTCAAACACATTGATGACGCAGGGAATTCCATACTCCCTGCTCACGATGGCCGAATGTGAAAGACTCGCTCCCCTGTCAACCACAACACCATTCAGCAGGCCGAAAACCGGGGTCCAGGTCGGGGCCGTTGATGCGGCCACAAGGATATCGCCCTTCTCCACCTCATCAAGCTGGGACTCCTCCATGATGACCCTGGCCGGCCCCTCTGCAACTCCCCCGGATCCGCATATGCCGTAAAGGTCTGCATTGAGTTCAGGCTTGGGGACCGGCATAGCGCCTACCACCACCTTGAGGGCTATGGGGTCATTGGACTGCACGAGGACCCCCATGGCGTCATCCATGGTAAAACCTTCTTTGAGGATGGCCGGCGGGTTCTCTTTACTGCACCATCCCTCCCACTCTTTTCGCCTTCTCTCTACGATATGTCTCAGGTTGAAGCCATCGGGCACGAGGGTCACGGCCCTGACCTCATCCGGCATGAGGAAGAGGACATCTTCCGGGTCATCAATCACTCCGGCCCCTGCCAGCCTTTTCCCTATCCCGATGCACGACCTTCGTATCATGGCATGGGTGTAAAGGTCCAAATAGTGGTTGTGTTCTTCGCTGAAGGAGCCTGTCTTCTGAGCAAGTGCGAGAAGCGTCTTGAACCAGCCCTTTTGGTCCTCCGGGACTTTTTCCAAGACCTCTTTTGTAGCCTCTTCGCGCCGTTGTGCCAGCGTTCCCCTCTCTGCATCGAGATTGAAATCACCTCCCTGTTTCAGGAAAAACTTCACGCTTGCTATGACGGGTTTGGGATCCTCAATCCAGGTAGGCAGATTGATCTCGCTCATGCGCTGCATGCGCCATCCGTCCTCATGAAGGAGGACCTGAAGCTCTTCAAGCCACTTTTTGCCGGCCTCATTCTCCCTGAGCACAGCCAGGGCGTCCCCTGAACTGCTGTTGAGTATGATATCGGCGATACCCATTTCCTCGGCCTTCTTGGAGAATTTCCAGAGTTCCCTATCCACTTCGAATACTTTGTTGTCATACCCCCTCAGAAGGTCGTGAAAGGTGGGATGGGTGTCGTCTATGCCCAAGGCATCCTTGCATATATTCTCAAAGAGGATAAAGGCGGTGTCCACGCCGTACATCATGTGCATGTGCACCTCCCACATGCGTCTGCAGACATTGATGGTGTCCTCGAAATTCGCAAGAAGATCGGCATTACTGGCCGTATCTACGTCGCAGGCCTTCAACCTTTCATAGTGGCCAAGCATCTCCTTAATATAGTCGCCCCAGAGCTTGTCATAGTCTTCGATGAAGGGACGAATGGCCTCCCTGAATCTGACCTCACGTTCCTTTCGCTCTTGTTCATCCATGACAAGGTTCAGGGTGAGATATCCGCCTCCGTCCTTGAACCGCCAATCCCAGCCCTTGACTGTCGGCAGACTCAGTTTTTCGGCCCCGTACTGCATCCCGTGACGACAGAAGTTGATCCAGAACCATCCGAACATCGGCGTCCAGGGGGGCACGGAATGGGTGCCGTCCAGGAACCATGCTGGTGATTTTTCAAGGTCTACCTTCTCGTCGAGCTCAAACCCCGGCACTACATCATACATTTTCATTTCTGCCTCCTTAGGATAATGGTTTTAGGGAGCGAAAAGGGCCCCCACAGATCTTGACAGGACGCCCTGCCTTCAAGCCGATGCTTTTACGCCAGAATTATCCATTGCCGCGGGTCACAAGAGAGGATCATTTTACGATCCCAAGATCGTTCAATTTTTCAGCGGTCGGGAGACCTTCGCCTGTATAGCCAAGCGCTTCGTAATACTCGTCTAAGAGTGTATCTAAATCTTTGACAACCTGGCCGGTGGAGGGGCCGGCCTTTCGCAAGGGTTCTGAGGTCAGTCGTCTTGGAAGGGCGTCATCTTTGCGCCCAAATCCCTCTCTCATGTTGAAGCATCTCTCTATACAAAGAATCCTTTCTCCGATTCTGAGGAGATTGTCTCCTTCGCCGAATGCATCAATGCCGGTGGCGGCGGTCAGGAGTTGAGCATATTTTGCCACATCCAATCCTGAATTTCCGAATGTGCAGGCAATCAAGGAATCCTCCACTGCCTGCTCTTTCTGCACCTGTGCAATGGATTCTCCTTTGCCTTCCTCGGCGAACGGGTCGACTTTTCCGGCCAGCTCGGCCCGGGGCCGCCCATACATGTGGCTTCCTCCTATATTTGAGGTGGCCATGCTCAAGGCATATCCCTTGATTCCCCTGGGATCATAACCCGGCAGCTCCAGCCCTTTGATGTGCATAGCATACAAAGAGGCATCCGCGCCCATATTCCTGGCGGCAATCCTTACTCCTTCTCCCAGGAGTCTCCCCATGCCTTCCCGCTTCCCGATTTTTTCAATCAGGGAAAAAACAGATCCTTTGTTTCCCCAACTGAGATCCAGGCCATCGGTGTCCGCGGTCGTCAGGATGTCTTTTTCAAAGAGCTCACAGGCAAAGGCGATGGACACACCGGTGCTGATCGTATCTATACCATAATAGTCACACGCCGCGTTGGCGTTGATAATGAATTGTTTATCCGCAATGCCTAACAAAGGCCCAAACGCGTATATGGTTTCATATTCGGGTCCGTCGATCAAAGAGTCCTCGAGGGGCCCATTGGTGACCTGTCGCATTCCCCCACAGCGTGTCATACACAGATAGCAGCCCGCCTTTGCTTTTTTCAGGTCATAGAAGACCTCCCCGGAGATATCTTCCACCTGTTGAATGGTGCCTTCCTGGAAGTTCTTGACGGGCAGGACTCCAAGGGCATCCACGACCGTGGTTATATAAGGGGTTCCGAATGTATTCATATTTTCCCTGCGGGGATGGCCCTTCAGCATACAAATCTGTTCTTGAACCAATTTTTCGAACGCGGATTTATGAAATGGCACCGGCTTCTGCACGGGGACATTGATGGCAACGGCCTTGAGGTTTTTTGCCCCCATGACGGTCCCCATGCCACCGCGGGCGGCGGTTCGATCCCCCGAAGAGATAACCGCATAACGGACAAGTTTTTCACCGGCCAATCCTATACATGCTGATTCCGTGCGGGGCCCATGGTTCTTCTTGAGCCTTTTTTGCAGCTCTCGCGGGTCCAGTCCCAACAGGCTATCGGCCGGGTGAAACTGTACTCCGTTTGTATCCAGGTATACGTATGATGGAACCGGCGCTTTGCCCTGGATGATGAGGAGATCGTACCCGGCGTATTTCATCCACACGCCGAAATTCCCCCCGGAAATTGAACGGAAGATCGTATTGGTCAAAGGGCTCTTGGAAGTGACACACCATTTAGAAAATCCCTGGAGACCGGTCCCCGCCAGGACCCCGATTGAAAAAACAAGCCTGTTTTCAGGGTCGAAGGGATCCATATGCGGCTGCAATTCCTCGTAGAGGTATTTGGCGGCAAGTCCCCTGGCAGAAATATAGTGCCTGTAGGAACTATCGGCAATGTCTTCTTCTTGCCAGGTGGAATCCGTGAGGTTGATCCTGAGGAGTTTACCGGTGTAGGTTGCCATGGAATACCTTTCTCATTTTTAGTGCATGGCGCGGCCACCGTCCACAAGCAGGGTCTGGCCGGTAATAAAATCGCTCTCAGGGGAGGCCAGAAAAAGGACCGCGCCGGTCAGGTCTTCCGGCCTTTCAAGGCGACTGAGAGGGGTCTTTGACGTATCATATTTGGCCACATCCGCCAGACTTCGACTTGCCTCTGTATCGGTGAATCCCGGCGCAACGCAATTGATGCAAATGTTGTGTGGCCCCAGCTCCACGGCGAGCGCCCGGGTAAGCCCGATAATCCCTCCCTTGGATGCCACGTAGTGGGCGAAACCATGGGACCCCGTAAAAAATACCTCAGAGGCCAGATTTATGATCTTGCCGTGGTTGTTCTCTTTCATGGAGGGAAACACGGCCCTGGCAGCAAGGAAAGCACCTTTGACATTCACGTTCATGACCAGGTCCCATTCATCCGGGTCGATCTCATGGAACGGCTTGCGCTTGATGCCATCGTACACGGCCGCGTTATTCACCAGGATATCGATCTTCCCGAATTCCTTGATGGTTGCTTCTGCCATGGCCTTGGTGTCTTCCTCTTGAGACACGTCCGCCTGGCAAAAAGAAGCCCTGCCACCCAGGTCATTGATCTGCCGAACGGTTTCTCTCAGGTTGTCCATATCCTTTCGAGTCACCACCATCACCGCGGCGCCCTCCTCGGCAAGCTTCAGGGCGAATGCCCTGCCCAGGCCTTTGGCTCCTCCTGTCACAATGGCTACTTTATCTTTGAGACGCATGTATTATCCCCTTCGTGTTTCGATTCGCAATGACACGCACCTATTGAGGCCTGGTGAGCAGGGAGCGGGCATATTCCCGCTGCTTCGTTCGTCGCTCTCCAGGGTGCATTAATATTTCGGTTTCGGCAATCCGTAATCCTCGGCGATGACATTGTAACAGTTGTAACTTGAGCCCCGCCCGATAGCCGGGCCGCCAGCCACCCCTGAGGAACACATATAGAGTCCGTTGATGAATGTTCGATACCCTCCCGGCAGTCCTCTGAAACGTCCGCTCTGGGCCCCGCCGCAGTTGCCTTCGGACCAGCCGCCTTCCCTCATATCCAGATGGGTATCCTGGATATCGATGGGGGTTGCAATGCGTTCTCCGATGAAGTTGTCTTTCGTCATGTTCGGGGCATATTTCTGCCATTGTTCAATCATGGCGTCATAAAATTCATCATGCAATTGCCGCCATTCCTTTCTCGAAAAAATTCTGGCGGGGGCGGTAAACTCCTCCACATGGAGGCTGTGTTTCCCTTCGGGCACACGTGACGGATCCCAAATGCTGTCCGGTGCGGTCAGACAGAAAATCTTGGAAGGCATCCCCAGCAGGAAGATTTCATGCATGTATTTGTCTTCCATGAACGCCAGATCCTTGGGTGCCCAGTAAGTGCGGGGCGTGGCATTGACATCGGGATTGTTCTTGGCCGCCTTATAGTCTGGAAGCTCATGCACGGCGACAGGCCCCCAGAAGAGTTGCGCGCGGTCAAAGAAATAGGTGTCCACCTTCCGTTTCATCTGGGTGTCCAGATTCTTTTCTCCAATCATGCGAAGGAAGAGCTGGGGAGTGGCATTATCAGAGACCACCATTTGCTTGGCCTCGATCTCGGTGCCGTCCAGAAGCTTGATGCCTTTGGCCTTCCCATTTTCAATAATTACTTCATCTACTTCAGCATTGATATGATATTCGACACCCAGTTTCTTGCCGGCCGAGACAAGGGCATCGGTGATGGACTGCGTCCCTCCCTTTGGAATAGCCGCCGTCTCCCATCCGAGCACCAGATGAATGGCTGCGAAGGTATACATAATTCCCGGCACATCATCAGCATAAATGCCGCAGGAGGTGAGAAAACCCCTGAAGGTGCAAATCCTGAGTTCGTCACTCTCAAAGAAATAGTGCGCGATCTCCTTGGCGGTCATAAACTGCATGGATGGGTCAAGGCCGCTCTTGGGATTGGTCATCAGTTCTTCCAGGGCATCCGGGACTCCATAAGGGGTTGGCACCGAGTACCGGTGCCGCGCAAATGCCGGTCGGATGATGTCTCTGTATTTTTCTGTCCAGTAGAGGTAGGCTTCTGCATCGGCCTTGGAGAAGTTCTTGATTTGCTCATAGGTCTTTTGCACATTTTTTTCGCTGAACTCGGTCTCTCCTGTTTTGGGATCTACCACGGGAAACCCGGCGTAGCCCACGTAGGAAGAGCCGTCATCAAAGACGATTGCTTCGTTCGTATCAGGAAAGACGTATTCCAACCCCTCGTCGCGAAGATTAAATTCCCGATAGGCAGGGTGTCCGTAAAAACGGGTAAAATGCGCACAAAAGTTGCCTCGAAATCCCGGGGACGGCGAGTCATCATAGGATACGGCGCCGCCACCCAAATGATCCAGTCGCTCAAAGACACCCACTTTGAGGCCGGCCTTGGCAAGATAGGGGGCAATAATCGTCCCATGGTGTCCTCCACCAATAATCACTGCATCGTAAGACATGTCCGCCATTGTATCTTCCTCCTGTTTTTTCGAAATGTAATGCTGAAAGATCCCCCCATGACCGTCTTGATGACCTCATCGGAGAGTGTCAAAAACAGCCACTAATTTGTCGGCTTTTTCCTCAGGGGTAACACCGTCCAGAAACTCGCAATTCCTTCTCATATCCGGCGGCGATGAAAGCTCTACGATACCCATTTTGTGCAGCTCTTCTTTGGCCGATACAAAATCTTCGCTGCTCCACGATGGAATGGAAGAAGCGCCTCTGAGCATCTTCAACATTTTCGTCCTGGAAATGTACCGTAATTCGCCAACCTCATTGCTCACCGTTACCAGTGCAGGCATCCTGGCCCGCACCTGTTCATATCCATTGGGGATGTTTTTCTTGACCAACACACTCTCATCTTCGATCTTGATCTCGCGGGCGAGATTGATGCACGGAAGCCCCAACATTTCAGCCAGAATCAGGCCGACCTGACCGGAATCCCAGTCACCGGCCTGTCGTCCGGTCAAAACCAGGTCATAGTCGCCTATCTTCCTTATGGCGTCCGCGAGCGCGCCTGCGATGGAATGGCTGTCAAGCTTTTCAAAGGCGTCATCCTGCAAGAGAATCAATTGATCGGCACCGGCTGCCAGACTCTTTCTCAATACCGTGTCCGAGACTCTTCTTCCCAGGCTCAAGACGGTGATTTTCGCCGCCAGCTCTTCTTTAATACGGAGGGCCGCCTCCAGGGCATTCTCATCAAACGGGCTGATGACCTGTGGCGCATCGACAATGACCTCCTTTTTTTCAGCATCCACACTGACATCCGACAAAGGTGCTTCAGGGTCGGGAATCTGCTTGGCGCATACTATTATCCTCAGTTCTTTCATGATTGTTCCTCCAATCTCTTTACCAGTGCAGGTACAACCTTTTCATAATCTTCAACAATTCCATAATCGGCCACTTTAAAGATGTTGCAGCTCGGATCCGTATTGATGGCGATTATTTTTTTGGACTGAATCATGCCGACAAGGTGCTGGATGGCCCCTGATATTCCCACTGCCACATAGATGTCCGGGGAAATCATGGTGCCGGTCAGACCCACCTGATGGTCGGAAGAGATCCAGCCTTTGTCCACGGCCATTCTGCTGCACCCGATCATGACCCTTCCAAAGGACTTGCTCAGTGCCGTTGACAGCTCCTGGAGTATCTCAAACCCATCCTCGTCTCCCAGCCCTGCGCCACCGGAAACAACCACATTTGCTTTGTCCAGGGAAACCACGTCCTCTTTGATCACCTCAATGGATTCCACCTTGATCATGGACTCATCTATTTTCGGAACCATGTCCGCGATCTCCCCTTTTCCCTCAACTGTCTCGGCGGGCTCAAAGACTTTTCCCCTGACCGTCGCCAGTTGGGGTTCGCCCGGGCATTTAAACACGGAGATCGCGTTACCTCCTGAAACCGGTTTTGTCCGGAGCAGAAGGCCGTCTTCAGGATCAATTGAAAGATCAATGCAATCAGTGGTAAGCCGGGTATTCAGGCGACAGGCCAATCTCGGCCCCAGCTCCATACCGATGAAAGAATGGCTCATGAGGAAAACGTTCGGTTTGATCTTCTTGCACGCCTGTTCCAGTGATGCGAGCCACAGGTCAGCATTGAATTCTTTCAGTAAAGGGTGTTCCAATTTGTAAACGCGATCCGGGCCGTAGGAGACAGCCTGTTCGGCCGCCGCGGAAACCGCATCTCCCAGGAACACGACGGACACACTCACACCGAGATCACCGGCGAGCTTTTTCCCGGCTCCCAGCAATTCAAGGGTCCTCAAGTCCAATGATCCGTCTTTTATTTCTCCCAGTATCATTACATCACTCATCCTCATCCTCCTTAAAAGATATGTTTCATCCAACTGAAGCGTGCCTTGGGTAAAGATCAATTACAGGGATACAGGATATGCCCTTTTTTATTCGTGACTGTCGGGAGGCCCGGAATCGAAGAAAAATGGGCATAGCCTGTTCCGACTTTCATGAATGTCTCAGCTTCAAAGTACCCAAAAACCAGAAGGACCTAAGATATTATTGTCCTCTGTTAGGCCTTGAGATCTCCAGCATTCACCCCATCCAATGCCTGTAAGACCAGCTCATTGAGATCCATGACCTTGAGGGTCTCGTTCAGCCCTGCAACCTTGCGGGCATCCTCCAGCATGATGCGGCACAAAGGGCATGCCGTTATAAGGATCTGTGCGCCCGTTTCCTCAGCCTCCCTGATCCGCACTTCGCTCATCTTGACCTCGCCGTCAAGATCCTGCCACATCCGCCCGCCGCCTCCACCGCAGCAGAGGCTGTCGGCACCATAGTGGGTCATTTCCACCAGTCGAACCCCGGGGATCGCACGAATAATCTCCCTTGGCTCATCAAAAATCCGGTTGTACCGGCCCAGGTAACAGGGATCATGGTAGGTGACCGTCGCATGTATCTCCTTGTTGAACCGGAGTGTGCCTTTGGCGATGAGTTCCCGCAAGACCAGTGTGTAATGGCGTACCCTGAAAGATCCTTCAGGGTATTCATTTCGAAAGGTATGGAAGCAGTGGGGCGACGAGGTTACTACATCGGTAATGCCGTATTTGTCAAAAAGATCAAGGCATTTCTCTCTCTGTTCCACAAAGAGGCCCAATTCGCCTGTGCTCCTGGCAATGTCCCCACAGCAGGGTTCTTTCTTGCCAAGGATGCCGAAATTGATCCCTGCTTTTTGGAGGATTGTGGAAAACGACCGGGCGATTTCCTGAGCCGTGTCATCAAAGGAGGTTGTGCATCCCACGAAGTAGCAAAGATCCGCTTGCGCGTCTTTTTTCGCGATATCAACCAGATCCATTCCTTCTGCCCAGGCCCCCCTCCTCTTTTTGGAGGACTCCCAGGGGTTATCGTATTTGAAGACTTTTTCAAGGGTTTGATTCATAAGTCTTGGTACATTGGTTCCATCCTCTATGGCCAGAACCCTTTGTTTTATCACGGCCTCGAAGGTGGCGCCGTAAATCGGGCAGACCTCCAGGCAGGCCCTGCACGTGGTGCAGTGCCAGAATGTATCGTCCACTTCACTTTTTTCCCCCCTGCTCAGGAACCTGATATCACCCCAGGGAAAGTGTTCTTGCCATAGAGCCCGATGCATGGCCTGGACGAATTCCCGGGGGGCAAATGGTTCACCGGCTCCGGCTGTGGGGCAGACCGCCACGCAACGGCCGCACCGCATACAGGCGTCAAAAAAGATCGAATCACCTAGGTCAAATTCTCCAATCCCTTCTTCCGCATCCGCAATGCCAGGGTTCCTGGATTCTTGAAAGTAGATCGCTGCGGGCGCCCCCAGGATATGAAAAAGCTTTGTAAAGGGAAGCGCGGCGATAAGGCAGAGCGCCAGGAGGGCATGTGTCCACCAGAGATATGGATAGAAGATCTCTGCTGTTGACGCTGAAGACAGAGCGCTCATCCACCATCCCACAAAGGACCAGGGTCCCCACAGGGGATGCTGGGAGGCCAGGCGGGAACCTTCCACCAGAAAACCCGAAAACCCAACCAACACAAACCAAACCGGCACCAGAGCATCCTCCAGTCGCCTTTCAAGGCGGGGAACGCGCTGGATATATCGACGAATGAGCGCCCACAGGATCCCTGTGAGGAGCATGAGCCCGCCTATCTCCATGACCAGGGAATAGACCAGGTAAACACTGCCCGTTAAGAATGAAAAGAGATAGTCGTGGACAGCCAGCAAAGCGGTTCCGATGAAAAGGGACAGGAAGCCCCAGAACAGGAAGAGGTGCATCATGCCCGCGGCTCTGTCGCCTTGCAGTACGCGTCGTCCCAGGAAGGTGTCCAGAATTGATTTCTTGAGTGCACCGCCTGAAAAAGGAAAATCTGAAGCTTTTGCGTTCTGTTTCCAAACGCTGATGTGGGCGATTACTCCTGCGAGAAAAAGTCCCACGGCGAGAACCACAAACACGTAAAAGATCCAAACCTCATTGATCCGCCAGAACATTGTACGATAGGGTGTCATGGAGGCGTCTTCCTCTTGAAGCGAAAGCAAGAGATATATGCTTTCAAAAGCTCTAATGATGATCGTTTAGGGCATTTATGGGCTGTTGCCAGGTTGCAATGGGAGTCTTTCAATTCCTGTTGCTTTCAATTCTTGGGAAATTTTATTGACTTGTCAAACCAATTGATTTTATGGTTATATAAGATTTTCTTATATATCACCATCCCATGGGTTCTATGCGAATCAATCTGAACCAACTGAAGGCCTTTTTTCTGGCGGCGAGAGAGAAGAGTATGACCAAGGCCGCTGAGGCTCTTTTTGTGACTCAGCCGGCAGTGACCATGCAGATAAAGGCCCTTGAAGAATCACTGGAAGTAAAACTGCTCAAGAAAAAAGGCAAAGTTCTTGAACTCACCGACGCAGGGATCCTTCTCTTCGGATATGCTGAAAGGATGTTCGAAATCGTGGAAGAGATGGAACACGTCTTGAGCCGTTATTCGGATCTCTCTGGAGGTTCCTTAATGATTGGAACCACGCGCAGCTTCGCAAAACACCTCATGCCCGGCCTTCTTTCCCGTTTCCAGGAACAATTTCCCGGTGTAAAGGTGTCCCTTGAGGTGGGAAGCTCTCAGGAAGTCGCTGATGACCTCCTGGAATTCAAATATGACCTTGGTATTATCGGGAAGCTGTCCTATGGAAACAAGTTGAAAGTCATTGACTATACCAAAGAGGAGTTCTGCCTGGTCACGTCACCTGAACACCGTTTTGCAGGGGAAAAATCAGTTTCCTTGAAGCAACTGAAAAATGAACCGATCATCATCCGGGAAGAGGGTTCAGGATCACGATACGCGATCCTTTCATTGCTCCGAGATCACGGCGTTACTCCTTCCGTCCTGATTGAAGCAGGGAGCGTGGAATTCATTAAGGAATATGTGATCAAAGGGCGCGGTATCTCTTTTCTCTATGTCCCTGAAATAGAGCTGGAGGTGAAGATGGGGCGCCTTCGATCTCTGGGCATCAAGGAAGGTCCTATCTTGGTCCAGACGGTGATCGTGTTCCCCCGGAATGTGCAACTCTCTCTTCCTGCGAGGGAATTCCTCCGTTTGACCGGGACCATGGAATGAGGGGGAGATAATATTGGTCGGCCACAAGGATGATACGAACTGGGCGCGCTTTATTACTCAGGTCTTTGAACAGGCGAAGCCCTATCTGGCGGTCAGAGGAGACTTGATGCATGCCAGGATTTCTCATGAGTATGCCATGAGCCTGATGAAACAGGAAGGAGGCGACAGGAAAATAATAGAACCGGCAATCATCCTGCATGATGTGGGATGGTCGTGCCTGGGAGCCCGGGAGATCAAAACCGCCTATGGGGTGAAGGCCGAGGGGCTGGAATCAGAAAGACTGAATCGAATTCACGAAAAAGAGGGGGCGGCTGTAGCCAGGCGCATATTGGAACATATTCATTACGATCCCTTGCTCATTGACAAGATCGCCTCTATTATACGAACACACGATTCGGGCGAGGATATTCGGTCTCTTGAGGAAGCGGTGGTCAAGGACGCGGATAAATTATGGCGTTTTTCAGAGACCGGGTTTTCAAAGGAAATTGAAAGACAGGGTATTACTGCCATTGAGCTCTATCGACACCTGGCAGAGCATCATGAAACGTGGTTTTGTACCCAAAGTGCATTTGAGATAGCGGCGAGAGAGCTTGAAAAGCGCAAAAGGCAATCCTCTCGCAAGGTTTAGCCAGGGTTTCTCAACATTTCATCCATCAGAGCTGAGGCCGCCTGTGCGAAAGAAGGATCGTTGATGTGACCGCCCACTTCCCTGACCAGGACGCGGGGGTCCAGATCTTTTCTCAGTTTTTCTATAAACGCGTCACGCATGCGAGGATCATGGAGCGGTTCTCCTGCCTTATCGGCTTCGGACCAGCCGTCCATGGGGATGAGGAGCTTGACACCGGATGGATCCTGGTTCAGCTTTCCCGCCAGTTGCTGGGCGATGGCCCTGGTCTCCTCGAGATCCAGCCGGACGGCCGAACGGAAATCATAAAAAAAGATTTTTCTCTCTTTGAGTGCAGCGGGGATATTTTCCCTGGTGAATTCCAGGACCGCGCAGTCGAGCCCACCGGGGACCACAAGACGGGGAACTTTTCTATTGTTTATGGGCTGAAGGCGCAGGGGCCCGATCCCTTTACAGTATCCCTGCCGCAACTGGTCGGCCAGTTCGTGGGTGGCCAGGTCCAGGATTCCGTGAAAATAGCCCTCTCGTGCCAGCTCCTCCATGGCCATTCCCCCTGTCCCATTGGCGTGAAAGGGGACGACCTCATAACCAAGGGCCTCAAGATTTTTCTTGATTTGCTCGGCGGCCCTGGTAATGAACCCGAACATGGTGAGAGCGATGCGTTTCTTCTTATGGGCACTTTGCCAATTGCTTTCGGCCATGGCACACACCGCGGCCGCGGCCTGGTCCAGGATCCCGCCGAGCAGGCTGTTGACGCCCATGATGTCCGTGACGCTGTGCACCATGGTGATGTCCTTGGTGCCGACAATCCCGGACATGTCCCGGGATGCAACCGTGGAGACCATGACCTTGGGAATGCCCATGGGAAGGACGCGCATAATCCCTGTGCCTAGGTGGGTCCCTGTGCCTCCGCCTGCGGAAATGATGCCGTTGATATGACCTTCCCCATAAAGGGCCAGAATTTTGTCACTTGCCACCGAAACAACCGCCTGAATCATCCCATCCCGCCCCTTGTCCTCCAGCCCGTTTTTGACGATGAAATCAGTGTAAAAGTCAATGTCGGGCGGAAAAGGGGAGGGACCCCCGGTTCCCACGTTCATGGTCAAGGCACGCAGTCCTCGCGCCTCAATCCGTTCCTTTAAAAACAGGTGCTCCTCGCCCTTTGAATCAAAGGTCCCTACAACGGCAATGGCCGGGTTTGTTTCCATATGTTCTCCAATTATTGTCGGCCTTGCAAAAAGCCATTCAGCCGGACACTTTTTTGACCTTCATCTGCACATCGCTTCCCAGAAAAGTTTCTTCCAGGACTTCGCCGTGGTTGTGGGCGATAACTTTCTTGATGTTTTCGAGTTTTTCCCTTTCGAGAATAAACTCGAAGCTTTTCCCGGGCGGCAGTATTCTCAGACATAAACTTACGTCCAGGTAGGCTTTTCAGCAGTCACCGCGATAGTCAATGATGTCAGCCATGGTCACTCCTTGCCGATTCGTCTGCATGGGTCAGGAAATCGAGCATGGCCTGGCAGGGGGGAGAAGCAATCCTTCTTTTGTCCCGGATAAGATAGAAAGATCGCGACATGGGATGGTCCTTGATCTTGATGGCCTTCAGGAGCCCCATGTCGAGTTCGGTCTTGACGGCCCGTGAAGAAATAATGGATACTCCGACGCCCGCCTTGATACCTTCCTTGACCGCGGTTGATGACCCGAACCGTGCGACCACATGCAGGGCATCGGTTCCCCCGGGAATCATTTTTTCCAGGTATTCCTTCGTGGTCTGCAGCGTGCCGGAACCCCTTTCTCTGAGAATAAAGGATTGCCCGGCCAGTTCTTCGGGGAGAACTTCCTTTTTTGTTGCCCATGGGTGTTCCCTGGAGACAGCGAGTACCAGATCATCCCGCCATATTCTCCTGACCTGGAGGATCCTGTTGCTGCTTTTGGATCCAACGACTCCCAGATCAAGTTCGCCTTCAATGACTCTTTTTTCAATATCGCCTGTGTCGGATATGGTAATGGTCACGGATATACGGGGGTATTTTGCGTGAAATGCACCGATAACGCGCGGCAGGATATATTCGCCCGGAATGGTGCTTCCTCCCACGCGGATTTCTCCGCGCTTGAGCCCCAGAAAATCCTCCATCTCCAGTGCGGCCGTTTCCTTCATGTCCAGGAGCAGAATCGCATGCTTGTACAGGAGTTCACCTGCCCTGGTCGGCACGACCTGCCTGCCGAGCCGGTTGAGGAGCTTGGTCCCCACGAGGCGCTCGAGGGTGGCGATGCGTTCGCTCACCGATGCCTGGGCAAGAAAGACTCTCTCGGCAGCACGGGAAAAACTCTTCAGTTCAACTACCTTGCGGAAGATTTCAAGCTGCCGCAGGTCAAAGTCAATGGTTGTTTTTTTCCGCCTTCCCCCTTCCACCTTCCCAGCCTCCTCGCTTCTTATCTTTTATTCTTTCGCCTTTATCCTTTTACCTTTCACCCTACGCCCTACGCCTTATGCCCTCTATATATACCCAAACCAGAAACTCTCGATTTCCTGAAAATTGCGTTTTACCGCCTCCCTGCCGTTTACCGGCTCTCCATGTCCCGAAAGGACATAATCCACATCGAGGGCGGCGAGGCGGCGAATACTGGCTTTCAATTGCTCCCCGTTTCCCATGGGAAGGTCGGTTCTCCCGATCCCTCCATTGAATATGACATCCCCGGAAAAAAGGACTTTTTGATCCGGCCAGGAGAAACAGACTGAACCGGGAGAATGTCCGGGCGTATGAATAACGTGCAGCGTGATGGAGCCGATCTCAAGTTCCCCCTCCTGGAGCAGGAAATCCGGTTCAAAATCGGGCACACCAAGTGCCTGTCCGTAGTGGGGGGCAATTTTCCGGATAAAATCCATTTCTATCTGTGAGACAGCGATGACGGCCTTCATGTCGGCGAATACCTGTACGCTTTCAATATGATCCGGGTGCCCGTGGGTGACCAGGACCACGTCCATGTCCTCAGGGGTCAGCGAAAGATCCGAAAGTCCGTCACGCACGTGGCTAAAGAACTCGTAGTGCCCCGGATCAATAAGGATCTTCTTTTTGCCGTCGATGAGATAGGTGTTACAGTTATTGGCCATGGGATGGTCCCACAAAAACGCGTGGAGGTTGTCCAGTATTTTCATGCAAATTTCTCCTCAAGTTCACTGAGAATGATGGTTCCGGGTTCAACGTTCAAAGTTCACGTGAACTTTTCAACCAAGATTTCAATTTGTTTGGGTATATTAGGCGGAGTCGGTGTGGGTGTCAAGCGCTTGGCTGTGAAAGGGATGAAACGCGGGAGTCTTTCTGATGGAAAAAAAGGAACGGGTATACTATGGTGCTAATACGGGCACAAGAATGAGGAGAAGATGCTATGGATGACAAACGAAAGGAGATATTTCCACAGCATTCAATGTGTCAGGGCGCCATAAAAATCCCCACGGAAAAGGAGCAAAAGGCTCTTGCGGAAATGCGGAGAATCAAGAGCCGGGTACGCTTGTTGAAAGAGCGGCTGAAGGGGCTTGAGGGATTCGGTTCTTCCGAAGAGATTCAGGGAGTGAAAGATGATCTTGCGGCTTTTAAGAAAGAATGGAATGAATGGGAAAAGAGGCGGAAGGCGGCTGCCAGGGAGAGAATGACGCTCCTGGGGCATGAGTAACCACGACTATCTTCACATTGACATCTGCGCGTGGCTGTTCTAATGGAGATAACTACTCAGGGAGATCGGCTGAGGGTATTGAGACGGTAGTTGCTGGCAAAGCAGGGGAACGGGATGTTCCCGAGGCGGCGTCATGTCGGCCCTGGAGCAGGACAGCGGAAGGGCCGACATCCGCAGTGAGCGGAGCCATGGACGGCGAAGCGAACGGAGCAGAGGGAATATGCCGGTTCCCTGTGGTAGAAACAAGAGCACATATATCTTTTCATCATGATCCAGTTATTTCACCTCTTTAAAAATTTCGGTGCAAACGTGGCTCTCCAGGACATCAGCCTGCGGGTTCGCAAGGGGGAGTTCGTTTTCGTCACCGGCCCGAGCGGTGCAGGAAAAACCACCCTCCTCCGGTTGATGTTCGGGGCTGAAAAGCCCACCAGCGGCCACATTTTGATCAATGGGATCAACCTGAACCGCATCGGGCGCAAGAAGCTGGATCTCCTCCGTCGGAAGGTGGGATTCGTGTTTCAGGATTTTAAGTTGCTGACGGGAAGGACTGTATTCGAAAATGTCGCCCTGGCCCTCGAAGTGAGGGGAGAGCGTCCCTCGTACGTCCGCAAGAAAGCACACCTGGCACTTCGGTCAGTCGGTCTTGTCAAGAAGGAACAATCATACCCTCTCCAGCTTTCAGGGGGAGAGCAGCAGCGTGTTGCCATCGCGCGGGCCATTGTAAATGATCCGCTGGTCCTGCTGGCGGACGAACCCACGGGGAACCTGGACCCCGATCTCACCAGGGAAATAATGCTTCTTTTCCGAACCATCCACATGAAAGGCACCACCGTCGTGGTGGCAACCCACAGCAGGGAACTCCTGCAGGAAACCGCTCAACGGCAGGTGATCCTGAATCGGGGGAGATTGATCGGAGAAAAATGAAACTGAGGCTCGCACCATATTTCATACGTCAGGCGATACAAAACGTCAGGAAGAACTGGTTGGTTCACATCGTCGGAGTGAGCACCATGGTGATCTCGTTTCTTATCTTCGGGGCCTTTTTGCTGCTTTTTTACAACGTGGACAGCTGGATTCACGGCTGGGGCGACAGCTTTTCCATGTCCGTTTATCTGAAAGACGGTATTGACGGGACGGCTAGGGAAAAGGTGCTTGCCCTCATCCGGAACATTCCCGGCGCCCATATTGAGCGGACGATCACAAAAAAGCAGGCATTTCTTGATCTGAAGCGTGCCCTGGGAAGAGAAGCAAGCGTTTTGGACGGGTTGCCCAGGAATCCCTTACCGGCTTCAATAGAGGTGGTTTTCCGCTCGTCAAAGGGCAACAAGCCCGACCCGGGAAAACTCAGAAAAGAACTGGAAACATTTGCGGGCGTGGGGGAGGTACAGTACAGCGAGGAGTGGCTGCGGCGTTTCGAGGGGCTCATGAGGGTGTTTCGGTTGGCGGGACTCATCATCGGGGGGCTTCTCGGCCTCGGGGTCCTGTTTATTGTGACCAATACCATAAAATTGACGATCTATTCCCGTCAGGAAGAGATCGAGATTATGAAACTCGTTGGAGCAACCGATTGGTTTGTCAAGACGCCGTTCCTGCTCGAAGGGTCCATCCAAGGGGTCGTGAGCGGCTTTTTGTCCATCCTTATTCTGTATTCTGGATATGTCATTCTTTCGGTCAAAAAGGCTGATATCCTTGGGCTCGCGCTCCTGGACTTTGTCTTTATCCCCCACAGTTATACGCTCACCATTTTCGTGGTGAGCGTGGCTCTAGGATTGCTGGGCAGTTTTATAGCACTGGGAAGATTCTTTCGCCTATGAAGCTTCGCATCTCTCGCCATCTCAAGCCACAAGTGGCCTTCGTAATAGTGTCTTGTTGTATTCTTCTGACAGATACGACTCCCGGAATGCCCGCGTCACCCTTGAAGAGACCTGCACAGACGCCGAGTCAGGTGCGGCGGCTTGAAACGGAATTGTCCAAGGAGAAACAGAAGTTCCAATTATTTAATATGAAGGAGAAGGACCTCCTTTCCCGCCTGTCCAGCATTGAAAAGGAAGTTGCCGGGAGACGGGTGGAACTGGCCGCAATCCAGAAAGAAGTCAGACACAGTGCGTCGGTGATTCGTTCCCTGCAAAAGGAAAAAGCAACATTTGAAAGATCTCTCCGGGCAGTAGAGGAAAAGCTCATGGAGCGGCTGGTGGCACTCTACAAGTACGCGAGGCGAGGGTACATGAAAATTCTTGCTACCGCGACAGGCCTGGACCAGTTTCGTCTCCGGGTGAAGTACCTGAAGGCCGTCATGCAGGAAGATCGCAGGGCCCTGGAAGTCCTGGTGGCCAAAAAGGAAGAGCAGGAAAAAAGGATCGCCCTCTTGCGTGAACAACTCTCTCTGATCCAGTCCACAAGAGATCAGGCAAAAAAAAGGCTTACAGCGCTCAAAAAAGAGCTTGAAGACAAGGTCATTCTCCTGATGAAAACCCACAAAGAAAAGGAATTTTACCAGACGGCCATAAAAGAACTGGAGGCAGGCGCCGAGAACTTGAAAAACACCCTCCTGGACCTGGAAAAAAGACCTGGCACGTATAGTGAAAACAGCGGCGCTTCAACATTTATCGAGGAAAAGGGACGGCTCCCTTTACCCTTGGAGGGAAGGATTCTCCAGGGGAAACAGGTGCTGGGGGTTTCGGCAGGCAGGATACGGCGTGGTGTGTATATAGAGAGTAAGAGCGATAGGGAAGTCCGGTGTATTTTCCCCGGGAGAGTGGCTTTTTCCGGCAGGCTGAAAGGGTATGGAGAGATGGTTATTGTCAATCACGGATCTCGATTCTTTACCATTTTTGCCGAGCTGAATCAGAGAATGAAGAAAAACGGTGAGCGGGTGGACAGCGGTGACGTTATTGGTGTGGTGGGGAGTCAGAATAGTGGAGGACTGAAAAGGCTCTATTTCGAGATACGCCATGGAGAGGCCATCCTGAATACGGTGAAATGGTTGAAAACCCGGTGACAGGCAATGAACCGCCAGCCATTATTGTATTTTTTTGGTTGTTTTTTCGGGGAAATCAAATAATAATTTTAAGATTGAGTGTTTTTAAAACGATATACCTTTCGAGATGCGTATTCCTCGGAGGAGGAAAAATATTTTAGGAGAAGAGAATGAAACCTGGGAAAAGAAAAACTTTAGTGAGCATTCTCCTGGCATGCCTGCTGGTTGCAGGAGTCTTGTTTTTTCATGGAAATCAGGAGGAGGTAAAAGCGGATACCGATGCGGTGTACAAGAATATTGAGCTCTTCACAGAGGTCCTCCGGGAGGTTGAAAAACACTATGTGGAACCGCAAGACCCTCAGAAACTCATTTACGGTGCAATCAAGGGAATGGTCAGGAGTCTTGATCCCCATTCTTCCTTCATGACCAAAGATGAATATCAGGAACTCATGACGGAGACCAAGGGGAGCTTTTCCGGGGTGGGCATTGAAATTACCATCAAAGATGATGTGCTTACCGTTGTTTCTCCCATTGAGGGGACGCCCGCGTATAAAGCCGGGATGAAGGCGGGAGATAGGATTATCAAGATTGAGGGAAAGTCTACCAAGGGCATGACGCTCCTGGATGCAGTGAAAAATATTCGTGGTCCCAAGGGAACCGAGGTCGAATTGACCGTCGCCCGGAAAGGCCGAAGTCAGCCCCTGACATTCAAGATCAAAAGAGATGTTATTCCCTTGAAGAGTGTCCGGCATTTGCAACTCACCCCGGAAATCGGATATGTGCGCATTTCTAATTTTCAGAGTCATACCACCCGTGATTTGAAAAATGCCCTGCACGAGCTGGAAAAAAGAGGCACCTTGAAAGGCCTGGTTCTGGATCTTCGAAATAACCCGGGAGGTCTTCTTTCTCAAGCCGTGAAGGTCTCTGATCTCTTTCTCGATAAAGGAGTCATTGTGAGTACGAGAGGGCGGGACAGTGCCCAGAATATTTCCATGAGCGCCCATAAGAACGGGACGGAAAAGAAGTATCCCATCATCGTTCTGGTGAACGGCGGCAGCGCGAGCGCCTCAGAGATTGTTGCGGGCGCCCTCCAGGACAATAAACGCGCCCTGATCCTCGGGACCCGCACTTTCGGAAAGGGTTCTGTGCAGACCATTATCCCACTGGGCGATGGCTCGGGCCTCAGGCTGACCACCGCGAGATATTACACCCCGAGCGGAAGGTCTATCCAGCTGAGTGGCATCGTGCCCGATGTAAAAGTGGAATTTGTCCCCCCTGCTGACAAGAAAAAAAGCAAGAAACCGCATTTCCTGCGGGAAGAAGACCTGAAAGGACACATGGAAAATGACCGGGCCGTCAAAGAAAAGCCCAAGAAGAAACCAGTGGAAAAAGACGGAAAAGCTGAAAATCTTCTGAAGAAGGATAACCAGGTGCGATATGCCCTCCAGTTACTGGAGTCGTGGGAAATTTTTTCAAAGATGAAGGTTGCCCAGTGATGCTCCATGGCGCGGGATATGCATGAAGAGAAAAAAGACGAAGCACTGGGTACTGTTGATCTTTCTCGTCTTTTCCCTCTGCGTTGCTGTTTTTATTTTCGGCTGCTTGTGGTTTCTCAAGGGGAAGGGCAGCTCCCCGGTGCCGCTCTACGAGGAAGCCTATTCAGGGAGCGGTGAACTTTCCGGCGTTATCCGGAAGATCGATCTCTCCATATATGATGCCCTTTACCGATCCAGGATTCCTGAAAAGAATGTGGTTTTCCAGGGGGTCGAACCGAGGGATACAGGGAAACAGCACTGGGAGTTTACCAGGCTTCTCGTCAGATGTCCGGATAAAGCAAGGGCCCGTGACCTCTTGGGAAGGATCCGGAAAGCTCTTTCTCCATTAAAACAGAAGGTAAGCGTTCGAAAAGAAAAGAGCGCAAGTCGCGCCTTCTCCTTTTCTATCCTGGCAAACGGGTTGCCCACGCACCGTGTGGTCCTTTCCTTTGGGGCATTTCCCCCTGCTCGGCAGAAATATCGGGCAAGGATAGCCCTGATCATTGATGATTTGGGGTATGATCCAGGCCTTGCAAGGGGTTTCATGGACCTGGAGATCCCCGTGGGCCTGTCGGTACTCCCTTGCGCGCCTTTCACGCGGCGAATTGCGGCCGAGGCACGCAAGCGCGGTTGTGTATTAATGGTGCATCTTCCCATGGAACCGAAGCGGTATCCTGCGGTGAATCCCGGCCCGGGTACGTTGTACACCTCCATGGACGCGGAGCAGATTCTCCACCAACTGTCAGAGGACCTGGACCAGGTTCCCGGGGCCAGGGGTGTCAACAACCATATGGGTTCCCTGTTCACGGAAGACCGGGACAAGATGACCGTGGTTTTGCGGGCCCTGAAGCGGCGGCATCTTTTTTTTGTGGACAGCAGGACCACTCCCGAGAGTGTTGGTTATGATCTTGCCAGGAAAATGGGAATCCCGACGGCGAGAAGGACTGTTTTCCTGGACAATGACCTCCACCCTGAGGCCATAGAATCACAGGTAAGGCGACTGTTGAACATGGCCAGACATAAAGGCTGGGCAATCGGCATCGGCCATCCCCACCAGGAAACACTGATGCTGTTGAAAAAGAGTCTCCCTGCATTGCGAGACGGTGTTGACATCGTTCCCGTATTGGAGCTCCTCGGATAAAGGAAAGGAGGATCTGGATGAAAGTCCCGCTGCTTGATCTACAGAAACAATATGAGGCCATTAAAACGGAAATCATGGAAGTAACCGAGGAGGTCTTTAACTCCCAGCGGTTTATCATGGGTCCCAAGGTGGAGGAATTAGAACAACAGATCGCTGCCTATTGCGGTTGCCGATTCGGTGTCGGGGTATCCTCTGGAACCGACGCCCTTCTCATTTCACTCATGGGTGCGGGAGTGAGACCGGGGGACATGGTCATGACAACGCCCTATACCTTTTTTGCCACGGTGGGCGCCATTGTGCGAATAGGAGCTCGACC
>JAFDGR010000236.1 GCA_019309145.1 Deltaproteobacteria bacterium | reverse complement strand
CCGCCGCAGGCATGGCCCACGTCAAAACAGCCCGTCCGGTTGAAGATCACCTCGTTCGGGTCCCTCCCGTTCATGAGGTTCTCGAAAAAGGCATTGACCACCAGGAGCAGGTTGGGGAGGAGAAAAGAGCAGATCCGCTCGGGCGACTCCCGGGTAAGGAGATTGCCCGAGGAATCGAAAATGATTTTCTGTCCCGGGGTGTGGCCCGAATGGCAGCCCTTGGACTCGATTACCTCAGCGACCAGCCGGTACCGGGAGGCCGCCACGGCATGGTCGAACAACCGCTGAAATTTGGGATTGTTCTCGATGACCTTGAACTCTGATTCCTCGAGGCCAAGTCTCTTCTGAATAATCCTGATAATCTGCTCCCTTTTCACCATACTTCCTCCTTTGACGTCTCATAGCAATACGTTCCCATGAGTGGCCTTTCCGACAATTCATCTTGCATCAATCAACGATCCGAAAATTCACTCCTTGAGTGCGGTGATGTTGAATGTCCTGACGGGGGTGTGGATTCCTTTTACCTGGATTTCTCCAATAAACTCCGATTCCACCAGGGGTTCGACCTTACTGTAGGTCCTCTGGCTGATCAATATCTGGCCGGCCGCGGCCATGGATTCAAGGCGGGCGGCTATGTTCACCTGGTTGCCGATGACCGTATAGTCCCGGTGGATTTCAGAGCCGATATTTCCGACGGTCATATAGCCCGTATTGATGCCGATGCCCACGCCAAGGTCATGATCGTATCCTTTCCATTCTTCGCGTAATTCAGCGACCTTTTTTTGCATTTCCACGGCCATGCGCACGGCCCGTTCCGCGTGGTCCTCCAGGGGGATAGGGTCACCAAAAAAGATGAGGAGGCCATCTCCGATAATCTTGTTGAGGGTACCGTCAAAGCGGTGGATGATGTTGATCATTTCCGAGAGATACCGGTCAAGGAGATGAAAGATTTCTTCGGGTTCCAGATCATCGGTCAGGGTCGAAAACCCGCGGATATCTGAAAACACAACGGTCATCATTTTTCTCTGGGATTCCTGCGCCGTGGTGTTGTTCCCGGAGAGGACTTTTTCGGTGAACTTCGGGGAAAGATAGCGGCGGAGCTGATTGTATTTTTCCAGTTGCCGGACCTGCTCCTGGACCCTGGATTCAAGGTTGCGGTTCATTTCCAGGAGTTCTTCCTGGGTCTGGCGCAGAGAGGCGGTTCTCTCTCTGACCTTTTCTTCAAGACCCGAGGCATACTCGTCTATCTGCTTTTTGGCTTCTTGCAGTTCCTGGTGTGCTTTCTCCAGGGCGGCATACGCTTCATTCTTGGCCTTGATGCTCTTTCGCAGTTGATTGAGGGTGTCAATGAGTTCTTTTCCCGTGTTATCGGGTTTTTTTCTCACCGAAAGAATATTCACGAATCGATTGGCGAGAGAAGTCCGATCGTAAGTCACATCCAGGATAAAATAGGGAGCATGGAAAATTTCTCCCTCCTGCAAGAGCGTTCTTCCGTTTACCGTGACGGTCTCTGTTATCAGTATAGCCTCTTTTCCCTCCCCGGGATTCAGGGCGTTTAGAGGTTTTTTTGCGTATCTGCCTAAGAATAATGTGCGATTGCCAACCTGATCAGGCAGCAGGAATACTTTCTCGCCAACGATACTCCTTCCCCCATGCTCGGGATGCCGGATGGTGAGGAGATCGCCTTCCCGTTTCGGGTGAAGCTCATACGATCTGAACTCCGGTTCCTTCTGCAAAAGTATTTCAGGGTCGTAGGGCTTGAGAGGTTGTTCGACCAAGGCCGGTTCAAGGCCCCAGAGGGTCGGAATGGCGGAGATGATCCCCCGCAGGAACGGATCGCCGATGTAATCACTATTGGGGTCGATGTCCCGGTGGAATTCGACTTTGAGAACGGTTCGAAACCTTTGGATCCTCCTGTCAAAGAATGGAGGAATAACAACCTCGATCTCCTTGGTATCGTTCAGGTTCCTGTTGAAAAAGGGAAGCCGCTTGTAACCGTCACCCGGTGAACTGAAGAGTTTCGCAAAGATGTGAAAACGCCCCCACGACCTGAGGGCGGCGGAAGAAGACCCGCAGGCGAAGTAGAACCCTGGCTCATTGACGAGTTCCTTTGCCCGGCGGAAAATTTTCTCGAAATTTTCATACGTGGTCCATTCGTCTTCATCAAGAAAGAATTCCTTGGGAGAAGGGAAGCCTTCAAACGGATAGGGAAGATCATCAAAGAGCCTTGTATGGTCTCCTGTTTTACTCTGCACATAGGTTGCGATTATCTTAATATTTCGGTTGCTGATGCAATCGCGGCGGCTCATAGGATCGGCTCGAAAAAAGGAGAAAAGGTTTTTCTAGAGCAGGCCTGTTATTTGCCTGAAACGACTGAGGAGGTGGTTAAGGTCTTCCGGCGGCACGCTCCTGGCAACATGGCCCAGAATACCACATCCTTCAGCTCTTTCGTGTACTTCTTCCTCGGGAAGATCACTCAAGAGAATAAGAGAGGTCAGAGGCGAAGCCTTGACCATGTCCAGCAACACCTCAAATGGGGAGTCTGTTTCCGCGGTATTTCCAACGATCGCCATTGAAAAATGCTCTGTTTTCAAGCGAGAAATGGCTTCATTGAAGCTGGAGAGGACATCCAGGTCGTACGGGCCGTTTTCAAGATGGTGTTTCACTGCATCAACGACTTCCTCGTCTTTTTCGAGGATGAGCACTCGAATATTTTCTTGATCAGTCATCATGAGACCTCACGGGGTGATGTGGGTTTGTGCTTCAGGAAAAGCAACAAACCGGGGTAATCATATCCACATTTCAGAAAACTGGCAAGGGGCTTTTTGATCTCCATTTTATGTCTTGACAAAGAAGCGGAGTGGTATACTATTACAGGCTCAAACGCCGGGACGTAGCGCAGCCTGGAAGCGCACCTGAATGGGGTTCAGGGGGTCCGGGGTTCAAATCCCCGCGTCCCGACCAGCAAGAATAAAAAGAGCAAGTCAGGATTCATCCGCTTGCTCTTTTTTGGTTAAAGCATTCCGATTGATGGAATCTCTGGAAAGTGCACTGCCAGAACACAAATCCCTCTTGAAGCAGATCTACGAAACTTCGCAGGCCACACAACTGGGCAGCCGCAAGAAGCGTTTTTTGTCTGTCCAGGAAACGGCCCAGTATTTGGGTATTTCTCCTCAAACCGTTTGCAACAAGATTAGCTGTGCAACTGAACACCAGTTACCGCTAAAACCTAAACGCATTGGCAGACGAGTTCTATTCGATATTGATGACCTCAACAAATACCTAGAGTCATTATAATCCAATCGAGAGATGGGGACCCTACCAAAATGAGCCCCATTTTTATGTATGGCATAGATGCCAAACACGTTTGGGCAGTCCTGGGCATGAGATCTCCCTCATCCCCTTGCTCTGCTATTCAATTTTTATGATCGTGTGTCAGAATTGGGATTTAAGAAGGGCATACCCTGTGCGGTCTTCGTGGAGAATAGCGAAGGGTGTATATTCGTGAAAGTTGGGGTTTGATCCCACAAATCTTTGAGGGACATTAGGAACTTCCCAGACACTTATGAATCATTTGGGTATGCTTCATTTTACCAATTTTCAAGTATCATGATGGCAGTTGTAACGGGACGGAGAAAAACGATGTTGCTTGATTGACTTTCAATATCATTCAGAATAAAGTATATCCGTTGATTACGCCAGTCACCTCCAATAAGGAGGTACCCTATGAAAGGACATCTCAAAATGTGCCCTCCTTGCTCCTGACAGGGTTGCATTCCTGCCAGGAGTCATTCTTCATGACGGACCCATGTGGTCCTAACTCCCAAAATTTTCTTCATTCGCTTATCTCTCTTTGGGAGCACATTCCGTCTTCAGCTTCGGATGTGGGCGTACACATGTTACTCTCACTTATGAGCCATTTGCCTCGACTGGGCATAACAAAGGAGACCAGAATGCATAGCAGAATAAAAGTCTTTGTTGTTCTTTTTTTTCTATTTCCTCTCATTCCGATTGCACACGCCGAAACACCTTTCGACGTAACATCCTGCGTCGTTGGACCGGCCACGGCGTTGTCATCAAGCAAAGAATTGATGATTTTGGGTGCTGATTTCAAAGGGATCATCATGAGTAACCACGAAAACAAGGTTTTTGATAACTTCATTTCTCAATTTGTGGGTATTTCCCGCATCATGCGGGGCCAAGTAGATGCAGTTGGATATACGAAGCTGACCGACCTTGATGGGGACGTTATCTATGTGAAAACAACTTGTGTCGGGCCGATGGGGAAGACAGCGTGGAAATGGATACTGTTTCACGGAACCGGCAAATGGAAAGGCGTTACGGGAAGTGCTGATGTTCACCCAATCACGAAAGGTCAGAGACTGGTGAAAGAGGTATGGCGAGGCTGCTACAGGATAACGGGAACATTTGAATTACCGCCCAAATAGATGGACGACAAAATAAAGACAGGGTCATTTGGCCCTGCCTTTTCCTGATTCAGAGACAATGATTCTATTGGTAGTCTATCGTCTTCAGCTTTACTCAAAGCAATGCTTACGATACGAATTCTTGCTGCCGAAGAGCCGACCACGGTCTCTTGAGATGCATGTATTCCGATTTTGGTTGACTTCTACAAGGTCCTTACAATAAGCTGAGTGTTATTCATTTCACATGGCCATACCTTCTGTGAGGTTGCCCATGACAGCGACACTTCTCAAGATGTGCCAACCCCGCTCCTGACAGGTTTGTTTTCCTGTTAGGAGGCATCCCTCATGACCGTTTTAAAGCGGCCGGAATCCCCAAGCTCGCCTTTATTTACAGGCCTCTCATCTTCCCCTTTCTCTTGAGTTTAATCTTATCACTTCTCTGCACCGAGCCGAACAGGCTTCGCTTGCTGCTATTGTCTTCTCGCTTTTCTTTCAACCCGTGCCGTTGGGGGGCGAAACAAAGTCACCGAGTACCTATGCCTTTTCCTGATCCCGGCTCTCTGCTCGTGAACCCTATCTTCAAGAGGGGAAGTGCATTGTCTGTTTGAAGCACCAACTATGCAAACAAAAACTGCGCTGAAAAAAAGGAGGGTTCTGAAGACAAAAAAAAGGAAATGATTTCCCGTGTCACCGAGATCGTGGCGGAAATCGAGGCCCATCCAGCACCGCGAGAAAATCTTCAGCCTTATACCTGGTGTGTCATTGAAGAGATCACTTTTGAGAACTGGGGGATCGGAGGTAACCCGGTGACCCCTGAAATGCTGAAAGCGGTTTTGGAAGGAAAAGCATAACAAATCCCCGATTGTTTCCCTGAGGGAGCTTTCGGGACCGACGAGAAAGGAGGAAAAACCATGGGTAAATATCTATTGCTGTGGCGGCTGGACCCGGCACGAATGCCGGCCGATCCCAAAGAGAGAGCGGCTGGATGGTCCGCCTTGATGGCTATGGTTAGAAACGATATTGAAAAAGGGATATCCAAAGACTGGGGATCGTTTACCTCAGAAGGCCGCGGCTATGCGATTGT
>JAFDGR010000235.1 GCA_019309145.1 Deltaproteobacteria bacterium | reverse complement strand
TCTATGCCCTTATTTTTGGCAGCCTGACAGAGGGCAATAATCTTGTCAAGGTGCTTATCCGTGGTGACAAAAACACCCAATGATTTGGCCATAATTGAACTCCTGAATGCGCGGCGTATGCAATGCCGGGGAAAAAGGGCAAAGAATACGGATTAAGATGAAAGAACCAGGATCATTTCACCTTGATATAGAAACGGGTGAATCCATCATCATCCTTTTCCCCAAGATATTCATGGCCTGTTCTTTTTGTAAAGGCAGGGAGGTCGTTTTTTGTACCCGGGTCAGTTGAAAAGACCTCAAGAATCTGCCCAGAAGACATCTTGCCGATGGTCTTCTTCGTTTTCAGGATGGGCATGGGACAGCTCAGCCCGCGGCAATCCAATGTTTCGTCCGGTGTGATATTCTCTACCATTTCAACAAATCCTCCTCAGAAAAAATGTGCGTTTAACCTAAGTCCTTGAATGGTGGTGTCAAGTTTTTATGCGTGCCTACATTTCAATCGTAAACCTGTCGGTCTCTTCGTTCCATGTGGCCAGGAGATAATAGATGAAAAGAAGGAAGACCAGACCGATAATGGTCCATTTATACGTAATATAATCCGGAAGAAAGACCCGGTGACCCATGAGGGCGGTAAGCCCCTCGGATGATTTAATGAGAACCTTGAAAAGCGAAGTGCTGAGGGCGAAGCAGACAACAGCAAGCATGAGTTTTACCTGGCCTTCACCTGCGCGCCAGACCGATCCGCTTCCACAGCCCCCTGCCACGACCATGCCGATGCCGAAAATGATTCCTCCCACAAGACCGCCGAACCAGAAGGCCTGGGGCACATACACGGATTCTCCTCTCAGGCCGGTCCATTTGAGGGCTGCGAAGCCCAGGATACTGATGAAGAGGCTGATAGTGATGGCTCGCGCCACCTCTCCCTCGCCCGTCATAAAGGGATCACGGAATCCACGCACAAAGCAGAAACGGGTCCTCTGAATGATGATCCCAAAGGCAACGCCGCAGAGCAGGAGGCCCCCGACGCGCGTGTAGGCCTGGTTGCTGTACAGGAAGGCACAGAGAAGGGCCGCCAGAAGGGCAGCGGCCCCAAGGTAAGGCTCAATTTGGAGCCAACTGAAGCCTTTTTCTGGTGTTTTCTGTCCGGCTGCTGATCCCGTGGGCAGGTGTTCGAGTTCCCAGTACAGGTATTTGAGGCCCAGGAACGCGCCGATCAGCAGCCCGATCATCATGGCGATCCCGCTGAAGGAGAGAGCACTGAGCGCGGAATAAAATCCTCCAACATTACAGCCTCCAGCCATGGCAGCACCCACTCCCATGAAAATGCCTCCCACGATTCCCTTGAGCAGCTCCAAGGGAGGTGCCATTCGAATGGAAAACTGTTTGGACAGAAGGGACGCTCCGAACGCACCCCAGAGCAACCCGAATGTCAATATGGAATTGGTGGAAAGGACCGGGGAAAGGGGTTTGTGATGATAAAGACCCACGGCGGAAAAGAACCAGTCACCCCAGTTCCGCAAGCCGCCTGCAACACCCCATGGCCGTGCCCAGGCAAAAGTGACCACACTCATGATCCCGATGAGGACTCCCCCGACCCACATGGGCCAGTTTTCAGAAAAGATCCGGGCATAGCCACGAGCAAGGATACCAGTCAACACACTCGATTCTCTGCTTTCGTTCATAACAGCCTCTCGAAAAAGCTTAACATCCCTCGTCTTCGATAATTTTGAATCCGCTATCCTTTCCCTGCGGTTTCCCTTCAACAGGAGGTGGAGGTGGTGCCTGCAGTGTTCTGTTGCCCGATTCCTGCCTTTTGGACACGTCTGGCAAGACGAGACCCACGTTTTTTTCTACCTTCTCCGCGAGGGCGAAGATCACGGCCTGATCATAGTAGCGCCATGCTACCGGGGAACCGGGGTCGGCCTGAACCGCCTTGCGGAAATATTCTTTGGCGTCAAGATACCTGCCCCTGGAATACGCCTCCTTCCCGAAACGAAGCATTTTGGCACACAAGGCCTTGTCAGGAACGAACCTGGTTTGTTCCTGCGCCATCGTCTGTCCGGGGACAATGATCATCAAAGCCAGAAAAAAAGCCATGCAAAGGGTGAGAGAAATTGTTCTTGCCATTGTCGGGCTCCTTCATTGTGATAAATAGAAAGGCTTCTTGTCGCAGCAAAACTACCAGAGGTTCGGGTACATGTCAATAGGCTCTGCCGGGAGAATCATGAGCGTGGCTTTTGACTTTCTTTCTCAACCGCCACATGGTAAAATAAAAAAAATTGTCCCAGCCTATAATCGATATGGGTGAGTGATTGGGGAAGGGAGGGATACCATGCCGGAAAAAATGGGGAAACGACTCACTACTATCCTTCAGGCCATGGAGGACGGTATCTATATCATCAACGAAGACTTTGTCCTTGAATTCATGAACAAGAGCATGATCAGGGATTTCGGTGAAGGGCTGGGAAGAAAATGCTACCAGGTCATAAACCATCTGGATCAGGTCTGCCCATGGTGCAGGGCCAAAGAGGTCTTTTCCGGGGAGACCGTTCGGTGGGAGCATCATGCAGCTTGGGCGGGGAAAACCTGTGACCTGACAGAACTGCCCTTGCGGCATGAGGACGGGAGTGTCTCGAAACTCACCATTTGTCGCGATATCACCCGAAGAAAATTGAGGGAAGACCGGATAAAGGCTACCGAAGAAGACTATCAGCGCCTCTTCGAACACGTGGGCTGCGGTGTGTATATCAGCAGTAAGGAGGGGAAATTCCTGGATGCCAACCAGGCCGTTCTCGATATGCTGGGATACAAGAGTAAGGAAGAATTCCTGGAGATGGATATTACCAGGGACCTGTACCTGCGGCCCGAAGACCGACGGAGTTTCCAGGAAATGATCGAACGGGACGGCCAGGTAATCGATTACGAGGTGTATTTCAAGCGCAGGGATGGAAGTCCTGTTCCCGTTTTGCTCACCAGCCACGTTCGCTATGATCAGAATGCAGAGGTTCTCGGATACGAGGGGATAATCGTTGACCAGACGCACCGGAAAGAGATGGAGCAGAAACTCAGGGAGGCGCACGATTTTCTGAACAAGTTCATCAGGAATTCTCCCAATGCCATTATCGCCACTGATCTGAAAGGGGATATCATCATATGGAATCCCGGCGCTGAGGAGACCCTCGGATACACGGCTGAACAGGTGATCGGGAAGATGAATATCAAACAGATTTACCCGGAAGGCGTGGCAAGGAAAGTTATGAAAATGTTGCGCGGCCCGGAGTACGGGGGAAAAGGAAAACTGAAGTCATACCCGATCGTTTTCGTGAGACAGGACGGCAACATTGTGGAAGGAAGCCTTTCAGCATCCATCATCTACGATCAGACCGGCAAGGAACTGGCATCGGTCGGGATTTTTGTGGACCTCAGGGAGCGTTTGGCAATGGAGGAAAAGCTTCGCCAAACACAGGAGCAGTTGCTGCAGTCTGAAAAACTCGCTGCCATGGGCCGCCTCACTTCCCAGATCGCCCACGAACTGAACAACCCGCTCTACGGCATCATGAACACCCTGGAATTGCTGAAAACAGAAATTTCCCCGGAGAGCAAGCGGCGGAAGATACTGGAAATGGCCCTTTCCGAAACAGTACGGCTCTCAGAACTTCTCAGAAAGATGCTCTCGTTTTCCAAACCGGACGAGGAGGAAAAACAACCCACGGATGTTAATATTGTTCTCGATGAGATCCTCCTGCTGCACGAGAAACAATTGAGGGAACATAGTATCCGGATCAACGCTGTTCTTGAAGAAGATCTGCCGGAGGTTTTTGCTTCCAAGAACCAGTTGCGACAGGTTTTCCTGAACATGGTTTCAAATGCCAGGGACGCCATGCCTGACGGCGGTACCCTGAGCGTTTCAACACGGTGTGACGACGGAACCATCCATATTGAGTTTTCCGACACCGGGACGGGCATCGAGAAAGGCCACCTTGACAAGATTTTTGATGCCTTCTTCACGACAAAAGCCAGCGTCAAGGGGGTGGGTCTCGGTCTTTCCGTCTGTTACGGGTTCATCAGGGATCATGGCGGCGATATTCAAGTCCAAAGCGAAAAAGGATCGGGGACCACCTTTACAATTACGCTCCCGGCCTACCACCCCTCCGAACGCGAATAAGCCCCCTTTCTTACCGTTTCTTCATCCCGAAAACCGGGCATGCCCTGCAAGTGCGAGCGGCTCCTCTTGCACCCGGACGCTGATCTGCCAACCCGTTTGCAATACGGATACAACAATTATAGTTTTTATAGAAAATCTTATTTCATTCTGCCAGGGAATCTGTGGCTTTAAGGTTGAGATCAAACTATTTTTTCTGTGCCTTAAGCCCTACGCCTTAATCCTTTAAGACTGTGCAGTAACAATTTTCATGCGCTATCGTTGCATGGTAAACCCGCAGGCTTCACCATTAAAACACGAGCCTTCATTTTTTTGTTGACAAACGGAAAAAACTATAATAAATAAAAAATCAACTTACCCCCGGTACTCAGGAGGCAATGACCAATGGACGACATATTAACTGTTTACAAGGCCAGCCAGTATTGCCGCGTATCACCCAAAACAATCATTAACTGGATTGAGGCAGGGCATATACAGGCATACAAGACGGTTGGTGGGCACCGGCGAATAAAGCGCGAAGATCTCGAGGCGTTCATGAGAAAACAAGGGATTCCCCTGCCTGAAGAAGAGCAGGAGAATGGGAAAAAGAGAATTCTGGTGGTGGATGATGACCCCATCATTGTGGAAACCATTGTGCAGGCCCTGGAGGAAGAAGAATTCGATTATGAAGTGATCTCCGCTTCTGATGGTTTTGAAGCCGGACTCCAGGTGAACCATTTCAAGCCCCATCTCCTGATCCTGGATATCATGATGCCCGACATAAAGGGCTATGAAGTATGCAAGAAAATCAAGGAAACCGAAGAAACAAAGGATACCAAGATTATTGTCCTTTCTGCCTATCTGGATGAAGAAAAATTCAAGAAGATGAAAGAATACGGGGCAGACCTCTGTTTCTCGAAGCCTTTGCCTCTTCCCCAACTGAGGCAGGAAGTGGCCAGATTGCTGGGCCTTTCTCCATGAAACAGCA
>JAFDGR010000234.1 GCA_019309145.1 Deltaproteobacteria bacterium | reverse complement strand
CCGAGGGTGGTTAAACGAAAGATGAGTAAATGGCCGGTAAAGTCTAGAAATCAGAATAGTTCGGCAGTATGGCAAGTGCATATCAATATTGTGGTTGTTAAGTGAACAGTATTGCCCCTAGCCCGGATTTCTCACGAACCATTAATTCATCGATCTCACCACTGTTCAATGTCTCTTTCTCCAAAAGGGTATTGGCCATCTTGTGAAGGATACCCAGGTTATCCTCAATGAGCCGTGTAGCCTTTTCGAAGGCCCCGATTATAATATTTCTGACTTCCTCGTCAATCCTTTGTGCCATCATTTCACTGAAATCCCTGTGCCGGGTAAACTCACTGCCAAGAAATATCTGCGCTTCCTTTTTGCCAAAGGCAACAGGTCCCAGTTCTTCGCTCATACCGTACTCACAGACCATCTTTCTTGCAAGACCGGACGCCTTTTCAATATCACTTGCCACTCCTGTTGTCTGGGTATTGAGCACAATCTCTTCCGCAGCCCTGCCACCCATCAAGATGCTTATATTGTTCTCCAAGTCATCTTTAGGATAGGTGTGTTTTTCATTTATGGGGAGCTGCTGCGTCAGGCCAAGAGATCGACCCCGGGGAATGATGGTTACCTTATGAATGGGATCTGTACCGGGAAGGAGTCTTGCCACAAGGGCATGCCCTGCCTCGTGATAAGCCATAACTCTTTTTTCCTCTTCAGAGATAATCATGCTTTTCCGCTCAGGCCCCATCATGACCTTGTCCTTGGCGTCTTCAAAGTCGATCATCTCCAACCTGTTCTTTCCGCGTCTGGCCGCCATCAGTGCGGCCTCATTCACCATATTCTCAATGTCAGCCCCGGTAAACCCGGACGTCCCCCTTGCAAGGGTCTTGATATCGACATCATTTGACAGGGGCGTCTTTTTTACATGGACTTTCAGGATTCCCACTCTCCCCATTACGTCAGGGACAGAGACAACTACTTGTCTGTCGAATCGCCCGGGTCTCAATAGAGCGGGATCAAGCACATCGGGCCTGTTTGTGGCTGAAATCAAAATGACGCCCTCATTGGATGCAAAGCCGTCCATCTCCACCAGAAGCTGGTTGAGGGTCTGTTCTTTTTCATCATGTCCACCCCCTAAACCGGCACCCCGGCGGCGACCAACCGCGTCAATCTCATCCACAAATATGATGCAGGGAGCATTTTTTTTGCCCTCCTTGAAGAGATTTCTGACCCTTGAAGCACCAACACCCACGAACATCTCTACAAAATCCGATCCGCTTATACTGAAAAAGGGGACATCCGCCACACCGGCTATTGCCCTTGCCAGTAACGTCTTCCCTGTGCCTGGAGCTCCCACAAGAAGAACACCTTTCGGGATCCTTCCCCCCAGCCGGGTGAATTTCCCAGGATCCCGAAGAAAGTCGACGATTTCCTGCAATTCATCCCTGGCCTCATCAATTCCCGCGACATCTTCAAAGGTGACTTTCTCCCGCGAGTCCGACAGAAGACTTGCTCGATTTTTTCCAAAGGACAGTGGATTCCCACCGCCACCCTGCATTCGGCGCATGAAGAATATCCAAACACCCACCAGCAAAAGCATCGGGACCCACGAAAGGAACATCCTGAGCCATGAGGCCCCTTCTTCGGGTTTTGCAGATATTTTCACCCCTTTCCCCTTGAGCAACGTAATCAGTTGTGGATCTTTCGGGGCAAATGTATGAAAAGGTCCTTGCGCGGTTAAACCCGATATATTGTTCCCCTGTATCGTGACCCGGATGACCCTTCCGCTCTCAACCAAACTTACAAAATCACTGTAACCCATAGAGGCGCTGCTTCCTTGTCCATTCAATATCCGAAACAGCATGATCAGCATAAATCCAATCATGATATAAACAGCAATATTTTTGTGGGATGGGTTCACTTTAATCTATTTTCCATAAGATGCATTCATATATGTTTTCATAAGCTTTTCACACGTGCTTGTTCCGGCATTGAACCCAAAACTCCCCTCTCCTCAATGCCGACAACAAACGCCTGTCGTTTCACGGTCTTATTTTCATGATCATCACCCGGTTTAAAATGATCAGGGGAGACGGCAACCTCAAAATCATGACGCTGCTGCACGCATACAGTGAATCAAGTCTCTGACTTCAACAGTTGCTATACCGGTTTGAATATCAGACATGCCATAGGGAATGACCAGGTCACCATTGTGGAGGATCGCGCCGCAGGTATACACGACATTGGGGACATACCCCTCGCGCTCTTCCGCAAGCGGTGCAAGTAACGGCTCTCCAAGGCGGGCGATGACTCTTGCGGGATTTTCTAGATCAAGCAGCATGACGCCGATGGCATACTGACGCATGGGCCCGACCCCGTGGGTGAGCACGATCCAGCCTTCATCAGTCTCCAAAGGTGAGCCGCAGTTCCCGATCTGAATGAACTCCCACGGACGTGCGGGCTCCTGGATAATTTCGGTCTCCTGCCAGAAATGGATATTGTCCGAAAACATGATATGATTGTTTTCACCGTCCTGGCGCGATAGCATGACGTAGCTGCCGTCAATTTTCCGGGGGAAAAGCGCCATGCCCTTGTTTTGGATCGCTTTGCCGTTGAGGGTTATCACTTTGAATTTGACAAAATCCTTTGTCTCAATCAGCTGCGGCAGGATTGTAAGACCGTTATAAGCCGTATAGGTCGCATAATAGGTAACTTCGCCGTTCTCATCAAAAAATTGCACGAATCGGGCGTCTTCAATGCCACTGCTTTCGTTTTTCGAAACGGGAAAGATAACCCGTTCGGATATGCGATGATCAGCCCGGAAACGTACCTCATAATTGGAACTCGCAAGCCAGTACATGATTTCAAAGGTTTGGTTCTGGCGAAGCTCTGAAAAGAGAGGTCTCGCACGAAGCGCTCCAATTTCATTTTTTAATGTATGATAGGTGAAATCTTCCGGTACCTGGCCAAGGAGATGAGCTGTTACCTCATTGCAGGCATCCATTTCATGAAGCTTCAGCTGGAAAAGATGCCGGTCGTAAACTGCGTTTAAACGGACGTCAGGCCTCTCGACATAATCGCTGACCGGGTCGAAGATAAACGTATTGTGCCCGTCAAGGACACCACTGCGAAACACAATAGAAGAAACATGCCCTTCGCCGATTGCCCTCAGGCTCATGATAAAGCGTAAGCTGCCTTTGTCCAAATGGCTTTGATCAGGATGGAGGACGATTGAAGGATTAAAAAGGGCGGCCGATTCTATGGAGTACTCCATGGTAAAATAGGCGCCGATAAGAATCCTTTGAACATCGCTGAGCACAGCATCCCGGGGAACATAATCTTTTACCGCATCAAGGTGATGTTCAAAAACAGCCATGATGTCTTTGTGTCGCTCTGAAAAATCATGCATAATTTCTTCAAGAAGTTTCTCGGCATCCATATCGGACAGGTCCGTTATGCGTTGAATGATTTTTCGTATACGATATGCACCGTCAGGAATATGCTGGCGGGTTATAACGCGTGAAGGATCGCCCTGCATTTTCTTCTTTTCTCTTTTAACCTTTGGCCGTAGCCTTTTTTTTCCATCCATATCTCTGCCCACTGATAGATTATGCCGTCTCATAACAGCCTACATCGGAGGCCGTTTTTTTGTGAGGCATAACTGTACAAGGTCATCAATGTGTGCCGTGCCGGCACACATGACCGTATCCGCCCCGCCCCAATAAATTTTTACCGTCCCGTCGTCTTCAGGAACAGTGCCACAGGTAAATACAACATTGGGCACATAGCCATTTACTTCCCAAGAATCCTCAGGCGCCAATATCCACTGGTCGGAAACGCCGATAATTTTGGCCGGATCATCAAGGTCATGCAGGGCCGCACCGAGGCGGTACACTGTTCCGGACATCGTCTTAAAGACACCATGGTAGATATGAAGCCAGCCCCTGTCGGTTTTAAATGGCGGCGCACCAGGTCCGATTTTCATTTCATCCCAGTGATAGGCCACCGGCTTCATAATCACCCTCGAATCGCCCCAGTGAACCAGGTCGGGAGAATAGGAAATCCAGACGGACCAGGGCGAAAGCTCCGAATGCGGCCGATCCAGGCGCACATACCGGCCACCGAACTTTTCAGGGAAAATAACGACGTTTCGAAAATCGGCCTGGGTGATCAGCGCAATACGCTCAACGGTTTTAAAATCCCTGGTGCGTGCAAGGGCAATCCGCACGCCGTGACGGGAATAGGCGCTGTAGGTTAGCAGGTACTCTCCATCTACAGGGCAAATTCTGAGGTCCTCGACGCCGAATGCTTCATATTCGGCAAAAGCATTGTCCGTTGAAGGTAGAAGAAAGGGTTTGGCATGAACCGTAAATGAAAAACCATCCTCGCTGTCGGCCCTGCCGATGATTGAGCGGCCGTTCAGTAAATGCGACCTGAAAAGCATAATGTAGCGATCGTTGTGTTTGACGATACCTGCATTGTGAACGGTAGCGACTGGGTACGGCACATCCTTCCTTGTCAGTATGGGATTCTTTTCAGACCGTTCGATGATTGAACGATGCGTTTTCATACCGGTGTGTCCTGTACAATCATTTCATAGACTTGTATGTATTCATCGATCATTCGGTCCACGGTGAAATGCCGTTCAACCTGATGGCGGCAATATCCACGGTCAATCTCTTTGATCCGGGCTACGACCTCAATGGCCTCGTCCACGTTGCCCACTAAAAAACCACTTTTGCCGTTTTCGATAAGTTCAGGCATGCTGCCCCGATCAAAGGCGATCACGGGCGTACCGCAGGCCATGGATTCGATGACGGACAGACCGAAGGGTTCATCAAACTGTATTGGATGCAACAGTGCACAGGCTTTGCCGAGTAGCCGCTTCCGCTCAACTGGTCCGACGCTGCCAACATAAATCACCTTGTGGTTGTCTATGTGCGGGGCAACATATTGGTCATAGTAGGCCTGGTCCTGAATGATACCCGCCATGATCAGTTTTTTATTACAGGCCCTCGCGATGTTCAGGGCCTCTTTGACACCCTTGTCATGATGAATGCGCCCGAAAAACAGCAGGGAATCGTCTGGAGCAGGCTGAAAATCAAACTGCTTGATGTCAATGCCGTGATGGATGGTCTTGATATAATCAAGATCCGGCGA
>JAFDGR010000233.1 GCA_019309145.1 Deltaproteobacteria bacterium | reverse complement strand
TGGGTTGACCGGCATCAAACCATACCTGTTGATCCTGTCAACGAAGCGCTGAATCGTCCATTTGCAGGAGAAATGAGATGAAAAAAATGGATTCAAGCGGATCGAAACGCGTCTGGTGGTGGTTGTTGCTTTTTCTGGTTCTTGGCGCCTTGATAGGATACCTGCTGCGGGGTGACCTGGGAAAGGAATCTGAAAAGACCACGCTCCCGGAAAAGGCCCTTGAGGCTTCCGGAGAAACAGCTCCTGCTGAAAAACAGCCGGAGAGCGCTCCTGAAACGCCGCAGGCCACCGAAGAATCTTTGCAAAAACCCGCCATCCAGGTGAGCCCCGTTGTAAAAAAAGCGGTTCCCATGGCTGAGCTGAGCCTGGCGGAATTCTTCTCCTACCTGGATCAGCAGCCCTCGATTCGTCATCTCGACCTTGGCACCGGGACCAGGGAGCGGTTCAAAATCATTTTGGAAAAACTCTCATCCCGCCTTCCGGTTCCGGCCGGTGAAGGCATTGACCCGAGGATCCTCACCGCCAATGTATACCATTTTTTCAGGGCACTTGACCGGAAGGATATTCGACTCATCAAGGAAATTATCCGTCATGAACGCGACAATATGGAGATGGACCTGCGTATGTTTTTCCATTGGTTCATGGTGGGAGAAGGTGATCCTGATCTCGATGCCCTCCGACCCAGCCTCGTCACGGCCTATCCGTACGCCGGATATCTCTTAAACACCATTGGGGGCAGGGCGTATCTGTTGCGGCGGCCGTCAACGGTTCGGGTCCTCCTCACCTATTACAGCCTCCTGATCGTATACCGGGCTGACAAAGAAGGGAAAAACTCGTACGGGATTGATCTTTACCCTTATGTCCGGGCCCTGGCCGAGGAGATGACGCATTACCCCGACCTGCAGTATCAGCAGGAGTACATGGAAAAGCTGGACCAAATCAGACAGTATTACGTCAGCAAGAGATAGGTTTTGGGAATGGAACTGCAGGAGGAAAAAATCCCCCCTGCAGCAGCAATAGATACGGTGTGCATCCATCAAAAGAGATAGGTTGTTCGAGATCAAGTCGAAGATCCCGGACTCTGAGCGGGAGCATGCGATCCCGCCATGGCGGGATTAACCACAGGAATACTTCAAGGTATTTCGAGGAGTAAAATTTGAGCATAACGCAGATATCGGGCAAAAGAGCCATTTATGGATGGACACAAGGTTAGAAACGCCAAGTCAGCCCAAAGCTGTAGGAATTTTCGCTCAGGCTGGATTCAAGGCTTGCCATGTTGCCCGCTGACACCTCTTTGATGGTCGCCTCGAATGCATGCATGTAAGTAAGATTAAGAATCAACTGCTTTGTCAGGTCATACCCGATCCCGAAGGTCAGATGTTTTTCCACGATGGCGGGAAAACCCACCACCCGGAGGAGTTCGTAATTCAGATTCGGGACATTCATACCCTGCACCCTTGTAACTCCACTCAAATCAAATCCATTATGCTCATTCACAGGGTTCCGCCCGTAATTAAAACCGGCGCGCAAGGCAAGTTGGTGCACAGGCCGATATTGCACGCCCACCGCGAAGACCCACTGGTTGTCCCAGTCAAAATCCTCATATCCCTTGGCGTCAGCCCAGTTGTACCACCGCATATCCACTTCCGCCAGGAACTTGGGGGATGGCTGGGCCGCCACCCCGAAAATGAGCGTATGGGGGGATTCGAGATCCAGGTCATCAAAGGTACCGTCGCCGTCGAAATCCGCTACCCGCTCATGGGTAATCTTTTGGGGTGTGATGTAAGAAGCACCAAAATTGAATATTCCCCGGTGGTATAGAGCCCCTACCTGCAGGCCGATGGTATAGTTGTGCGCGCCGCCGGACCCGAAATCAGCGTTCCCGTAATCAATACTCAATGAGGCACCGATGGAGAAATCGGGGGTTACCAGGTAGGCCAGGTTCGGGGCAAACTTCATGATCTCTATCTTGGTATAGAGGTCTCCGTAAGCAGGTTCCCGGTCCTTATAATCCACGCCCATTCCCGAGACACCATATGCGCCGATACCGAATCGAAGTCTTTCATTGATAGGAGAGGTCACGGCAAGCGCGGGGACAATAAAAGCCTTCATACGGCTCTCAGAGGACCCCGTCACCACACCCAGGCCGGGATAAGGGTAGCGGATCTTGCTCTCCACCGTGGGATCAAAATAGGTGCCGGCAAAGACCGCTTCCGAACCGGGGCAGTAACTCCCAAAGCACATGGCCGCGGGGTTCGCGAAAATAGCGCTGATGGCCTCCTGGGGGGCCGCAACGCCAACACCGCCCATGGCCCTCGATATGGGCCCAATCCCGATCAAGTTATCACCATTTGTCGCACGGGCCGCTGGAGAGATCATCCCAAGCAGCCCCACCATGAGGAACACGAACAACAATCCTTTTTTCATCACAATATCCTCCTTCTGCTGGTCCTTTTTCAAATAAGGCTATATGAAAAGCTGGACGCGGCTCCCAACTGCCTCATCCAGAAACGTGGCCACGCCACAATACGTGAGATCCGGGTAGTCGATCATCTCTTCATGCTTGAATCCCATCAGATCCATGGACATCTCGCAGACGAAGATCCTCACCCCAAATTCCGCCGCCACCTCAATCATTTCTTCAAGGGAGGCAACATTCTTTTTTTTCATGAGGGATTTCATCATCTTGGTGCCCATTCCCCCCATGTTCATCTTGGAGAGCTTCACTCCGTCAACCCCCTTGGGAAGCATGGTCCCGAACATCTTTCCCATCAAGTCCTTGCCAGCGACGCTCTTGTTTTTATCCCGGAGGGCCGGCGTCCCCCAGAAGGTAAAAAACATGACCACATCCATGCCCATTGCCACCGCGCCGGTGGCAATGACAAAGGCAGCCAGCACCTTGTCCAGCTCCCCGCTGAAGACGATCATGGAAAGCTTGTTTTCAGGATTTTCTTCCTTCATTGCTTCAATATCGGCCTTGATCCCCGAGAGCTGTTTCTGCAAATCATCCAGTTTCAGGGAAACATCCATAGGTTCTTGTTCCATTTTTTCCGCTGCATTCTGTGCCACGATGTCCTCCAGTATCTAAATTTATTAATACTATGAACCTCTTTTCCACAAAAAATCCCCGTTCCGGGGAAAAACGCCCTCTGAGCTTAACAAAGAGGGGAAGGCCACTGCTTCCTTCCCCTCGTTATAAAACTCTTTCCTGATGCTTTATTTGAAATAGCTTTTCTTCACCGCCTCCATGGCGGATCGGAGTATGTCAAGGTTGGAAAGAACGCTCTTCCGCTCCTCAGCATCCATTTGAAGCAGCATCTGCCGAAAAATGTCCTGCTCGAAGTCCTCTATTTCCTTGCTCATGGCCTTCCCCTTCCCCGACAGGCTGATGAGCCGTATCCGCGCATCTTGAGGGTCATCGATTCTATTGACCAGCCGTTTTTCAAAAAGGCTGTTAATCAATTTCGTTACCCTGCTCTTGGCCACCTCTAGTTTCCGGGCAATCCCTTTTACCGTAAGGTACCGTTCGCCCCGAAAGAGCATGAGACACTTCAATTCGGCATAGGGAAGAGAAAACCTTCCGATTTCATGGAGCTTGCGATCATCACAGCAGTCCATGAGCTCCATGATGGACTGCTGAAGACGTTGAGTCTGGTATTCTAAAAGTTTCTCGTTAATTTCTAAGAGAGGTTCATTCATAGTATGAACATACTATGCATCTACGCTCGTTCTGTCAAGGGGAAAATCAGGGGGGATTACACTTTTTCTGGTGAATGCACTAAACAAGGACGATGGACAGAAGGAAGTCCCTGCTTATCCCGCCGGACCCCTGCCGCAGCAGCTTCCTGGGCCCGCACAGGAACCGCCTGGAGGACCTTCCACCCCGCAACACCGGTCGGCCGGACTGGAGGGATAGGTTCTTGTGGCATGTACCTGGGCATGTGCGGAAATGAGCTTTTTGAGGTTCCGGCTGCCGCACGTGCCGCACGTGACCAGATCAATCTCACTGGCGGCGACCAGAATCTCGGTCGTCTCCCCGCAATCAAGGCATTGAAACTCATAGATGGGCATTCTCCGCCTCCTCGGAGTCATTTTCAAAATGATTCCCCTGCTTACCAGTGACCCTCTACATCAGAATCATCGGCCAAGGGTAGTTTTCCGCCCAAATAGGCCTCGACGGCCTCCCGGACGGTCCCGGTGGCGTTATTCGCCACCCCGATGTTTGCCGCCTGAAGCGCTCTGAAGGCATTGGGGCCGCAATGACCGGTGAGGAGAACTGCAGCCCCGTGATCACTTACCATAGTAGCTGCCTGGATTCCGGCACCCTTGAGGGCATTCATATTTTCCTGGTTGTCCAGGGCCTCTACCGTCATGGTCTCACTATCGACTATCAGGATATACGGGGCCCGGCCGAACCTCGGATCCACCGGAGAGTCAAGATCTGTTCCGGTTGCCGTCACTGCCACTTTCATATTCTAGGCCTCCTTTCCTGATCCATTGCCGTTATTCTTCTTTTCAAATTGTTCCACTGCCTTCTGCAAGGTCTTCAGGGCCAGGCGTGCACAATGGACTTTCTGCTTCGGGAGTTTTTCCAGCTCCCGGTACAGGGCATCCAAGTCAACCTTCTTTGCTTCGTCCAAACTCTTTCCTTTTGCCAGGCTCACTACTGCGGACCCTGATGCCACCGCACCCGGACAACCAAGCACCTGGATTTTTGCATCATCAATCCTATCGTCCTGGATATTCAAGGAGATCTTCATGGAATCCCCGCACGGTCCGGTGAGATCGGTTATCTGATTGGCATTTTCCAGGAAACCGATGTTTTCCTTGTTTTGAAAATATTCGATTGCCTTGTCTGAATATCCTGATTCAGACAGCATCTTATAGATTTCATCCTGAGACTCTTTTGCCATGATATACATCCCTTCCCTTGACTAGTGACCGCCGCCACCACCGCAGACCTGATCCTCTCCAATGGCGGGCAATCGCCCGGCAATAAGATCCTCCACCACCGGCCTGATTTCAGGCCTCGTGGCATCGTAATACACATCTATACCCACTTGCTTGAATCCCATCAACGGTCGCATGCCGATCCCACCCACAACAAGTGCGTTGACCTGCTGCTGGGCCAGGAGATTGACCGGGACCATG
>JAFDGR010000232.1 GCA_019309145.1 Deltaproteobacteria bacterium | reverse complement strand
GGCCTATCGTGTTCGCAAAAAGATTGCTGTGGCCCTTCACCACGTCCCTGTAAAGCATTCTTTTGAAATGGATGAAAACACAGGGCGCTCCACTGGGCCGTCTTTTCCTGCGGATTTCCTTGACTTATGGGCTCGAAGTAGGATATAGGGTGCGTGTTGGCAATTTTACATTCACCAAGAAGGGAACAAAGAAGACATTGAGCAGAGACGATTTAATCCAATTGGAAGGAAAAATAACCAGGGTCCTGGGGGGCGGTATTATGGAAATCGAGTGTGATAATAACGTGACCGTGCGCGGGCGCCTTTCCGGCCGCATGAAAAAATACCGCATCAAGGTCATGGTTGGAGACCGCGTCCAGGTAAGCGTTTCCCCGTACGATCCCACCCACGGCCTCATTACCTACCGCATGAAATAGTGCCCATCCATAAATGGCTATTTTGCCCGATATCGTCGTTATCCTCAAATTTTAATCCTCGAAATACCCTAACTGTATTCCTGTGGTTAAAATTTTCGCATGCTCCCGCTCGAAGTCCGGGATCTTCGACTTGATCTCGAACAAACTATCTCATTTGTGGATGGGCATGAAATAGGAAAAGGCTCCCGTTCCTACCGCAACACCTCCTTCATCCGCGCAATCATCTCCTTCTTGCCGATAAGGTCCTCAACCCGCAAGATTTTTCTTTCAGAGCCTTTCCGGTCAATAAAAATGATCGTGGGAACCCCGCGCACCCCGTACCGGACGAGAAGCTTGTCCTGTGCCGGCCGCCGCCTGGTAAGATCAACCCGCAGAGTCACGAACTGTTTACTCAAGGCAAGCACCTCGGGGTCCGAAAAAACAGATCTTTCCATGGCCCTGCATGGACTGCACCAGTCCGCAGAAAAATCCAGTAATATTGGTTTGCCCTGTTCCACTGCCGCTGCCAAACGCGTGCGGTCAAAAGCAACCCATTGGATACCCGGCTTCTTCCCGGGGGCGGCCAGGAAAAAAATAACGGCAGCCGTCAGAAGCACCACCCCGACGCCCCGTTTCACGAACACAAAGCCACGCCAGGCACTCCGGCTCTTTTCAAGCCAGCCCAGGTGCAGGCCCGCTCCCACCAGGACAACACCCACCACAGAGGATTTCAGGACGGAAGAGGGAAACAACGGGAGAACCATGTAGGCCGCCATCCCCATCAATATCCACCCGAAGCAGGTGCGGATCCACACCATCCACCCCCCGGAAAGGGGAAGACGTTCCAGGGTGCTTGAAAACACCGCAAGGACGGCAAGGGGAAACCCGAGTCCCATGCTCAACACGAAAAAATACAGCACTCCCAGGGCAGGGTCTCCTTTCTGTCCCACAAAGGTGAGCAGTCCCAGGATGAACGGCCCCAGGCAGGGGGCGGCCACCACTCCCAGGGTGAGCCCCATGAAAAATGTCCCGAAATAACCACCAAAACTCCTGGCGGATATCTGCATGAGTCCGGACGGGACCCTGATCTCCCACAGGCCGAAAAAACTCGTGGCAAGACCCACAAGAATGGCAGCCACGAGGACCAGGACAATGGGGCTCTGGAGCGCGGAGCCCAGCAGTCCTCCTGAAAGCGCTGCGACAGCCCCCAACGTGGCATTGGTAAAAGCCAGTCCCAGCATATAGAGGAACCCGTGGAAAACAGGTCTTCCCCCTTTCTGGCCGCTGCGCCCCCCGAAATACGAGACGGTAATGGGAATCAGGGGATACACGCAGGGAGTGAGATTCAACGCCATACCCCCAAAAAAGATACCCAGGAGGGTCAACAGGAGCCCGGCTCCCGGGATAAAGCCATGAGGTACCGCTTGTCCTTTTTTCTGAGATTCGACCCGGGCAAAAAGGACCTGGTTTCTTGGAGTTGTCGGGGTTCCCTGCGCGGCCACCGCCACGTGGAAAGAGAGGGGAACGGTTTCAGGCGGCAGGCAGGACGTGTCAGAACAGGCCTGGTAGGAAAAACGCCCTTCCAGAATTTTTTCCCCTCTCGGAACTTTCCGATCAACCCGGAGGGTGGCCCGGACCAGAAATGTTCCGGCGTAAACGCTGATCGTTTCCGTGCTGAAGGAAAATCGCTTCTTTTGGGGGACAGGGAAACGGATATCAGTGATCTTTACGCCCCTGACAGGCGTAACCCGCAGGACCGTGGGGATCAAATCGCCGCCCCCTTTCCCGGCTTCATGGATGTACCAGTGATCAGAGATGTTCACCCGGAAAAGCAGGGGATACGTTCCTCCCGCAGGATACTTGTCCCGGGAGTGGAGCACCGTTACACTGGCAGTGGCCGCCCAGGCGGCCGGGACACACAGCATCATGATCTCGAAACAGCAAAAAAGGAGCGTTATCAACGCCCCTGCGGAGATCTTTTTCTGCTTAGGAAAGCCCTCTTTCTTCACGGATGCTCTCTTCCCGGCCTTTCATCAAAGGGGTTTGCGATAAGGAGGTTCTTCCTTGCTGCCTTCCAGCATGGCCCGCAAGCGGTCACGTTCAGCCCGCGCCTTCCGCAGTTTCTCTTCCAGCCCGGGTCTCTCTTCAGCAGGGCTTTGCTCCAGGGCTTCTTCCAGTTGCTCCACGTCCTTTTCGAGGCGATACAAATCCTTGGCGATCAAACGGATAGACATGGCAATACTCATGACCTCTCGGCTCTTTCCGTGTTCTTAGCGGACAACTGAGCAAAAAAATACCGTGTTCCCAACATTCAAATCTTCTTGAGATTTTTCATTTCCTCCTCAAGGGGATCCATCTCTTTTTCCCGGCCGAATTTCTTCAACCGTTCCCGCAACTGATCCATCTTTTTTTGCAGTTCCGGCAGGATCTCCTCTTCGAACTTCTTCTTGGTCGAGGCCCCTTTTTGTTTCAGGGTCTCCAGCAAGTCACTCAGCTCTTTCTGGAGCCTCTTCACTTCCTCTGAATCAGGTATCTTCCGAAGCGGCTCCGTCATCTCCTTAAGGGTTCCCTCCAGGTCTTTGAGACTGTCCTTCATACCACCCAAAAACTGGTCCAGCAGCGCTGTTGTCCGGGAGGAACCCTCCACCATGGCCCCCTTCTCAAGGGGCACCCCTCCTTTGGAGGGATTAACCACCTCAACCGCCTTACGGGCCGTATCCTGCGGAGCCCTCCCAATAAAAAACCGGGAATTGGTGGTGGTGACGTGGGTGAATTCCTTTGCGATCACCACATCAACCAGATAGGATCCTTCTTTGGTATAGGTAACTCCGATCACTTTGCCAATCTGATTCTGTTCAAAAACAACCGGATCTTCCGCCTTCAACCCGTTTATTTCCTGGAAACGGATCTTGAAGGTCAATTCCTTCTCGTAACAACCCGCCACAAAAAACACACCGGTCAGAACAAAGAGCAATAATTTACGCAAGGTCATCATGTCCTCCAAGACATTTTACAAGTTGGGGTGGATTTTGCTCCAGACGAAGCGCCAATGCCTCCGGTGCAAAAGAAAGTTTCTGAAAAAGCGCCTTCTCCAGGGCCTTGCACTGATTGAAATTGTCCCTAATGCGTTGCTGGAGCCCCTTTCCGTTGCCTCCGTAGCGCTCCAGAACAGCGTCAAGCCGTTCCTCAAGGCTTACAATGGAATGATGATTCACCCGTTTATCAGCATAGTAGACCACCTCTTTTTCCGAAAAACGGCCATTGGGGGGAGCGTTCCGCAATACCACGTGCTCGGCAACAATGGGCGCAATTTCTTCAAAACCGTTCCGGAGGCATATTTTTCTTCCCTCCTCCGCGTGATCCTTCTTTGTGACCAGGCAGGAGGTCTTGGCAATATCATGGAGCAGTGCTGCGGCCGTCACCTTTTCCAGCGAAATGGTTTCCCCCGCAGCCAGCAGATCGCATCCGATAAGACGCGCGATCCTTGCCACCACGATGGAGTGCTCCCTGATATTTTCCAGCATTTCGTAGCGCTCCATGAGCTGGAAGCACGTTTTGATAGAGGGCACCATTTTTTCCGTCCCGGAGTCCTGGCTCTGAAGTGGTCACTCATGAATTTCAATCGTTTAAAATTAACAACTCCTGCACAGCCATGCAAGGGAAAACCATATGCACTCCTCAGGTGGAGAGGTGCACTTCCTGTTGACAAGAGTAGGGGTTTTGTATAGCGTACCTAAAACGAGGGATATCTCGTGAAAACCCTTTCGAGAAAGGAGGAGCGCCATTTCTGACTTCTCGCAAAATATTCATCATATCACGACGTTTCACATCCTCAAACAGGACAGGAAATACTTGCGGTCCCAGCTGCGGCTCCATTCCAAATGGAAGAAGACCGTCCTGATTGTGCCTCTCCTGGCAAGCGAATTTACGGATGCGGAAAATGCCCCCGTGTTCAGAAATATCCTGAAACAACTAAAGGCCGTCACGTATCTGTCCACGATTATCTTCGGTCTTGACAAGGCCACGGAGGAAGAAGCCCATCGCCTGAACGAGCTCGTTTCTTCGTACGGCATCAGGAATTACCTGATCCAGTGGAACGATGGGCCTGAATTCAGCCGTATCTATGAACAGCTCAACGACGCGGGTTTCAATTTCAGCGAGCCGGGCAAAGGCAAGAACATGTTTCTGAGCTTCGGGATCGCCATCGCCCTCGGCGCGCAATCCATTGGATTGATCGATGCGGACATCAGGTCCTTCAAGCAGGTCCAGTTGGACCGTCTTCTCTATCCCGTGGTGGCCCTGAACTATGACTTCTCAAAGGCGTATTATACCCGGTTGCGGGAAAGACAATTTTACGGCCGTGTCAAGAGATTGCTCCTGGACCCGCTTCTTCTCTCGCTCAAGAGAAAGTTCGCTGATACCAAGCAGGAAAAAATGCTGAATCTCATTGAGTTTCTCCTGGGTTTTAACTATCAGCTCTCCGGAGAAGTGGCTTTCCACGTTGATTTGTTGAAAAAAATGCGTTTCGCAACCAACTGGGGCGTGGAAATCTTTACCTTGATCGAGGTCTACCGGAAGGCCTCGTCCGCGGCACAGGTTATGTTTTCTGATGAACCATTTGACCATAAACATCAGGATGTTTCCGCTGAAGACCGCTCAAAAGGCCTCAACCGCATGGGGATCGACATTGTAACGACCCTTATGAACGCCCTCATCATTGAAGAAGGACTTGAAATATCCGACACTTTTTTCCGGGACCT
>JAFDGR010000231.1 GCA_019309145.1 Deltaproteobacteria bacterium | reverse complement strand
AACGGTACGGGAGCGGGGATCAAGGTATTTCTCGCAAAACCAGTACGTCGCGTCATAAATGATCGTGGCAGTCTGAAAACTGGCCGTCTTTCGGTATCCACCGCTCGGCCGAAGCTTTTTGGGCATGTGCCACCTCTATCTCGGGGCTTGGAGCCGTTCCCTTTGCCTTCCATCCTTTCCAGCAACCCGATCACCGGCAAACACCGGCTCACCCACTGCTTCTTGGAGCATTTCCTCTTTTTCCACTTGTCCTTCTCCAGCCAGTAACGTTTCAGGGCCAGGGCAAGTTCCCTCTTCCATTCCTCCAGCTACGGAAGAAGCCTTTCCATGTGGAACCTCACCCTCCCCCGGTTGGCCCCTGCAATCTTGAGCCGGAATACCGGGATACTCAACCCCAATCCTCCTCCAGCAGGTCGAGGGCCAAGCCGGGCCAGATCTCCAGGGGCAGCGAAAGGAGTTCTTCTCCCGTTAGCCAGGAGAAGTGGCACAGCTCAGGGCCGGGGGTATTACAGATCAACATCATTTTCATCACATAGGTTTCGCAACCCCAATGCCCATTTTTTTCCGTTTCGCAACGCTTTGGAAAACTTATTCTTTTTGCCCAGGGAGGCCCCCTTGTCAACCAGTGCCCGGCACATCTTCACCCTGATCTGGCGGTCATTCCTGGCGCGCACCTGCCTGATAAAATTTTCAATCTCTCCTGGCAGGTTCTTGCACTCCTTGACCCGAGCCTGGAAATTTTCCAGATCTTGAGCCGCATCCAAAGCCGCTGCCTCTGCTTGCTGTCTCTCTGCCTTCTGCTGCCGGATTATTGCGTCCTGCTCTTCTCTTTCCGCTCTCTGTCGCAATTCCTCTCTGGAAAGAAAGGCCATTTTGACCCATCCAATGGGCCGGCTGCGGCCGTTCACAGTGACAATCCGGCGGCTTTTGGGAAAGGGGAAGTCGAGGTATTTAGGCGCCAGATTGAGTTTCTTTCGTGTTTCCGGTGTCAGATCATCTATTTCCAGCAATTGTCCGGTCATACCGCGCCATCCTGCCCCCCAGGCCATCTGGAAAAACACCTCGTTCTCCTTGAGATCTTTTTGCTTCTCTTGCAAATCCTTGTAGAATCCTTTGATCCCTTCTACCGGGACACCGGTTTTGTCTTCGAGAAATTCCAGTTCGGTTTTGATAGTATGCTGAGCGAGTTTCCGGCACGCGGTGATGAGCCAGACCAGATCAAGATGAGCTTTGAATTCGAAACAGCTTCTCTCTCTGTCTTTTTCCACCAGATAGCGGTCAAGGGAGATTGAGCCGCTGCAGACTGTGCCGCTGGGCATGTGCTCAATGCTGATCTCCATCTGCCTTTTGTGCTTAGGCTTTCCGATTTTCATGCTATCCATTGCACCTGACCCTGCTTTCTCCTGCCTATACACCAGGGCCTTGTTATGGCTCAGAGCTTCGAGGCCCTCCACCCCAAAATCACTGACGGTCAGGGCGCGCATCAGGTTCACCTTGGCGTCTTGGCCGAGTAATGCCTTGCACACCTTTTGGTCGGCAATTTTGGAGTTCCCACTGCCGTCCCGGATGGGTGTTTTGTTTTCCCTGGCCAATCTTCTGATAATCGCCGTGCGAAAGGCCCCCTTGATGGAGCTGCCGGGAATATAAGGCCTGCCGAAACTGTCCCTTATATGGGCGCGGATTTCATTTGGATAGTTCCCGGCAGGGAGTGAAAATGACTCCATCGAGATCCTGTCAACCGGAATTCCTTGTTTTTCTATCCAGGCTCCCGCACCACGTTTTGCAATAGCCTTGGTGAACTCATCAATCTTTTCCGGACCCAGTTGTTCCACTTCTGAAAAAAGCCGGGTTTGAGAAACTAGGTGAATCCTTCCCCTCAGGATAAAAAAATCAAAATGCCGTTTCAGGGTCTCACCGGAACCCACATGCACCGGTGTCAAGGCTTCCAGGCGGCAATAATAGACATCGCGTATAGGTTGATACTCCATGTTACACCTCCCCTGGCGGCCGATTCATGGGCAAATAGAAGGCCCTGCCATTGCGGTAGACATTATGGGGGATTTTTGGTTGGTCCGACTTTGCCAGTACCGGACAGATATCGCCTACCGGCTTTTTGACGAGCACGGACCCTTCCGCCAGCATCCACAGATCATTGCGGCGGAAACCGGTAACAAGATGACTGGCCGCATGACCGCTCCTTTTTACCAGCGAATAGGCCGTGCCGGTGCCTTCAAGAATACCCTTTTCCACCTCATCCTTTTTGGGATGGTAGAGGGAGAGCAGCAGGTATGCTACGGGCTTGTTGACTTTTTGCAGGACATATTCCTTTCGGTGGAACATGAACAAGCCACGTCCGATGGAACGGTCCGCTCCCAGGCCGCTGTCTCCCAAAAGACGCAGGGCCCCCTCAAATTTCTCCCGGCTTTCATCGTCGGTAAAGGAGGCAAGAAAGAAAAGACCTCCGCTCTCCTGAAAAAACTGATCAGAACAGTAGAAAAAATTTCCTTCAATCCCTGCGCCACGGAGACGGTCGATTTCCAGCCTGGGACGCTGGATAACGGCGGATCCGCTGTAATTCTTTGACCTGTGACTACCCGACTCCCCTGGTTCGGGAAAAACCATTCCCGGCCGGAAAACATCATCTGGCTGCGGGCTCACATCCTCAAAGGTTATGGGTTTGCCGGAAAGGGTTCGGAGAAAGAGCGGTTCAGCAAGGTAAAGGACTTTCTTGAGGGCCTTGAGAGATATCGGCGGATCATCACTGAGAGCTGCCCTGGAAATAAGATGATCCAGTGACCCTGATGGAACCGGAAAAAAGTGGACTCCGCCAATGACCGGAAAGGTGCTTGATAAATGAAACGGCGGATTAAGACAGAGGGAGGCAGCATCATCTTGGAACAGCAGCAGCCATTTCTGAATAAGCGCTCCCCACAAGGTGTCGGAACGTACCCGTTGCTCCACTCGCTCTTGGCCGATGCCTTCGAGGCCGAAATGGGCCGGGGATGAAAACTGTAACGTGTATTGATAAATCATGGGCGATCCTCTGATCGGGGCATGAAGACGCTTAATTTTTCCTGGGCCACCTGGCAAGTCTGGCCGCTCCTGCCCTTCCGGTAGTCATCAGCGGTACGCTCGGTGACCGATTCGATGTAGAATTTCACCTGACCGTATCCCCTGGTTCCCTGTCCACCAAGATAGTCGTCCTCTATCAGGGTAAGCCCCTGACGAATCAGGTCTATAAAGGCGCCAGCCCGTTTGTTTTCGCCGTTGTCAATGTTGTAAATATCTACGACCAGATCCAACCCAAACTCTGCTCCTGCCGGGACCCGCTCGAAATTCCGGGGATTGGCGGCAGAGGTGAGTCGGTCGATATTGACCTCGGTCTTAATCTCAGTGCAGTACATATCGGTATTTTCCGCGGCTACCAGTTTTTTTTCATTAAGCATCGGAGCGTCACGCACGGTCAGGCGGGTGGGGGCAAGATTCTCGATTTCTGCCTCAGCTCCAGTGTCAGCCGGGATGCCGAAGAGCTGGGCGACATCCTCGGAAGGGTCGGTGCAGAGTCTTCCTTCCCATTCGGTCTTCCCATCTTTTTGCTTGGAAGTGACCTCAATCAATCCCAGGCTTTTTTCCAGAAGGGAGCGCATCTTACCCTTTAGGGAAGAACCGGGGATATACGGCAGATTGGTCACGGGATTACGGACCACCACTTTGTCGGCCCCGCCGATCTGCAAACCCAGGGAAGATCCGCCGATGTGCATTCCGGTTTTGGTTATAATTTTCCCCCTGATAAATATTTTCTTGCTCATTTTCAGTGTTTCGCTCATTCTATTTTCCTCCATGTGCCTTGTGATACGCAAGGATTGCTTCAAACAACTTGCAAAAATTCTTGAACCGAAGTACTTCTTCCTGTCCTTCTCCATTCAAAACGGCGTCAATGCCCCAAGTAACACGCTCTTTGAGTCGTTCCATGCCGGTCTTATTGTGACGACCGGCAGTATAGGCGAGCAGGGGCTTAAGCATGATGAATTCGGTGCGTGTTCCGTCATTGCCGTAACCTTTGGCTTCAATGGATTTCAGCTTTCCGAAAATCTGCCTGATCTGTGAGGTCGTCACTGACTCATCAACTTTTTTTTCCCTGTGTCCTATTCCGATAATAATTTTCGCCGCTGCTAAGGTTTTCGCTATATATTCGCCGAAATTGTCAACCTCTTCGATAAGATCGTTGTTCGGCCCATTTTTGACCCATTCCTCAACATGCTTACGAGTCAATGCTGAAGAATCGTATAAAGAATGATTATTGGCTAACATCGTTCAGTCTCCCTCCTTTATGATTTGCAGGTTTACGTAACTCAAGTTCACACCAGCGGCTGATTATGCCAAGCAGCTCAATCCCCAATCGGTCGTAATAGGATGCCGGATTTATGATGAACTGTTGAACTTCCTCAATTACTCCCGTCAAACTCTCACGACGTTCGGCAAGACGTTTCAATGAATAGACCATGCGCCAGCGCCATTTTTCAGCCTCCAGGTCGTGTTTGATTGTCTCCATTGAGAGAACTCTTGGTGAACGGAGCAGGCGATCCCTGCTCAATGCCCATGAAGCGCTGATGTCGCGCAGACGGGAAAGCAGGGGACGGTTTTCCTTCTCCCCCATTGTGGCGATAAGTTTGTCATGTATTTCGGTTGCCTGTTCAAATTCTTCCCAGGCCATGGCCGTATCGAAACAGGTGAATGCGTTTTTTGTGCGGATCTTGCCGTCCCGCTTCCTGAGAGAGAGTTCTTTTGCCTTTTCTTCCGCTGTTCCGGCCAGCTCGGCGCTTTTGTAAATGGGAAATTTGCCTCCGCTCAATACAATTCCGCCGGAAAGTCCCCAGGCCGGATTACCGCAGCAAAACCGTTCGAAAGCCTTGCGCACGGCAAGAGCAACCTTTGGTATGGCGTCCCAGGCCCCAAGGACGAAAAGATCGTCGCCCCCGGAGTAGACCACAGTCACCCTATCCCGCCATACCGCTTCACTCTGGATAAGTCGTCCGGGATTCCTTCTGTCATTGTAATGATAATTTCGCAGGCCATGGCTGAAAATCCGGCCCATATTGTCCACATCCATCCGCAGGATGCCGAGTTGTGAAACCCCATTTGACGTTTGCGCTATTTCCTCGAATTCCTTGTCAAAGCGGTGAGTGCTACCGACGACCATCGGCGCCGCGTTAATGGTGGACAAAGAATTAGCGGCTGCCAGGTCAAAAAAATCGGGATCGTTAAAGCTCCAAACAAGGCAGTCATTATAGGGGAAAAGGCCTCTGGATTCCTCCAGGAACCAGAAATAATAATCAAAGATCCTGATATCATAACGGCCGTCCATGGCCCCCTTGTCCCGGGCCATCACCAGGTACCTGCTACTGCCGAGCTTGCGACCGATTTCCAGCATCTCGCGGCATGGCAAACAGTGGCCTTCATCATTCTCACCCATCTTTGGCATACTTCGGTGGCAAACCACGCAAGACACGTATTCACCGGCGTCGCTGACACCAAAGATGAGATCGTAATGGTCACGGGCAAGGGTGGCATAACGGGCGCGGTCTTCAAAAACCAGTTTATGACCAAGCTCGTCCCATATCGTGCTTAAATTTCCGCCCTTTGCTCCAGTAAGGTCGTTACCGCAGAGGGGAACGAACCCGGTACGGATAAACAGGTCACCGTCATACTTTTGCCTCAGCTCAAGGTTGATCTCGCTACCAAGTATGCTCAACCTTTCTGCCGCGTCTTCTGTTTTGGGCAACAACAGATAGAACTTGCCGCCGCTGGCATAGAGGATGTTGGCAGGGGTAAGACCAAAGGCGGCGATAAACTTTCGGGCCACGATTTCCGCCAGCAACTGGATGAAAAAAGAACGGCCCTTAAGGGTCTTATAAGCTCCCTTGGAGGAAATCTGGTAGATGAAGTTTTGAATGCCGCTGATGTCCCCGCAAAAGAGGAGATATTTTCGCTTATCCCGGTTGCAGATAGCCGTCTCATCAAAGTTGTTGCCTTGGCTATGATACAGATAAAGGCAGGAGGCAAGAGCCGCTGTTGCCTTCTGATGCTCAAACAATGAAACGTCAGGCAGTTCCTCTTTTCTGGTAGAGGCTGGCAGGCACCATTGGTACATCCTGCAGAGTTCGAGAAATGTTTCAAACTGATGCACAGGATCAATTTTGGTTATCGCCTCTTTGAATTTGTTCCACTGTGCGGCATATCCCTTCCGCACCTGGTCGGCTGAATACTCTTCCGGCAAGAGAGGAAAGCCTTGCTCAAAGCCGGGGGCGTGGCGTAGGGGAGACGCTGTTATTTGATAACGCCTGTCTATTACCGAATCACCGCTGTTTTCGTCGAGCCGCACTCTGCCCAGAATGCTCAACAGGGGAATCTGGCTTTTTCTCTCCCTGCCCTTGGTCTTGAAATCGGCATCATGGTCAGCCTTTGCCCGTTCATGGCCCGAGGCAATTCGATCCCCTTCGGCTATCATCCACTCATAGGCGTGCCTGGGTTTATGGTGCCTGGCGGCGAGATTGAGAATCGTAAAATCATCGATACCATCCGGATTGTCGATTTTTTGCTCCAGGATTCCAGGAAAAATATCCTGTAATACCCTTTCGGTAATATAGGCATGGCCGTAGCGGTAATCCTGCCAGACGCTGTCCTTGTCTCCCGGTTCAACGGCATAGGCCCGTTCCGCAAACTTGCCTATATCATGCATCAGCCCGGCAAGGGCTATTTTCAGGGTGGTCTCCGGCATGCGGTGCCCTCCTCCATGTTGTGTACTATTAGCGTATCTATCGTTTTCCATCACGGCCTTTTTTGAAAGTCCATTTCCGCAATGTTGCTCCTGCACGCTAGGCATATTTCGTCGAGACAGTCTGCCAGCACGGTCTTCAAGCGATCGGTCTTTATCGGAGGAACCCGCAATTCCACCCTCCCGGGACCGACCCCTCCCAGGAAGAGAGGCGTCACCACCTCCACTTCAAACTCCTTTGTCTCCATGTCCCTGAATCTTCCCACGTAAAAAGCCATAATCACCTCCTGGAAAATGTTATGCCCTGTGCCTGACCCATAATTGGCTCTCTTCCCCTGCCAATACATACGGCCCTGAAGGAAAAATTTTCAAAAAAATATGCTCCCTCGAAAAAATAATTCTGAGATATCCACGCATGAGTGACTTCCTGCCGGACCGGTCCGCTCCGGGGTCATTCCGCCTTATCCCGTTTCCAGAGGTAATAAATGGGCACCTCGCCTCCCATGAACATCTTCCTCTCCTGGTGATTTGAGTACCTTCGCGGCCCTCCGGCATCTTTTTCGCCCTCCCAAGAATAAG
>JAFDGR010000230.1 GCA_019309145.1 Deltaproteobacteria bacterium | reverse complement strand
TTGAAGACCGCGGCCAGGGGGCGGGGGATCTGGCACGTGTCCAGCTCATCGAGCATGCAGTCCCTTTCCCGGAGGTAGACCACGAGATCCATATCCGACCCCTTCTCGGCCATGCCGAAGCTCACCGAGCCCAGCAGGTCAAAGGCCACCTCCATCCCCTGTTTCGCGATATCCCGGTATACCTGGCGGAGTTTCCGGATGAGTTCCATGGTTTCAATGGTCTCATGTTGCAGGAAAAAGGACCTGATCCGCTGAAGCTGGCGGATAGGCCGGATGTGCGAGACCCTGGGGACGGTTCCGCCCATGCGGGCATACCGTTTTTCGTCCAGGATAATCGTGTCGAGCCCCTGCTCTGTGACCCGGTAATCGATGATGTCTCGAACTTCTCCTTTTTCAATCCTGCGAAGTGTTCCCACCTCAGGGCCCTGCTCATCAATAATCAGGTCCAGGAAGTATCCACCGGGGCGGGGACTGGGAATGCCCTCTGTCCTTCCGAAGTTGGAAGGGTTGAAAAAACAGATCCCGCCGGTGCACTGCCCGCCCCAGTTTTCGTGATAATGGCCCGAGAACACGACACGCGCGGGAGATTCATCCAGGTAGTGGCGAATGCCCAGGCTCCCGGTGTGGCCGGTCCCGGGGACGAGGTCGAAAGAACCGTACGGGGGCTCGTGGAGCACCAGGATATGGGGGGAGACCTTCCTGAAAAACGTAAGGGCCTCGGACTGGATTCCTCTCGGTGTCATCTTTTCCCGGAAGGGAACCTGGAGATGGTCCGGCATCCCGGGGGTGTGGACCCGTGCTCCCCCATATCCCCCCAGTCGCCAGCCGTCACTCGTGATCATTTGCAGGTGGAGGTTCCGATCCCTGAGACTGGTTTCCCTGAGGTCCATATCGTAGTTTCCGGGGAGCACGTAGATGTTGTGATGGGGAAATTGCCGAAAGATGCCCTCCAAACGGTCATAGGACCTTTGGAGAAACCTTTCAGCCTGGTCGGCCAGCCTCACGTATTCTCCGGCATGGTCGCGCAGGGCGCGATCGTGCGTGGTTTTTTGGAGATGGAGCGCAACTTTATAAAGAGATGTCTCTTTGCCTGCCTTGTTCCGGTGCCCTTCGAGAATCTGCTGGAGCTCCATGAACCGCCAGGCCGTTTCGTACCGGTAAAAGGCCCTGGATACCAGGTCACCCGCGAGGATGGTGATATCCGCCTCGGTCCTGGCAAGGAGGTCGGCCACGGCATGAAAACCATGGTGTATGTCGGTTGCAAAGACAATGCGCATTGGGATATCCTCTCAGCACAGTACAAAAGGATTCCTGGCAGGAATACCCTGTTTTGTCAAGCATGGTATTCCCGGTACATTGTCATAAGAGTCCGGCAGGGAGCGATCTGGTATGAAAACCGAAACAGTGGTGAGGAGCGAGAAAATGCCTTTTTTTGGTGCACACATGTCCGTGGCAGGGGGCCTCGCGAAGGCCTTTGACCGGGCCCGCCGGGTCGATGCAGAGGCCCTGCAGATCTTTACCCGGAATCAGCGGCAGTGGGCCGTCCCCCCTTTGAGCGATGATCAAGTCGCGGCCTTTATCGCCGCCCGGGAGGCTTGGGGAAATCAGCCGGTGGCGGCCCATGGTTCCTATCTGATCAACCTTGCAAACCCGCAAAGGGAGGCCGCAATCCGTTCCATCGAGGCTCTCTGCGATGAAATCACCCGCTGCGCCCGGTTGCGTATCCCCTCTTTGATTATTCATCCCGGCTCCCACATGGGATCAGGCGTCCGTGCGGGACTCTCCGCGATTACGACCAATCTGGATGAGGCCGTTGAAAAAGCAGCCTGCCGGGACGTGACCATCCTCCTTGAAACCACGGCAGGCCAGGGAACCGGTCTCGGGAACCGCTTTGAAGAGATCGCTCATGTGCTTGAGCACTCCCGTTTCGGGGTCCGCCTCGGGGTGTGCTTTGATACCTGCCACGCCTTTGCGGCCGGCTACGATATCCGCACCCCTGAGACGTACGAAAAGACCTTCCAGGAATTCGACTCTTCCATAGGCCTGGAGCGGCTCAGGTTTTTCCATCTGAACGATTCAAGGCATGGGCTTGGTTCCCGGCTGGACCGCCATGAACATATCGGAAAGGGAAAGATAGGCCGTGCCGGTTTCAGTCTCCTTGTCAATGATCCCCGCTTCAGGGATCACCCAATGGTCCTCGAAACCCCGAAGGGCAAAGACCTCCGGGAGGACAAACAAAACCTGCGCCTGCTCCGGAGCCTGGTAGCACACGGGAATCGCACCCCGTAGAGCTTAAGCTGTATGATATCATGTGCTTCCTCAAGGAATACCCCTTTTTTTGATTGACATTTTTTTTGTTCAGCTATATTAGGCAAGATATAGGTATCTCAAGGTTACCTTGATAATGGAGCCCCACGGGTAAACCCGTGGTCCCCCAAAAATACCCGTCTTCGCCTTCGGCTACGCCGCGGTTATTCGCCTCAGCTTTGGGCGACATCACGCCGTAGCAGAACAATTGTTTGCGCATTCATACACGGGCAAGCCCGTGGTCTTCTGCGAAGGCGGATAAATGATTCCTCAATTTATCAACTCAAATAGCAACGCAAATCAATAATTCCCGGTCTCACATTTGGTTCTTCGGCGCTTGGCGCCTCGGGAACCAAACGTTCGACCTGCAGAACCTCCGCGATAACCGGCTGATCCTCAGCCGTTATCGCAGAGAACCTGCCTGTCAACTCGGCATTGGGCAAAAATTAAAAATGATTGAAATTAGAACAGAAGAAGGCATTCGCTGGTACCCGGCCCCCATCAATAAACTCGAAAGTTTTCTCCAGAAAGCGATATTTCGAGGAACTGGCTTCGTTCACGTATATGCACTTAGGAAGAACCTTGCATATAATCTTCAATATATAGAATACCTCGATAAAAGCCTTTCAGAAATCAAACTTAGCAGTGTTATTACAACGCAAACATATAAAATGTTTATAATTGTAGGGTGTGGCATAATTGAATCGCTTCTTACATATTTTTTGATTAAATCCGGTAATTATTCCACAAAAATTTGGCAGCTTGAAGCAAAAATGCCTGGTCAAGAAAAACTTATTGATGGAAAAAAGAAGCGTATAGATTGTTACATTTTAAAAAAATTATCGACTCCGGTAAGAGAAGAAATGACTTTCGACTCCATGCTTAGAAAAGCCGAGAAAAAGAAAGTATTGGGGCCGAATCATGATGTCTATTCAAAACTAAATTATTTGAGGAAGCTTAGAAACAAAGTGCATTTACAAACCATTGATGAGCCAACGGACACTGATTGGAATGCTTTTAAGTATCGGCATCTATGCGCAATGGCACAGGTTGTTTATTCAGTTTTCACAAGCAATATTTTTCATCCGTCTGCTGAAGATAAAATTCTTTTTTCATATTTAGAAAAATATAATGCCCAACAATTAGATCCACCAGACAGTTTATAGCGCTGCGCGCCATAAACTGCCGGTGATCTCTGCATTCCCGCGGTGCGGAGCGCCGCGGGAATGCAGAGTTGATCTGTGCTCACCGCGTTGGTCCGCTCCGCGAAGCGTCGCGAACCAACGCTGGAGCTGACGAACCTTCCATGCTAACCACCCTTCGTCGTCAGCATGGAAGAACCGCAGCTCAGCTGGGCATTGGTTTTTATACAACTATTGAGTACTATTATGAATTTTGTGGAGATAGGGACGTCCGTAAATAAGTAAATAACTCGGCGTAATGATGAAAAATTGATAGCAGAAGGTTTGCGATATTCTTGGTATAGAACCGGAAGAGATTTTTTCAAAAAGCCGTCAGAAAACAAAAATGGAAGCAAGGGGGTTGGGAGGTCCCCACTCCATGGAAGAGCCGCAGCTCAGCTCGGCATTATGCATTTGATATATATTATAGCAAGAGGAGGTGAACTATGTTAACTGTATCGAAATGGCTTTTGATAATAGCTGGTGTGTTGTTAATTATAGACTCAATAGGGATATTTGCTGGTATACCTAACCCATTCTTTGGCTGGCCTTTGCCTTGTCCAGTAACTTTACTCCTGCTTGGTGCGGGTATTCTTCTTTTTGGAATTGGCAGTAAGGCGTTTAAAAAGCAATAGAGTTTTTCAGCCGGATTCAGCCTGAGCCTTCGCAATGTTTAGGATAAGCTGCTTTTAAGTGGGGCTAAATTTCCAGCACGACATTACTCAAAAGATGATACAGAAATGATACAGAAAAAGTCTGTCCTATTTCTTGCATAACGTGTCAATGCACCTGACCTCTATATTATATATTTGGAACAAAAGGATGGAAACAACGCTTCTTGAATCAATTGAAAGACGTCTACAAGTCCTCAAAATGGATTTTCAAGATGACTCGTGGCGTAATCCCCTTCCTTCCGGCCCTGGTTGGTATTTCATTGAGACCAACACCCCACCTGAAAGATTTAAGGAAGTCGGTAAACCAAAAGGTGAGCGTCAGTACAATATTCCCGAAAAAGCTAAAGCCTCATCGTCCCTGGAGCAAGTTGGAGCATGTATTCTGCCATCAGAAAACTCTTTTTATTTCGTTTATTCAGGTGAAGCGAAAAATCTTAAAGCCAGAGCGCGGGAACATGTTTCAGGGCATGATAAAACTGGCTGTCTTGCGCTTAAAAACTACCCTTTGTTGCACAAATATGAGTGGAATTTTCATTTTTCTCCGTGTCTTTTCGGAAATGATCCAAACGAGAGCAAGTTAGTGAGGATTTTTGGGGAACAATTGTGGCGGGCAAAATATGGATGGCCGATTCTATGTGGGAAATAAACTTAATCTGAAATATAACCAATTAGTGGAGAGACAGCGGGCTTAAGTGGTGACGTGGAGACAAGGACGTCCGTAAATAAGGAAAATTAGGAGGATAAGATGAGCAATTTTAAGGACCGTCTCATTCGTGCTGCCAAATTGGATGTTAACCTGTATGAAGAGGTCGAGTCTGACAAGAATGCTCTTGGGCAAGCCATGTGGGTAGTCATCCTATCCAGTGTAGCAGCCGGACTGGGCGGCATTGGAACAGCAGGAATCAGGGGGATCTTCATAGGGACGATCTTCGCCCTCATAGGATGGTTTATTTGGGCCTATCTTACATACATCATTGGTACGAAATTGCTTCCCACGCCGGAGACCAAAGCGGACTATGGCGAGTTACTGCGAACTATAGGCTTTGCGAGTTCCCCAGGACTG
>JAFDGR010000035.1 GCA_019309145.1 Deltaproteobacteria bacterium | reverse complement strand
TATTACCTTTTCCCTGATATCGGCGGCCCTTTTACCCTGAAGGCATTTGTCATTACCATTCTGGGAGGACTGGGAAGCACGGTGGGTGCCATATTCGGCGGGCTTGTCCTGGGAATCGCCGAATCCCTCGGGGCCACTTACATAGGAATGGGATACCGGGAGATGATCGGATTCATTATCTTTGTCATCGTCCTGGTTTTCCTGCCCGGCGGTCTCAAGCGCCTCACAAGAATTTAAAGGGGGGGGCTGATGAAGCTAAAACACTTGATTCTCGGTATTGTAAGCGTTGCGGTCGCGGTATTTCCCCTTGTTATTCACTCGGACTACTACCAGCACCTGGTAATCATCGCCCTCATGTGGGTTGTCATCGGCTCTTCATGGAATCTCTTGGCGGGATATACCGGGCAGGTCTCCTTTGGGCACGCCATGTTTTTCGGCACAGGGGCGTACACGGCCGGTATTTTTGTGACCATACTTGAAATGTCTGCCTGGTGGGGAATGATGTTCGGCGGCATTACGGCGATGATCGTTGCCCTTTTTGTGGGGTGGATCTGCTTTCGCTTGAGAGGCCCCTATTTTGCCCTTGCAACCCTGGCAGGAAGCGAAATATTCCGGTTGATCGCAACCAACTGGGAGAGCCTGACTGAAGGGATGGTGGGTATCCTCATCATGCAGACATTCAGGAGTAAACTCCCCTATTACTACATTGCGCTGGCATTGGCGGCATCCTGCGTTTACGTGATTTCTGTCATCATGAAATCAAAGTGGGGCTACTATTTTCTTTCCATTCGCGAAGACCAGGACGCGGCAGAGTCTCTGGGTATCAATACGGTGTTCTACAAGAATGTTTCCCTGCTGGTAAGTGCTTTTTTCACCGGAATGGCGGGTGCGTTCTATATGAATTACATGGCGTTTATTGATCCCGAGGTGGTGTTTTCTTTACATTTTATTTCGATTATGGCGATCCTGGTGGGTATTGTGGGCGGTGTCGCCACCATCATGGGGCCTGCAGTAGGCGCCTTTATCATGGTCGGGGTGCAGGAACTCTTCAGGAGCGCCTTTTTCGGGCTGGCGCCAAAATACGTCAGCAAAGCGCATGCGCTGGTCTTTGGCCTCCTGGTTATCTTTGTCATCATGTTCCTGGCAAACGGTATTGTTGGTGACTGGGCAAAGATCAAACGCTTTGTTTTCAGACTGAAAACCACAAGCTGATCGGTCTTGGAGGAAAAAGCTGATATGGCCGTTCTCGAAATAAAAAACCTCATCAAAGATTTTGGCGGGCTTCGGGCGGTGAACAATGTCACCTTCCATGTTGATGAGGGCGAAATCATGGGACTCATCGGGCCAAACGGCTCGGGAAAGACAACTATCTTCAATTGTATCAATAACTATTTTCCCATTACCTCCGGGAATATTTTTTTCAAAGGCACGAATATCACCGGAATGAAGACCTACAAGATATGTCGTCTCGGTATCGGCCGCACGTTCCAGGTGGTAAAACCCCTTGCCCGGATGAGTGTCCTGGATAACGTCACCGCCTCTGCATTTTCCCGGGTGAACAGTATAAAGGAAGCGAGAAAAGAAGCGGAACGGGTCCTTGATTTCTGCTTCCTCCTCGGGGAAAAGGACAAGCTGGCCAGGAGCCTTCCCATCGGGGGCAGGAAACGGCTGGAAATTGCCCGTGCGCTGGCCACGAAACCCAAGTTACTGCTCCTTGACGAGACTGCCGCCGGGCTGAATCCATCCGAGCTGGATGAGGCTATTGATCTGATCAGGAAAATCAGGGATCGCGGGATCAGCGTCCTGATCGTGGAGCATATTATGAAAGTCATCATGAGTATTTCGGATCGCATCCATGCAATCAATTTCGGGCAAACCATCGCCGAGGGAACACCTGACGAGGTGGCGAACGATCCGGCTGTCATCGAGGCCTATCTGGGAGAAGAATATGCTCAAGGTTAACGGCATAGATGTGTTTTACGGCGATCTCCAGGTGCTTTGGGAGGTGACATTTGAGGTGCAAGAAAAGGAAATTCTCGTGCTGGTTGGCGCAAACGGCGCGGGAAAATCCACTACCATAAAGACGATTTCCTCCCTGCTGAAACCCCGGCGCGGAAGTATTGCGTTCAATGGCGCAAGACTTGATCATCTCCCTCCGTACAAGATCATAGAACATGGTGTCGTTCATGTGCCGGAAGGCCGGCGGTTGTTTCCTGAAATGACGGTTGAAGAGAACCTGATCATGGGTTCACTCCATGGCACTGCGAAGGCCCGGAGAGCAGAAACACTTGCTTACGTATTTGATCTTTTTCCAAGACTCCTGGAAAGGAGAAAACAGGAGGCGGGGACGCTCTCCGGGGGCGAGCAGCAGATGCTGGCGGTAGGCCGCGGACTTATGTCCATTCCCACCCTGATGATGTTTGATGAACCATCCCTTGGACTTGCTCCCATTATGGTCAAGGAGATCTTCGACCTGGTCAAGAAGGTCAATAAAGAGGGCGTTACGGTACTACTCGTCGAGCAGAACGTACGGCAAACGCTCGCTCTGTGTCACCGCGCGTATGTTCTCGAAAACGGTCGTATCGTTCTCGAAGGAAACGGGAAAGAGCTGATGGAAAATGAACATGTGAAGGAGGCGTTTCTGGGGATATAACCTGCATAATTCTCGGAAGTCAAAATCTTGATAGAAGGTGATACCCTGCCCTGTTGAGCATTTAGCTGTAGCGTGAGAAGGGCTCATCGCTCAATGCAACTACCTGTATGATTCCAGGGAATACCCATGAAAAATTTTGGTCTTGACAGTCCTGATTACAGGAGTTAGGCATAGCCTGATCAGGCTTTCCTGAATTCGTGAACTCCAAGAAAAATACACAAAAACCGAAAGAACAAAATGATGCAAATATGAACTGAATACGGAGGTCAGACAACATGAATAATTTTTTGGAAGGCGGGGCGAAAAACCCCCTCAAGATCCAGGACAATACGTTTCGGGACGGGCACCAGTCCCTCCTGGCAACCAGGATGCGGACCGAGGACATGATTCCCATTGCTGAAAAGATGGATAACGTGGGTTTCTGGGCCATGGAGGTCTGGGGCGGCGCCACCTTTGATACGATGCATCGTTTTCTTGCCGAAGACCCGTTCGAGAGGATACGAATCCTCAAGAAACACATCAAGAAAACGCCTTTTTCCATGCTCCTCCGGGGACAAAACCTGGTCGGGTACCGGAACTACGCTGATGATGTAGCCCGCCTTTTCGTGGACAAGGCGGCTGAGGCGGGTATAGATATCTTTCGGGTTTTTGACGCTCTGAATGATTTCAGGAACTTCGAGACGGTTGTGGAGCGCATCAAGGCGAACGGGAAACACTTTGAAGGAACCATTTGCTACTCCCTGACCGAGAGAAGAATGGGTGGTGACGTGTTCAACCTGGACTACTATATTTCCAAGGCAAAAGAGATCCAGGATATGGGGGCGGATACCCTCTGTCTCAAGGACATGGCAGGCATCATGGCCCCTTTCGATATTGCGAAGATCGTCACCGAGTTGAAAAAGGTCATTACCATCCCTATCCATCTCCACACCCACTATACCAGCGGTATGGCGTCCATGGTTTACCTGAAGGCGATTGAGGCTGGTGTGGACATCGTGGATACCTGTCTTGCTCCCTTTGCCCTGCGCACCTCGCAACCGGCAGTGGAGCCCATCGTGGCAACCCTGTTTGATACAGATCGAGAAACCGGGCTGGACCTCCATGAACTCCTGGAGTTGGGCGACTACATGGAAACGGTTGCGCCCAAGTATCGCGATTATCTGGCCAAGAACCGGATGTCGGTGATCGATACCGGGGTCCTGGCTCACCAGATTCCCGGCGGCATGATCTCCAACCTGGTGAACCAGTTGAAAGAGGCCAAGGCCCTTGATCGCCTGCCGGAAGTGCACAAGGAGATAGCCGTGACCAGGAGGGAACTGGGAATGCCGCCCCTCGTAACCCCGACGAGCCAGATCGTGGGCGTCCAGGCGGTCCTGAATGTCCTTTTCGGGAAATATAAAATGGTAACGAACGAGGTAAAAGACCTGGTTTACGGCCTGTATGGGAAAACTCCCATCCCGGTGGATCCCGAGGTACAGAAAAGGGTGCTCAAGAACTACAAGCGCGGGCAGACACCGGTGACCGGCCGTGCTGCTGATTACCTGGAGCCTGAACTCGAAAAAGACAGGGAGAAGATCGGAGACCTGGCAAAAGATGACTATGATCTCCTGATCTATGCCCTGTACCCGACCACCGGGGAACAGTTTCTCAAATGGAAATACGGCCTTGAAGAAAAACCGCCGGAGGTAAAGCCCAAGACGCTTGAAGATATCCGGAAGGAAGACGAGGCAATGGCGGCAGCCATAGAACAGGTCTGTAAGACCATGGAATAGACAGGCATAAGGTGTAAGGCACAGGGCATAAGGCCAAAGGAATAACGACCGTTTCATTAAAGAGCCGTTCAAACGGCAAACGGGCGAACCGGTAAACCCGAATTGGAAACAGAAGGAGTGAAGGGATGAGGAAAAAAGTAACGGTGGTGGGTGCAGGAAACGTGGGAGCAACCGCTGCCATGCGCGTGGCAGAGAAGGAACTTGCCGATGTGGTGCTGATAGATATTCTCGAGGGGGTCCCTGCCGGGAAGGCCCTGGATCTCATGGAAGCGGCACCGGTTGAAAAACATGATTCCCGGGTGACGGGCGTCACCGGAGATTACAGTGAGGCCAGGGATTCCGATATCGTCATCATTACCGCCGGCATTGCCAGACGGCCTGGCATGAGCAGGGATGATCTCCTCACCACCAATATGAAGATCGTTGGTTCAGTGGTACAGGAAATCGCCTCTGTTGCTCCCGGGGCGGTGCTGATTATCGTCAGTAATCCACTGGATGCCATGTGCCATGTGGCCTATGACACGAGCGGATTTTCCAAGACAAAGGTCATCGGCATGGCCGGCGTGCTCGACTCGGCAAGATTCAGGGCGTTTATCGCCATGGAGCTTGGCGTTTCCGTGGAAAATGTGCATGCCTTTGTGCTGGGAGGACATGGGGACACCATGGTTCCCCTTCCCCGCTATTCAACGGTGGCCGGGATTCCCATTACGGAACTCCTGCCTGGTGATCGCATAGAATCTATTGTCCAGCGGACACGGCAGGGAGGCGCCGAGATCGTGGGGCTTCTGAAGACCGGAAGCGCTTTTTATGCACCCGCTTCTTCAGCAGTCCAAATGGCCGAGGCGATCCTGAAAGACAAGAAAATGATTCTTCCCTGTGCGGCCTATCTCCAAGGAGAATACGGGATCAACGATCTGTTTATCGGAGTGCCGGTAAAGCTTGGCGCCCAGGGCATTGAAGAAATCATAGAAATCACGCTTACCGCCGAAGAGGAAAAGGCACTCAAGGATTCAGCCGCCGCAGTAGAGGGACTGGTTGATGACATGAAACGACTGAAAAATGCAGGGGAATAGGAATGGAGAAAAAAATGAACTGGTTTATTGCTACGTTCAGGTCATCCATTGGCAAGAAACTGGTGATGGCAATAACGGGTCTCAGCTTTTGTCTTTTCCTCGCACTCCACCTCGTTGGAAACTTTTTCTACTACGGCGGAGGATCCGCTTTTGAGGGGTACTCCGCCCACCTTCACCAGCGGCTCGTCCTGCTTCGGCTGGCGGAAGGGGGGCTCATCTTTTTCGCGGTGCTCCATATCCTTTTCGCTGCGATCCTCTATTTTCAGAACCTGGCGGCCCGACCGACGGGTTATGTGATGAAAAAAAGTGTCGTGCGGAAGGAGACTCCTGGAGGGCAGACCATTTCATCAAGATTGATGCCTTATACAGGCCTGTACATCCTGGTGTTCGTGATCATCCATCTGTTTGCCTTCACCTTTGTGGACAGAAGCGCCGGCGGTGGCCTGTACCGCATGGTTACAACAGCATTTCACAATCCTTTTTATGCGGCTTTTTACGTGTTTTCCGTTATCGTGGTAGGTTTTCATATCAATCATGGGTTCTGGAGTGCCTTTCAAACCATCGGGGCCAATCACCCCAAATACATGCCGACCATCAAGATCATCAGTGTGGTCTATGCACTGATCATCGGTGTCTGTTTTTCCTCAATACCGGTTTTCATATTCCTGAGCGCATAAGGAGTTTGTCATGACACTGGATGCAAAGGTCCCGGGAGGGCCTCTCGAGACCAAATGGGACCGACACAAGTTCGATATGAAACTTGTCAGTCCCGCAAACAAGCGAAAGTTTGAAATTATTGTGCTGGGAACAGGGCTTGCCGGTGGAGCAGCTTCCGCGACACTCGCGGAACTGGGATACCATGTCAAGTCATTCTGCCTGCAGGATACGCCGCGGCGAGCCCACAGCATCGCCGCCCAGGGTGGCATCAACGCGGCCAAAAACTACCCCGGTGACGGGGACAGTATCTGGCGGCTGTTCTACGATACCATCAAGGGTGGGGATTTTCGCGCCAGGGAGGCAAATGTCTATCGCCTGGCCCAGATCAGCAACCAGATCATTGACCACTGTACGGCCGTAGGCGTTCCCTTTGCCCGGGAATATGGCGGGCTCCTCGCAAACAGATCCTTTGGCGGCGCCCAGGTTGCTCGCACTTTTTATGCCCGCGGACAAACGGGTCAGCAGCTTCTTCTGGGATGCTACAGCGCAATGATGCGCCAGGTAGCCGCCCACCATATCGAGATGTTCCCCCGCAGAGAGATCCTGGACCTGGTGGTGGTGGACGGCTGCGCACGCGGTGTGGTGGCCCGCAATCTCATGAACGGGGAAATCGAAAAACATGCGGCTCACGCGGTGATCATGGCTACCGGGGGCTACGGCAATGTCTATTACCTCTCCACCAACGGCATGAATTCGAACGTTTCGGCCATCTTTAAGGCCTATAAAAGGGGCGCATTTTTTGCGAACCCCTGTTTTGTCCAGATTCATCCCACCTGCATCCCGGTCCATGGGACCTATCAGTCCAAGCTGACCCTTATGAGCGAGAGCCTCAGGAATGACGGTCGGGTATGGGTGCCGAAAAATCCCGGGGACAAACGTCCCCCCAATCAAATCCCGGAAGATGAACGCGACTACTACCTGGAAAGAAAATACCCGAGTTTCGGGAACCTTGTCCCCCGCGACGTGGCCTCAAGGAATGCGAAAGAACAGTGTGATCAGGGCAAAGGAGTGGGCCCCACCGGCTATGCCGTATATTTGGATTTCAGAGATCCTATTCAACGGGACGGGAAGGAGGTCATCGAGCGCAAATACGGGAACCTGTTTGACATGTACGAACGGATTACCGGCGAGAATCCTTATGAAACGCCCATGATGATCTACCCGGCTATCCATTACGTGATGGGTGGATTGTGGGTGGACTATGACCTGATGAGTACCATCCCCGGGCTTTTTGTGCTGGGAGAGGCCAATTTTTCGGACCACGGGGCAAATCGCCTCGGAGCGAGTGCCCTCATGCAGGGGCTTGCGGATGGATACTTTGTCATTCCTTACACCATAGGCGGATATCTGGCGGGAACTCCCCTCTCGGAGGTCACTTCCGGGCATCCTGCATTTGAAGATGCAGCACAGCAGGCCCGGGAAAGGGTTCAGAAGCTCTTGACGCTGAAAGGACACCGCACGGTTGATGATATACACCGCGAACTCGGCCATATCCTGTGGGAATATTGCGGTATGACCCGGACCGATGAAGGGCTTTTGAAGGCCAAGGAATTGATTCCGAGACTGCGGGAAGAGTTCTGGGAGAACGCCATCGTTCCCGGCACGTCGGATGATCTGAACCAGACCCTCGAGCGTGCGGGCCGAGTAGCCGATTTCCTGGAATTTGCCGAATTAATGGTGGAGGACGCCCTCGCAAGAAAGGAATCCTGCGGGTGCCATTTCAATGTGGCCTATCAGACGGAAGAGCATGAGGCTCTTCGCCAGGACGATACATCGTGTTATGTGTCAGCCTGGGAATACGCCGGGGAAGGAAAACGTCCTGTTCTCCACAAGGAACCGCTTGCGTTCGAGAATGTGCACTTAACCCAGAGGAGTTACAAATGAGTGGAACCATCAATCTCACCCTGAAGATCTGGCGTCAGAAAAACGCAAAAGAGAAAGGCCGCCTTGAAGTCCACGAGTTGAAAGATATTGATACGGACATGTCCTTTCTGGAAATGCTGGACGTGCTGAACGAGAAACTGACCCTGGAAGGCAAAATACCTGTTGCCTTTGATCATGATTGCAGGGAAGGCATTTGCGGTGCTTGCGGCGCCGTTGTAAACGGGTATGCCCATGGTCCCCAGCCGGGCACGACCCTTTGTCAGCTCCACATGCGGCATTTCCACGACGGAGACACCATTGTCATAGAACCGTTCCGTGCACGCCCGTTTCCGATCGTGAAAGACTTGATGATAGACCGAAGTGCATTTGACACGATTATCCAGGCAGGAGGATATATCTCCGTAAACACCGGCCAGGCGCCCGAGGCAAACAGCATCCCCGTTTCAGTGGAAAAATCTGAGCTTGCCATGGACGCTGCCGCATGTATCGGCTGTGGAGCATGCGTTGCTGCGTGCCCAAATGCGTCCGCCATGCTTTTTGTGGGAGCAAAAATATCCCACCTGGCGCTCCTCCCCAGGGGCAGAGTGGAAGCAGCCAAGCGAGCCATATCCATGCTCCGGAAAATGGATGAACTTGGCTTCGGAAACTGCACGAATCATACGGAATGCGAGGTGCAATGCCCCAAGGAGATCTCCATCACGAACATTGCCCGTCTCAACAGAGAATTTCTCAAGGCGAGTTTCGGATCAGCGGTCAGGTAATGCAGCTTCGGACTGCAAGCAGAGAACCCCGCCTTGCTGAAAATTTACTCCGGACAGGTCAGGATTGGTAGCCATTCTTCTTGACAACAAGGCTTATTTGCAGAAAACTAACATACCTTATGCGTTTGAAAAATTTGATTCTCGGGGACCGACGAAGGTTCAGCGCGTCATAAACATTCCTTCTTTTCCCCTGAATATTTTGCATTTTTTGGCAAGGAGCAGGGACACAAATGTTTTTTAATAAAAAGCAAAAACAACATACCAAAAAAGAAAATCCTCAAACATCGGAAAAGGATTGCTCAGAACGTGAGAAGGCGAACATCTGTTTTGATGTCCATTCCTTTGCAAACGTATTCGAGGCATCCCCCATCGGTATTTTTATTCTCCAGGACAGGAAATTCTGCTTTGTAAACCATGAATTCCAGCGAATCTCCGGGTACACGGAAGAGGAACTGCGGGGAAAAGAAGCATCCATGCTGGTCTTTGTCGAGGACTGGGAGGAAGTTCGATCAAACGCCATAAAGATGCTGAAAGGCAAACGTTCTTCTCCCTATCTCTACCGGGCAGTGGACAAAGAGGGCGAATTAAAATGGATTATCGAGTCGGTCACGTCCATTTCCTATAATGACAGGCCGGCTATTCTGGGCTATTTCATGGATTATACTGAACGCGAACACGCAAATGAGGCCCTTGCCCGGTCCGAGGAGAAGTTTCACAAGGCCTTTCGCTCAAGTCCGGACTGGATTGTTATCAGCACCCTCGAGGATGGTTTTTATATTGATGTGAATGAAGCGTTCCTTGAGACAACAGGCTACCGTCGTGAAGAAGTCATTGGCCGCACCTCCGTTGAACTGGGTATCTGGGCCGACCCTGAACAGCGCAAAGAGATGGTCGAGGTCCTGCGCGAACAGGAAAAGGTCCGGAATCTGGAAGCAAAGTTTCGCATGAAGTCAGGAGAAATCAGGTATGTGCTCTGGTCAGCAGAAGTGATCGATTACGGGGACGAAAAATGTCTCATTGCGGTGACACGCGACATTACGGCCCGAAAACGGGCTGAAGAGGAGCGCCTGGAGAAGGAAAAGCTCCGGGGCGTCCTTGAAATCGCCTGTACCACGTGCCATGAGTTAAACCAGCCGCTCCAATACGTTTACTATCTCCTTGATGAGATAGAGGAAAAGCTGTCAGACTGCAAGGCCGTGCAGAAATTAAAAGAGCAATGCGACCGAATGAGAGAGGTTATGAGCAAAGTGGAGAATATCACGACCTATAAATCAACCGAGTACGTGAAGGGGGAAAAAATGATCGACATCCACAATACTTCCAGCCCCGAAGGAAAGGAGTAGAGAAAGGCCATGCATTCCCTATTCACCCCGTTTCGGATTCGGGGCGTTGAACTTGAAAACCGTATTGTCATGCCGGCCCTGGCCTCCTTTCTGATAGAAAATGACGGGAGTATTACGGAGAAGACAGTCGAACATTATCGCTTGCGGGCTGCCGGGGGACCGGCCATGGTGATCATGGAGGCCTGCGCGGTTTCCCCCGAAGGCGTTGTTTCTCCCCACCAGGCGAGGATTTATGAAGATCGTTTTTTGGAGGGTTTATCAAAAATCGCGAACGTGATGAAATCCGAAGGCGCTGTTCCCGCCTTGCAGGTACATCACGGAGGAAGACAGACATCTGTCAAGGTGATCAAGCGAAAACCCCTTGCGCCTTCCCCTCTTCCCTGCCCGGTTATTCACGGTGATGTGGAGCCGCTCACCAGGGAAGGTATCAAGGAACTGGTCAAAAAGTTCGGTGATGCTGCTGAACGGGCCGTAACCGCCGGCTTTGAACTGATTGAAATCCACGGTGCCCACGGCTATCTCATCAATCAATTCCTTTCCCGTTTTTCCAATATCAGGGATGATGAATACGGCGGAGACATTCTGGGCCGAACGCGGTTCGCCAGAGAGGTTGTCGAAGAAATCCGGCGGCGGGTGGGAGATCATTTTCCCATCTCCTTCAAAATCAGCGCGCAGGAGTTCTGTCCTGATGGGCTGACCGTGCAGGAAAGCATCCAGACCCTGAAACCCATCGTGGAATCAGGAGTCGATATTGTGCAGGTCTCCGCGGGAAATGACGCGACCCCCGAATGGATCGCACAGCCAATGTTCATGAAACAGGCATGCCTGGCTGACAGCGCTGAAAAGATCAGAAAAGCACTCCGTGTCCCCATTATGGCTGTCGGGAGAATTAATGATCCTGTGCTGGCCGATGATATCATCACCAAAGGCAAGGCGGATCTGGTCTGCATAGGCAGAGGGCTCCTTGCCGACCCGGAAATGCCGAAAAAGGCGAAAGAGGGCCGTCTTGAAGACATACGCACATGTATCGCCTGCAACACGTGTATGGAATCCATTTTCCGAAGAGGAAAAATCGAGTGCCTCGTGAATCCGACCCTGGGGCGAGAAAAGGAAATGGCCATAGTGCCGGCCGACCAGACACGAAAAGTCATGGTTATCGGTGGTGGACCCGGGGGGCTCAATGTAGCGTGGGTTGCTGCCAGAAGGGGGCACGATGTGCACCTTTTTGAGAAGGCGTCCGTGCTCGGCGGGCAGCTCATCATGGGCAGCGTTACCGATTACAAGAAAGAATTGCTCAACCTGATTCGTTTCCAAAAACGACAGATTGAAAAATTCGGCGTTCACTGCCACCTGAACCATGAAGTAACGGTGAATACCATAGAGCAGCAAAAACCCGATGTGATTATCCTGGCAACCGGCTCTTTGCCTGTCCTCCCCCTGGTGGAGGGGATTGATAAACCAATCGTCACTTCCTATGTTGGGATGCTCGAGGGAGACCCCCCTTCCCCGAAAAAGACCGTGGTGATCGGCGGCGGCGCCACCGGCTGTGAAGTCGCGCATCACTTGGCTGAATCCGGCTCTGACGTTACTATCATCGAACTTCTGCCCAAGATAGGGAAGGCCCTGGAGAGTATGACCCGAAAGATCCTTCTCAGGAAGCTTCGCACCAGGAAGACCAGAATCATGACTGAAACAAAACTGGAAAGAGTCGAAGACAAAGGGGTGGTCGTGAGTGACAAGGAGGGGCATGAGACCTTCCTGGAAGCAGAAAGGGTTGTAATCGCCATCGGGAGCCGGCCGGACAATGCACTCTACGAGCAGCTCCAGCCGCTGGGCTATGAAGTGCATCGAATCGGCGATTGCCTGGAACCCAGGAGTGCCAAGGTTGCCATCTATGAGGGGGCTATACTCGGACGCACTATTTAACCCGGAGTGCTTCGTATGCCTCCTGTATCTCTTTGAAACGCTGCTCAGCCAGGGTTTGAAATTCCTGACCGAGGTGTGATACCTTGTCCGGATGATATTTCCCCGCCAGTTGCTTGTATGCCTGCTTTATCTCTTCCGGTGATGCATTTCTATCCACTCCGAGGACTTGGTAGGGGTCGGGAGGAAAGCCGTTTCCGGCGGGTTGCTCTCGCTCCCGGCTCGACTGAGCGCGGGGCCCGCTCTTTTGATAGGTGCCTTGTTCCACGAATTTCCGCTTGCTATAGCGATACAAATACCACCACAGGAGTCCCAGGATAGAAATATCATCTATCCACCCGAACCCGATCAGCCAATCAGGGAGGAGATCGTAGGGACAGACAGCATATGCCAGTGCAAGTATTGTCAAGAAGAGACGCATGATTTATCACGGACTCAGAGCATAAGGCACAAGGCTTTGAGATGCAGAGTCCCGGTGATCATTTTTTTGCCGAGTGTTCATCTCTAAGCTCCAGAAGCTTCACGCATGAGTGCTTCTCCAAACAGGTCCAGGAATTCATTGAGGTCTTCTTTCCAATCCCTCATCACGTTAATGCCCTGTTTTTTCAGCAACCTGTTCTCCAGGATGGAATTGACCGGTCTCATTGCGGGCCTTGGAAATTCTTCTGTACTGCAGGCCTCAATAGGGACCTTCAGCCCGAGTTTTTTCAGGACAAATGCGGCCCATTCGAATCTACTGCAAAATCCCTCCGAAGTGGCGTGATAGGTCCCTCTTCCTCCATGATTGAGAAGCGTTTCGATCTGGTGCGCGATGCGATATGCCCATGTGGGAGACCCAAACTGGTCATCGACTACTTTCAAAACCTTTGTGCTCTTTTTCATGGCAACCGAAAGAATGGACTTGATGAAATTGCTCCCTCCTTTGCTGTACAGCCAGCCCGTTCGAAGAATAATGTAATTGGGAGAATTTTCCCGTACCGCAGTTTCACTTTCCGCCTTGCTCTTCCCATACGCCGAGAGGGGCCGCACAAGATCGTCTTCGAAATAGGGTTGCGGGACTGTCTTCTGGCCATCAAAGACATAGTCGCTCGAAATATGAATGAGCTTACTTCCAAATCGCGCAGCCCCCTGCGCGAGGTTTCTGGGGCCCTCCACATTTATTTTTCTCACCGCGAACTCGTTTTCTTCACAACCATCGACATCAGCAAACGCGGCACAATTCAAAATAATTTCTGGAGAGATCTCCTGAAGGTTCTCTATGACCTGATCCCAGCTCACGATGTCAAGGGCATCGCGAGGCGGCGCAATGATCTCGTGCCTCCGGCCTAACAATTCTCTGCATTCGCTTCCCAACATACCGGTTCCACCCAGAATCAATATTCTCATGGTCGAATCTCCCCCTCTTCCTCATTGAAAAACGTTTCTTTTTACCATATTTGACGAAAAAATCCATATATTATTACTCAAAAAGAGTTGACATGCTCTTCCTGCTTTGCTTTTTTGGCATGGTGCATTTGCAAGTAATGGACCTCAACGGGCTGGTGGCGATGGCTTTGGGACTCAAAGCTGAAACCGAAAAAAAGGAGGAAGAAATGGATATCGTGGTGTGCATAAAGCAGGTCCCTGAAGTGGCCGAGGCGGAACTGGAAATTGACAGGAACGGCTCCGAAATTGAGCGTGAAGACCTTGTTATGGGCATCAACGAATGGGACAATTATGCGGTGGAGGAGGCAATCCGTATCAAAGAAGCCCACGGCGGAACAGTGGTCGCTGTTACATTAGGTGATGAAGACGCCGAAGACGTCCTGAGGCGTGCCCTGGCCATGGGCGCTGATAAAGCGATTCTTATTGACGAAGAGGGTTTTGAAGGTTCGGATGCTTTCGGCATTGCTCGAGGTCTGTATGCGGTGGTCAAAGATCTGCCCTATGACCTCATCCTGACAGGCGCACAGGCCTCCGATGACGGATGGGCCCAGGTTGGGCTGATTCTGGCGGAATTGCTCAATGTGCCTTTTGCCTCGTTGGCCATGGATATTACCATTGACGGGAATGCTGTCATCGTGCACCGGGAACTTGAATCCAATCAGCAGGAAAAGGATGAACTCTCTCTCCCAGCCCTGATCACCGTGCAGACGGGAATCAATGATCCCCGATACGTTTCCATCATGGGAATCAGGAAGGTGCGGAATATTGAAATTCGAGAAACGGATTGTGAGGAACTGGGGTTGGCAGAAACGGAGATAGGTTCAGAGGGATCGAGCGTGGCTTCAAGAACGCTTTCTCTTCCTTCTGCGGGAGAAAGGGCTGAAATGCTTACCGGGACTCTGAATGAAATCTGCGAAAAGACAGCGCAAATCATCAGGGATAAAGGGGGGATCGACTAAAATGGAAGAAATACTGGTCGTCGCAGAGCACAGAAAAGGGGATCTCCGCGATATTACGTTCGAGATGTTGAACTTTGCACAAACATTCGCCTCTCAAAACCAAATGAAGCTCACGGTCTTGCTGCTAGGACAGAATATTTCAGAAATGGCCGGTCGTCTCGAAGATTCCTGCGACAACCTGCTCGTATTGGACGCTCCGGAACTTGCCGCCTACAGCCCCGATCCCTATCTTCTGGTCATTGAAAAAACCATGCAAGAGCGCAAGTCTTTCCTGACGCTCATGGGCCACACCGCAGCCGGTATGGATCTTGCCCCTCCCCTGGCCGCCCGCCTCTCGCTTCCTCTGATGAGCGATTGCCTTGACGCAAAACTGGACAATGGGCAACTGGAGGTGCACAGGCAAATCTACGGGGGAAAAATCAACGCGCATCTCCGCCTGAAGCACTTTGATCAGTATCTTGTAACAGTGCGTCCCGGCTGTTTTCCCGCGTCGGTCAACCATGACAGGTCTGCGAACAAAGTGGCGATTGAGCCACCTGCCTGGACCGAATTCAGGCGCAGATTCTTGGCGTATGTTGAAGCGGAACTCGCAGATGTGGACATTACCGCGGCCGACATCCTGGTTTCGGTGGGCAGGGGCATTGGGAAACCGGAAAATATTTCCGCGGTCCAGGAATTTGCCGATGCAATTGGCGCTACCCTCTCCTGTTCCCGGCCTGTTGCCGACAAGGGATGGCTTCCAAAAAGCAGGCAGGTGGGAACATCCGGGAAAACCGTACGACCGAAGGTGTATATTGCGCTCGGGATAAGCGGGGCGTTTCAGCACCAGGCAGGCATGAAAAACGCCGAAACCATTATAGCCGTGAACAAGGATGCGCGGGCTCCCATATTCAATGTAGCACACTATGGAATCGTGGGAGACCTCTTCCAGGTCATCCCCATATTGAAAGACAAATTTTCGTAAGACTATCGATCATTGAGGACTAAGAGATGGATTTTACGCTGAGCAAGGAACAAAAGGATATCGTAAAGGCGGCACGGGAATTCGCAGAAGGGGAATTCCCGGACGTGGCCATGGAATTTGACCGGAATGAGACATTTGACCTTGGGCTGTGGAAAAAGGCCTGTGAACTGGGATTCGTGGGCGTCTTTATTCCCGAAGAATACGGAGGCCTCGGATATGGTTTTCTCGAACACTGCCTGATCACGGAAGAATTCTGGGCCGTAGACCCCGGAATCGGTCAGGCCGTTTTGTCCACGACCTTTGGAGCGGAACTCCTTGGGCTGTTCGGTTCTGAACAGCAGAAAAATCTGGTCCTCCCGTCCCTGGTTACCGGAGAGGGTATTCTTGCGACAGCCATCACCGAACCGGATGCCGGTTCTGATGTGACAAGCGCAACGACCACGGCCGTAAAAGAACAAGGGGAATGGGTGATCAATGGTTCCAAGATGTTCATCACAAACGGCAATCTTGCCAAACATGTCCTTGTTTTCTGCCTCACAAATCCTGAAAACCCCTCCCGCCACGGCCGCCACAGTTTTATCCTGGTGCCCACCGATATCCCGGGTTATGAGGCTACGAAAATGCATGGGAAACTGGGCACGAGGGCCTCTGATACAGCAGAAATTTCCCTTGTAAATGTCCGGGTCCCGCTCGAAAACCTGGTGGGTGAGGAAGGAAATGGATTTCGTGAACTGATGGCCTTTTTTAATCGCACCAGGCTCCACATCTGCGCTCAGGCGGTGGGCCTGGGACGTGCGGCCCTGGAGGAATCCATTCGCCATACCAAAGAACGGCGGCAATTCAATGCTCCTCTCGCCTCGTTTCAGGTAACGCAATTCAAACTTGCCGAAATGGCCACGTGGATTCGCGCAGCCAGGAATCTTTATTACGAAGCCGCGTGGTGCGCTGATCAAGGGAAAATAGATCATGCCCTGATTGCCATGGCAAAATGGTTTTCCGCTGAAATGGCAGTGCGATGCGCGGACGAGGCAGTACAGATGCATGGTGGATACGGTTACTTCGATGAATATAAAGTGCAGCGCCTTTACCGCGACGTCAAGATCCTTGAAATTTACGAAGGAACCAAAGAGATGGAAAAAACCATTGTTGCCAGGAGCATCCTGGGCTGATGATCACCGGTTCAACCTTCTGAGTTCCTTGCAAAAAACCGCATGGCTCGAGTTGATACGAGAGCGAGTTGAGTGGGTGCGTGCAGATTTTTTTGGATTTTTGTTTGAAAATAGCCGAAGAAGGGTTATATTGTTAAATCGGTATGATCACATGTGCGCTTCATTTTCTGTTCAGGAGGTTTGAAATGCCCATCTACGAGTTTAAATGCCGCAAATGCGGCAATGTATTTGAACGACTTTGTTTCGCGGGAGACGATGAAAATGATATAACCTGTCCAACCTGCCAGGGAAAGGAGGTGGAAAAACTTCTCTCTTCGTTCAGCTCTGTGTCTTCAGGTTCGGGCCTCGGCCAGGCCCTTTCGTCTTCAAGCTGCTCTTCCAGCGGAGGCTTTTCGTGAGCGGGATAGAGATGAACGGCCGTGTGCCGTTTTCGTTTAACGACATAATAAAATTCTTCTTTAAACTGTTGGCATGAATAAAGAGGAGAGGAGTAATCGAATGAGTCTTTGGGTCCTTTTGCTAATTATCGTGGGCTGGGTTTTGCTCCAGACCTACGTCCTCCCAAAATTAGGGATTTCCACCTGAATGAAGCCGAGCTGCCAGGTTGGTGGCCCGGAATCGAATATCCAGCCGTTGACCACCATCAACACAGACAAACCTGAAAAATAAGAACCAGGGCGTGGGTCAGTGGGTGTTCAGCCCGGATCCCGCCCTACCCCACGTGCCTTTTCCTCCTCTGCTCAACGGCATCTCCAATCCTGCGGAGCAGTTCCACATCCTTTTTCCCTTTGACTTTCATGCTCAGGTGATCGTCAAAACGTATGAAATACAATTTGGATGTTTTCAGGATTCCCGATGGACTTGTTTCAATTTTCCATGGCGTGTCCAGGGGAAGAATTGTGTTGCGGAAGGAAAGAATTCCATAGTCAACTTCAATCCCTTTCCCGCTCACGGTCACGATGCTGAAGCCGAAAAAAGAACTGTTGAAAAACCACACCACAATCCCGAGCCACACCAGAAAAACAACCACATGCTTTGCATTTTTTTTGAAAAAGGCACGCGCAAGAAAGAAGAGGACAATCCCCACGGAGAAAAGCATTATGGTGTTCTGTACCAAGAGAGACTTTATGGCAAAGGTTTGCGGTTCCATATTTTTTTGAGTAACATGGCGACAGGCCGATGTCAATAAAACGCCCCGGATCTCCCGGTTGGGGCCCTCACCTTTTCCTTGACACACCTTGCAACCTTTTGTAGAGTCCGAGCCAATTCATAGTGCCCCTCCAAGCCATCCGTATGGGTGGCCTCAGCTTCTTGTAAAGAAAGAAAAAAATTGTGTGTTCCAGGAGGAAATGCGGTCATGCCCAGATCAAAAGCATTTTTCATTTTCGCTTTATTGATATGCTTGGTTTTACTCATTTCAACCTCTTTTGCCGGTGAAAGTGCCACAGGAAAGCACAGGAGGCCTCTTATACCCGGGGCTGATACCGTCAGCATCTCCGGGTTTGTTCTGGACAATCACAAAGAGCCTGTTCCTGAGGCCCATGTTTCAATCCTGGTCAACGGGGAAGAGGTGGATCTCCTCGAGACAGCCCACAACGGCAAATACGTCTCCCGGTTCCAGCTCGAAAAAGGTAAAATTCAATCCGCCACCATTGGAATCAAGGTTTACAAGGCCAGTTTCCAAGGAAAAACTCTCACTTTCAAAGGCAACGAATTGGCCTCCAAGGATAAGCATTTTTATATCAGCGAGGATATTGTCCTGGGGAGGGTCCTTGGCCCGGCTTTCTGGATCTCCACCGTTGTCTTTATTCTTGCCTATATCTTGATCGCTTTTGAACTCCTTCACCGGACCGTGGCCGCCATGATTGGCGCCACCCTGATGATGACCATATCCTATACCATTGGGACTATCAACCCGGCCTACCATATCTTTTCCTTTGAAAGGGCCATCGCCGCCATTGATATGAATGTTATCTTTCTCCTCATGGGCATGATGATCATCGTGGGAGTGCTCAAACACACAGGCGTGTTCCAGTGGTGCGCCTATTTTGCGTATAAACTGGCTAAAGGGAAGGTGTTCCTGCTCACTATCTTTCTCATGGTCTTTACGGCCATTACCTCCGCGGTGCTTGACAATGTGACCACCATGCTCCTGCTGACGGGTGTGGCAATAGAAATATGTGTGTCTCTGAATCTGAACCCGCTTGATATGCTTATCCCCCTGGTTATGGCCTCCAATGTCGGTGGCACGGCCACGCTCATCGGGGATCCTCCCAACATTATGATCGGGTCTTACGCGGGGCTTACCTTTACAAATTTCTTGCTTGCCCTGGGCCTGGTCTGTGCGCTTTCGCTGGTGGCATTGATCATCTTCTGTAAGATTTACTGGGGAAAGGATTATGCGGCAGCCAAGGTAGACAGCATTGAGGAACACATCAAGACACTGAAAGCGGAATACAAGATCACCGATCCCGCCCTCCTCACCTACGGGCTGGCCGTGCTAGGCTTTGCGGTTTTTCTGTTCCTGACACACGGATACTGGCACATGGAGGTGAGCATTGCGGCCTTGATGGGGGCTGCTATTCTTGTGACCATCGCCATTCTGACGGAAAAGATCAATCTCATTCAGCTCATTGAAAAGGATATTGAATGGCCTACCTTGATGTTTTTCATCTTCCTGTTCATTATCGTGGGCGCTGTTGATGAAACCGGTCTCCTGGCCCTCATTGCCGACTGGATTGTGCATTTGTCCCAGGGAAGTTTCGTCATTTCAGTCACCCTGATCATCTGGGTCGCGGCAATCGTCTCCGCCTTTGTGGATAATATTCCCTTTACAGCAACCATGCTTCCCATTGTCGCCTATCTCAGTGAAGTTATCCCCGGAGCCGGGGATCAGCTCTGGTGGGCTCTGGCGCTTGGTGCATGCTTTGGGGGAAACGGGACGATCATCGGTGCATCTGCCAACGTGGTCACCATGGGAATCGCCGAATCACGCGGCTATCACATCAGTTTCGTGGGATTCATGAAGAAGACCTTTCCCTACATGATTATCAGCGTGGCTATCGGCCAGGCATGGCTCCTTATTTTCCGGCCGCAGTAAAAAAACGAAAGAAATACTCTGAAAGAGAAGGGCCGAAGAAATAATTTGAATTCTTCGACCCTTCTCTCTTGAGTGCTCCTGGCATGGCCTTCGCCTTTATCCACCAAGGCGTCGTTCCCTTCCAACTAATTTTTATACCTTCTTTGCAACTTTCAGTTTTGCATTGATAAGCTGCTTGTGGCTGAGGTGGAGGAGGTCGGCCACCTTATGGACGAGATAATTTTCATGCTGATCAACGATTCCGTCTGCATAAGCGATTTCCCAAATTTTCTCCACGAGGCGAGTTTTTTCTTCAACGGAAAAGTGCTGATTAAGGGCGCTCGTAAACTGCCAGAGGTCAATACTTTCATCAAGCTCCTCCCCGGACCTCTTGATGAGAGATTCAGCTTCCTCATTCGACAGGTTATATTCCTGCCGGAGTATGGACAGGAGCTTTTCCTTTTCCGTTTCACTGAAATTACCGTCGATCAGGGACATCTCCAGCAATAATGCACACGCGGCAACCCGGAGATCACTCTCAAGCGACCTCCCCTCTCCTTTCACACTATGAGCTTCAAATTTTTCGAAAAACTTCTTTGCGATATGCAACATTCCTGCATCCTTTCACTATTCATCGGCCGGAGAAACCCCCCGGCGCATTTTCTTTTTTACAGCGATCCGGCGTTTGTACTCCAGACGGCGCCTTTTTGCCGCTGTTGAGGGTCTTGTCCTTTTCCGGGGTCTCGGTCTCTCCGATGCCAGGCGAATCAATTCCGCGAGCCGCTCCCGGGCATCCCTGCGGTTTTGGCCCTGGGTGCGGTATCGTCGCGCATCAATGACGAGGACTCCTTCTGCCGTCATCCTTTTCCCTGCAATGCGAATCAGGCGTTGTCGAACACCCTGGGGCAATGAAGGAGAATTGGCCACGTCGAATTTCAACTGAACGGCCGTCGCTACTTTGTTTACATTCTGCCCTCCCGGCCCCGAGGCGCGGACAAATTCTTCCTTTATCTCCCTTTCATCAATGGCGATGTCTGGAGTTATAATAATCATGGACACGCTTGTTCAAAATCGGTGTTTCTGGCAAATTTAAAGCCTTGCAAAGAATTCCTGGAAGTCTTTGATTACTGCTACCCTCGTTTCCAAAGGCACGTCTTCTTCAAACAGAAAACTTAGCAGGAAGGTCAACTCATAATCAACTGATGATGTTTCATATTGTTTTGAAGAAGTTACCCCTATTTCTTTAAGTTGCTTATAATTGTTTTGCCCGGTATCTGACATTTTTCTCAAGATGAGACTGATCGCGTCTGTCGCGTCCTCGGTGGTTTCGAGCTCAATTTCAATGCCGTACATCTTTTTGACCGCTTTAATAATTTTTTCACTCTTCACTTTTATTTTCATGCTCATTCCCTCTCTATGAGAACATCTTGATCCACGTTTCTGCGCGAGTGGCACGCTGTTTCTTATTATCATATCCTATCTGCGCCTGGATTTCAAAACATCCTTTTCTCCCTTGCTGTTGTCTTTCAAATGGGATATTTTTCATCACATCAAAGAAACCCTGGCTTTTGTCTCTGCATGGCGCTCATGGCGTCGGGCTCTGTGAGCTGGAAACGGGCGTTGTAAAACTCTTTACGCACGTCAGGGTTTATTTTTTTTGTGAGGGAGGTTTTCCGATCGAACCGGTATCGCTCCTCTTGCTGGGGGCCGGGCTTTATGTGGGATGGAATATCGGCGCCAATGACACGGCGAACTGTATCGGCACTACTCTGGGCTGTGGCCTGATACCCTTCAGGATTGCCGTGTTGCTGGTAGCCCTATTCGCGACCCTGGGTGCTTTTCTCCAGGGTGCAGGGGTCATGGAAACCATCGGCAGGGGTATTATCAGGAGTGCGTTGCACCCAACGGCCCTTTTGGTGGCCTTGATCTGTTCGGGTTTTTTTGTCACCCTGGCAACGTTTCTTAAAATACCCACGTCTACATCCCAGGCCGTGGTTGGAGCCATTGCAGGGATCGGTTTTGCTACTCATTCCGAGGTGAATATCCACACATTTGTGGTCATCCTTGAGAGCTGGTTTTTTTGTCCGGTCCTGGTTCTGGTCCTCGCATTTATGTCCATGTACCTGATGCGTATTTTTCTCCGCGAGTATGGAAAAAAGAGCTTACTCTTTCAGCATGTCTTAGGCTGGTTAACTATCTTTTCCGCGTGTTATGTTGCTTATTCCCTGGGAGCGGACAATGCCGGGAATGCGATGGGACTCGTAAGCCGCCTGGATTCTTTCAATACCAGATTGCTCCTCCTCTTGGGCGGTTTGAGTATCGCACTCGGTGCACTCACATACGGCAAAAAGGTATCAGATACCGTTGGGAAAGGGATTACATCCCTTGACGTCCCCGGCGCGTTTGTAGCACAGGTCTCATCGGCGCTCGGGGTCCATTTCTTTTCCATGCTCGGAATTCCCGTGTCAACTTCATCCGCGATCGTCAGTGCGGTCGTTGGCGTGGGACTTGTCAAAGGAGGACGGAACATCAGTAAAAAGACAATATTCATCATAGTTTCGGGGTGGATTCTGACCCCTGCATTCGCCCTCGCATTTTCATTCTTGATGTATAAGACAGTCTGGCTGGTTTTCTGAAATAGGAGGAACTTCTGAAATAAGGGAGGAACAGCTATTATGCTCTTTAAAAAAGAAAAAGAGGTTATCGAATTCGTCTTGAGACACCTCGACACGGTAGAGGCCTGCCTCAAGACCGGGATCGAAACCGTGGCCCAATATCTCGAACACAATACCGGAGACGCTAAAAAGTTGGCGAAAAATGTCAGCGCGCTTGAAACCGAAGCGGATATGATTCGGCATCAAATTCGCGACAAGCTCTATTCCGGGGCCTACTTACCACATCTCAGAGAGGATGTGTATAGACTCGTGCGAAGCATTGACAGCGTGGCAAACGCAGGAGAGGCATGCTGCAATTTTTTTCTGAACCAGCGCCCAAAAATCCCCGACGAAATGAGGGCTGATTTCCTGGCGGTTGCACGGGAATCCCTGGGAATCATAGACCCTTTGAAGCTGGCCGTGGTCTGCTACTT
>JAFDGR010000229.1 GCA_019309145.1 Deltaproteobacteria bacterium | reverse complement strand
AGGCAACCGGGAAGTGGCTCTTTCCCCGGCACCTGGTTGAGCAGTGGCTAGAGAATCAGACCATCAATTATCCCAAGCCGTCCCATCCCTTACCGCCCTACCACGGCCTCCTCATTATCGCGGGGAGCAATGATATCCTGCTGGACAGGACCATCTCCCTGTTTAACCGGACCTACCCTGATCACCTGGCGGTCTTTGGCAACATGGGGAGTTTGGGGGGTATCCGGGCCCTGAGGCGGAACCTCTGCCACATGGCATCCAGTCACCTCTTGCAGGAACATGATGATGATGAATACAACTTTGGTTTCGCGCAGGAAGAACTGGATCAGATGCCCGCGGTGGTGAATTTTTGCCGGCGTGAACAGGGACTCATTGTGCAAAAGGGAAATCCAAAAGGGATCCAGAGCGCGAAGGATTTGGGAAGGAAGGATATCCGCATTGTCAATCGACCTCCCGGGACCGGGACCCGTCTGCTCCTTGACCGGGAACTCGAGAAGTCCGGGTTCAGTGGCGACCAGGTAGCAGGATATGAGAATGAAATGTCCCGCCATATGGACGTGGGCCTGGAAGTGCTTTCCGGCCGGGCGGATGCCGGGCCGGGAATAAGGGCGGTCGCCGGTATGCTCAACCTGGATTTTATCCCGTGGCGCTGGGAACGCTTTGATTTTCTCATTTCCAAGGAACGTTTTTTTGACCATGGGGTGCAGCTTTTCTTGGGTCTCCTGCACGAGAAAGGCTTTCATGAGCTTGCGGGAGCATTGGAAGGGTATAATTTGGAGCTCTGCGGGAAGATGGTTTTTCCGCAAGGGACAGAAGGGACAAAAAAGGAGGGTTAGTGGTGAAAGCAGGCTTTTCAAGAGTATTTTGGACGGTATTATTGGGTTGTGTCATTTGTACAGGGTTTCTTTCTTCACCTGTGTGTGCGGAAACCGGTAACAAGCTCATGCTGTTTCACGCCGGATCCCTTTCCATCCCTTTCAGGGAGATGGCAAAGTCCTTCAAGAGATATCATCCCGGTGTAGAGGTGATCAGGGAAGCGGCGGGTTCCAGGACCTGTGCCAGGAAGATCACCGATCTTGGCCGCCCCTGTGATGTGATGGCCTCTGCTGACTACACGGTTATTGAGAATCTCCTGATCCCGGACTATGCCTCCTGGAACATCTCCTTTGCCACCAACGAGATGGCCATCATGTACCGGTCGGATTCGAAGTACGCGGGAGAAATCAATGGGCTGAATTGGTACCGGATTCTCCTCAGGAAGGATGTGGAATACGGGCATTCAGATCCTAATGCGGATCCCTGCGGGTACCGAAGTCAGATTGTCTGGCAATTGGCGGAAAAATATTACCATGTGCCGGGACTTTACGGGAAGCTGAAGAAGGGCTGTCCCCCAAGGAATGTGCGGCCCAAGGAGACCGATCTGATTGCCCTGCTCGAGGCAGGGCAACTTGATTATCTCTTCATCTACCAGTCTGTCTGCATGCAGCACAGAATGCCGTTTGTGAAGCTGCCGGACCAGATAAACCTGGGCTCATCCAAGTATGCCGATTTTTATAAGCAGGCCGGCATCAGGATAACGGGCAAGACACCTGGCAGCTTTATTGAAAAACGGGGAAAACCAATGGTCTACGGGATGACTATCCCGAAAAATGCTCCCCACCGGGACACTGCTATTCAGTTTGTGGCGTTTATACTGGGATCTGAAGGTCGGGAGATCATGCAGCGAAACGGCCAGGCTCCGTTACCGGTTGCAATAGCAACGGGCGATGTCAGCCAATTGCCAACTCCATTGAAATTGTTCGTGCGATGATGGATAAATTGACCAATCCCGCCTGCGGCGGGACCAACCCACAAAAGGAACCCTGAATGAGTAATTTCAAGGTCGTCATATGGGGCCTGGGCACGATATTGGTCCTGATCGTGGTGATTCCGTTGCTCAGGATGATCCTGGCCGCAGATCCGGCAGTCCTCAGGGCCACCGTTACTGATGCCGAGGTTGTACGGTCCATTCTGTTGACGCTCAGGTGTGCCTTGTGGGCGACCATTGTCTGTGCACTGTTCGGTATTCCCCTTGCCTATATTCTGGCTCGCTGGCATTTCCCCGGAAGGAGCCTTGTCCAGGGAATCATAGACCTTCCCGTGATGATTCCCCACACGGCCGCGGGTATCGCCCTGTTGATGGTTTACGGGCGAAAATTTTTTCTCGGCAAAGCCTTTTCCTCAATCGGCGTCAGCTTTGTGGGAACAGAGGCAGGTATCAGCCTGGCCATGGCCTTTGTCTCGCTCCCTTTCCTGGTGAATGCAGCCAGGGATGGCTTCTTGTCCGTCAATCCAAGGCTTGAGCGGGTGGCACGGACGCTCGGGGCGTCTCCCTGGAAGGCCTTTTTCAAGGTCAGTCTGCCCCTGAGCTGGCGGCCCATTCTCTCCGGCGGGATCATGATGTGGGCGAGAGGTATTTCCGAATTCGGGGCCGTGATTGTCCTTGCCTACCATCCCATGACCGCGCCTGTCCTCATCTGGGAACGATTCGAGTCCTTCGGACTCAGGTACGCGAGACCGGTTGCCGTGGTCCTGATCCTCCTGTGCCTGCTTATTTTCGCCGTGCTTCGCTCCATTGCGGCGAAACGAAAGGAGGTATAGGGTGCTTCGTCTCCAGGACGTCCAGGTTATTCTGGGAGATTTCAGGCTCAAGGATATCTCCCTCCACGTAAAAGAGGGGGAGTACATGGTCCTTCTCGGACCCACGGGAACCGGGAAAACCGTACTCCTCGAAACCATTGCCGGGATGCATGTCATAGAGAGTGGAAGCATTCTTATTCAGGGGAGAGATGTCACCCGTTTGCCCCCGGAGAAGAGGAATTTAGGGGTTGTTTACCAGGATTACGCGCTTTTTCCGCATCTGACCGTTCGCAAGAATATCGCCTTCGGGCTGCAATTGAGAGGAGAAACAGGGATCAAGGTCGCGAAAGTCGTCGAAGAGATGGCCGGCTTTCTGGATATCAGGGCAATCCTCGAGCGCCGTCCTGGTAATCTCTCGGGAGGCGAGCGGCAGCGGGTCGCGCTGGCCCGGGCCCTGGTGCTCGATCCCTATGTCCTGCTCCTGGATGAGCCGCTAAGCGCACTGGATCGTTCCACGCGTGATCGTCTCCGGCGCGAACTCAAGCGGATTCACCGGGAAATCGGTATCACGATTGTGCATATCACGCATGACCTGACCGAGGCCTTTTTCCTGGCGGATCACGTGGCTGTTATGAAAGATGGGAGTATTTTACAGCAGGGTATTCCGGAAAAGGTGCTCAATCGTCCTGCGGACCGCACGGTTGCAGAACTCCTCGGTATCGAAAACCTGATTTCCGGGACAATCGGGACAAATGGCGCATTCCTTACCCGCCTGGGCCTTGTAGGTCTTCCTGTTTCTTCTTCCGAGAGCAGGAAAAAGGGAAATGAATTTTTTCTCACGATTCCGGGATGGTGCGTGGAAGTGCTCCCGGAAGCGAATGAGGAGCGGTATGCCTGGAAAGGGAACATGCGGGTGGCCGCCGTCAATTTCATGGACGGACTGGTGGAACTGGAGCTTGCCCATGCAGGCGGAGAGCATCTCAGGACGAGGCTTTCAAGGCGGGAAATGGGAAATATGCCCGTCTCCATTGAGATCGGTGCAGAACTTCCGGTTGGCATTTTGAAAGAAGGGGTGTATTGTATCCCCGGCTGATTCAGACTGCTATTTTCTGGGAGATATTCCATGACAAAACAGAAGATCCCTACAACGCAGGCAATCAGGGAGCTGAAGGCACACCAGGTTGATTTCACCCTGTATCCCTACCGATACGAAAAAAAGGCCGGGGTCGCGGTGGCAACCGCTGCTGCGGATGCCATCGGGGTGGATGAACACCAGGTTGTCAAGACGCTGGTCATGATAGATGACCGTTCCGAACCCCTGCTGGTGCTGATGCACGGGGACAAACATATTTCTACAAAGGCCCTTGCGAGGGAGCTTGATGTAAAAAAGGTACGTCCCTGTGACCCGCAGGAGGCAAAAAAATACAGCGGGTACCTGGTGGGAGGCATTTCCCCATTCGGGACAAAAAAGAAGATGAAGATCTACGTGGAATCATCCATCCTGGAGTTACCGAAGATATATATCAATGCGGGAAAGCGCGGTCTCCTGGCTGCCATGGCCCCTGACGTCCTTACCAGGGTCCTGGATGCCATCCCTGTCAGTGTGGCCGTTTGATACAATACCCAGCAACTGCATTGCCGTCTTTTTTCTCCCTTGACTGAAAAAACGATATTTTCTATACTTTTTTCACAACAAAGACTTCCTGATTAACTCGATTTTACGATAAATAGCTTCATTTCACATCCAACTTCTAACGATCTGCCGAAATAGAACCTCCTGCTTCCGCTGGAGTTACAAAAAGAGCATTTGGGTGTTGTTTCCGCGGAAGCGAGAACCCAAAAACCTGCCGCCAGATGAACCCTTAATGTATCGAGGAGATACGTCCACTCCAAGGAGGAATAATCTATGCGCTTTCCGCCATACGGTCTCCTTTACCGCTGGATCCTCCCCCTTTTGGTTACGCTGTGTATTGGAACCTCTATTCATTTCCCTCGTGCTCAAGCTTTTGACATAGATTTCCTGCTTAAAAATCCGGAAAAAGTAGATCCTTTTACGGTCAATGTTCCGGAGATGCGCGAAGCGCTTTTTGATAAGCTCAATCAGCAGGAGATGAATATCATTCAAAGACATGTGCAGGAAACAGGGGTCCCCTGGTATGACCCAGCCGGCGAAGTTTACACGCACCATCCCCGCTATAAACAGGCCACCAAAGAATTTGCACAGGTGTGGAAACAACATATGGAACAGGGGCGAAAGCTTGATTTAATGCTGCGTCAGCGGGGAATGAACCAGGTCCTGAACCGCGCGAAAGAGCTTGCCAGAAATGACGATGTGAATATTAGATGGAACAAGGAATTTAGATCCTCGGGAACTGATCCATGGAAAGGACGGGGTCCCTACACGGACATTGAATACACGGGCTCTGACCGTGCAAATAAGTACGTGCTCAAGGCGCTCAAAGAGAAAGGCCTTCATGCTTCAATAACTCCCGGTCAGAATAATATCAAGGTGAAAACTTGGGATCTTGATCTGTGGGGAGAGGAAGGGCCTGGAAAAATTCATTGGGCGTTTGAGGCAGATAACAGGGAGTTTGCAAAATCAGCAAGCCCACTGAAACAAAAGATTCTTTTTGATAAGAA
>JAFDGR010000034.1 GCA_019309145.1 Deltaproteobacteria bacterium | reverse complement strand
AATAATTACACGATACATCTGTCAAGGTGAATATACAGGAGCGTGAAAATTGAAGCAATGAGAATCCTTCTCACCAACGATGACGGAATCCATGCCCCGGGGTTGCGAGCGCTCTACCTGGCTCTTTCCCCCGACTTCCACGTGGATATTGTTGCCCCCGAGGTTGAAATGAGCGCGGTGGGCCATGCCATCAGTCTTTCGAGGCCACTGCGGGTGAAAAAGGTCAGGAAAAACGGCCGGTTCTATGGATACGCTGTTTCGGGCACCCCAGCGGATTGCGTAAAAATAGCACTCCAGGAGCTCCTGGATCAGCCCCCCGATATTATTCTCTCGGGGATAAACCTGGGAGCAAATGTAGGGGTTGACATCCTCTATTCAGGAACGGTTTCAGCAGCCACTGAAGGCGCGTTTATGGGGATCAGGTCGGCAGCGATCTCACTTGACACCCTTGAAAATCCGGACTTTGATTTTGCAGCCCGCTTCAGCAAAGAGATCGTGCGGTTCCTGGCACGTCACGGCCTCAGAGATGGAACTGCCCTGAACGTCAATATCCCCTCATCTCCTCCCCACGAGATTAACGGGGTGCGTCTCACGAGGCAGGGCATGTCACGATACGTCGAGAACTATGAGCGCCGCGTGGACCCCAGGGGGAATGTTTATTACTGGCTTTCCGGGGAAATCCCAGTGGATAACGGCACCCCGGACACGGATGGCCTTGCCCTTCGGGAAAGATGGATTTCCATCACCCCTATTCACTACGATCTCACCTGCGAGGAGGAATTGAAACGCTTGAAAAAAGTCGTTTTTCCCACAGATTTCTAGCGTTTTTTCCTAATCTGCCTGCCCGGCTAAACGCTTATAGTGTGCATAGCGTTCTTTCATATCGACCTCCGCTTTCTGGAAAAGGACCTCTGCCTGCTCCGGGAAGCTCCTGGTAAGACTGGAAAAGCGGACTTCACCCATGAGAAATTCCCTGAAGTCCCCTTTCGGGTCTTTCGAGTCAAGGATGAAAGGATTCTTGCCCTCATCCTTCAGCCTGGGGTCGTAGCGGTAGAGCGGCCAGTAGCCGGTTTCCACCGCCTTTTTCTCTTCAGCCTGGCTCAGCCCCATGTTGATTCCGTGATTGATGCAAGGGGCATAGGCAATAATGAGGGAGGGGCCATGATAGCTCTCTGCTTCTACCAGGGCTTTCATGAACTGATTCTTGTTGGCCCCCATGGCCACGGAAGCCACATAAATGTACGTATAGGTAGCGGCCATGAGCCCGAGGTCTTTCTTGCGGGTGGGTTTTCCGCTGGCCGCGAACTTGGCCACGGCTCCGGTCGGCGTGGCCTTGGAAGACTGGCCCCCGGTATTGGAATATACCTCTGTATCCAGCACCAGCACATTTACGTCCTGTCTCATTGCCAGCACATGATCAAGCCCGCCGTACCCGATGTCGTAAGCCCACCCGTCGCCGCCGAAGATCCATATGGATTTTTTGGTGAAGTAATCACTTCGTTCAAGGATGTCAAAAAAAACGGGGTTGATCGCCTCCTCAGCGCTGGTAAATTCGACCTGCAGCAGTTCTTCAATCTGCTTTCCAAGTTCCTTGGATTTTTCACCATCCTCCATGTTTTCAAGCCAGCCCTCCATGGCTTTTCTGAGGTCATCGGACATCGAGCCTCTTAACGCTTCCTTGACGAGTTCGGCAAGCTTCTGGCGCCGTTGAGTCACCCCCAGGTGGATCCCGTAGCCATATTCAGCGTTATCTTCAAAAAGGGAATTTGCCCACGCAGGCCCATGACCTTCTTCGTTTACGGTGTAAGGACAGCTCGGAGTGGAACCACCGTAAATGGAGGAACAGCCGGTGGCATTTGCGATAATCATCCGGTCTCCAAAAAGCTGCGTGATCACCTTAACATAGGGGGTTTCGCCACAGCCCGGACAGGCGCCGGAGAACTCAAAGAGAGGCTGTCTGAACTGGCTGCCCTTGACAGACGTTATGGGCATGAGGTCGTCATGGATGGGAAGCGTCGTGGCGAACTGGTGGTTGGGAACCTGGCTTTCCACCTGGGTGGCCAGGGGTTTCATGACTAAGGCCTTCTCCTTGGCCGGGCACACGTCGGCACAATTTCCACAACCCGTGCAGTCAAGGGCGCTCACTTGGATTCTGAACCGCATCCCCTTCAATTCCTTGCCCTTTGCCTCAATGGTTTCAAATCCTTCGGGCGCCCCTTCCAGTTCTTCGTCGGTGGCGAGCACGGGGCGAATTACCGCATGGGGGCACACGAATGCGCACTGATTGCACTGGATGCAGTTTTCAGGGATCCATTCGGGCACATTGATGGCGATTCCCCGCTTCTCGTACCGCGTGGTGGCAGTGGGAAAAATACCGTCCGGGCTGAAAGCGCTCACCGGTAACCGGTCTCCCTGCTGCGCAAGCATGGGCCGCATCACGTCTTTCACAAATTCCGGTTCATCTTCCTTAATGTACGCTTCGTGGCCGGCTGTGGCCCAGGACTCGGGAACGTTGATTTTTTGGAGCGCGCCCACCGCCTTGTCCACGGCGTCGATATTCATCTGGACGACTTTGTCTCCCTTTTTTCCGTATGTTTTCCGTATAGCGTCTTTCATATACTCGAATGCCTGCTCGGGTGGAATCACGTCAGCGATCTTGAAAAATGCAGCCTGCATGATCATGTTGATGCGCCCGCCCAATCCGAGCTCAGCGGCGATCTTTACCGCGTCGATATTGTAAAAATCAAGTTTCTTCTGGGCGATGGTGCGCTTCATGTGCGCGGGGAGTTCTTTTTCCAGGTCTTCCAGAGACCAGGGAGAGTTCAAGAGAAAAGCACCCCCTTCCCTGATGCCTTCCAATAGCTGGTACTGGTGCACGAATTGGGGATTATGGCAGGCAATAAAGTCTGATTCGGTCAAAAGATAGGGCGACTGTATCCTGTGGGGAGAAAACCGGAGGTGCGACATGGTAATACCGCCGGATTTTTTCGCGTCATACGCAAAGTAGGCCTGTGCAAACATGTCAGTATTTTCGCCGATGATTTTGATAGCGTTCTTGTTGGCGCCAACGGTGCCGTCCGCCCCGAGCCCCCAAAACTTGCACCTGACTGTCCCTTCAGGTGATGGTTCTAGCTCTTCTCCCAGGGGAAGAGAGGTGAAGGTGACGTCATCCTTTATGCCCACCGTGAAATGATTCTTCGGTTCCCGGACGCGGAGGTTGTCAAAGACCGCCTTGACCATGGTTGGAGTGAAATCCTTGCTGCCGAGACCGTAACGGCCGCCCACTATAATGGGGAATTCCTTTCGTTCCTGAAAGGCGGTACACACGTCCTGGTATAAGGGTTCTCCGAGAGATCCCGGGGCCTTGGTACGGTCGAGCACGGTGATTCTCTGGGCGGTAGCAGGAAGCGCCTGGAAGAAATGTTCAGAGGAAAAAGGCAGATAGAGCCGGACCTTGACGAGTCCGATCCGCTCACCGAGCCCGGTCAAATAGTTTACTGTTTCCTCGATCACATCGCAGCTGGAGGCCATGGAAACGATGACCCTGTCTGCCTCGGGGTCTCCTACATAATCGAAAAGATGATAGGGACGGCCCACCATATCCGAGACCTTTTCCATTTCCTCCTGGACAATCCGGGGGATGCGTTCGTAATAAGGATTGCAAGCCTCACGGTTCTGGAAAAAGATGTCGGGGTTTTGGGCTGTTCCGCGGAGCTGGGGGTATTCGGGATTCAGCGCCCGGCTCCGAAAATCATCGATTGCTTCCCAGTCCACAAGCCCGGCCATGTCTTCATAATCGATCATGTCTATCTTCTGGATCTCGTTCGATGTCCTGAAGCCGTCAAAAAAGTGTACAAAGGGGAGGCTGGCCCGGATGCTCGCCAGGTGGGCCACGAGGGCAAGATCCATGACCTCCTGGACGGAAGCGGAGGCAAGGAGGGAAAAACCGGTCTGCCTGACGGCGTTGATATCTGAATGATCCCCGAAGATGGAAAGGGCATGAGTGGCCACGGCCCGTGCGGCAACGTGAAAAACCGCGGGCATGATCTCTCCGGCTATTTTATACATATTGGGGATCATGAGGAGGAGTCCCTGGGATGCGGTGAATGTGGTGGAGAGGGCACCGGCTGCGAGAGAACCGTGCACGGCGCCGGCCGCACCAGCCTCTGACTGCATTTCGGAAACCCTTAATACCTGGCCGAAAATATTCTTGCGACCATGGGCGGCCCATTCGTCACAGTATTCTCCCATGCTGCTGGACGGGGTAATGGGATAGATGGCGGCCACATCACTCATGGCATAAGCCACATGAGCTGCCGCTTCGTTTCCTTCGAGTGTTTTCGTGAATTTCGACATGTTTTTTCTCCTTCCGGTGCTCCTGTTGCAATAATGCTGGAATTATTCTAATATGGCTGGCCATGTTATTCCTTTCACCTGATCGTGTCAAGAAACATACCGTGCGGAGAGCATATCCGGAGAGGCCCCTTGTCGGAGTGGCGGCTGTCATACTCAGGGATCGGGAAGTGCTCCTGGTGCAACGGGGAAAGATGCCTGGCAAGGGCGAGTGGAGTCTGCCGGGTGGTTTAATAGAGCTTGGGGAGACGATCCAGGAGGCACTGCACCGGGAAATAAGGGAAGAGCTTTCCGTAAAGATCGAAATCCTGGGTCTCGTGGGGGTTTATGATAAGATTGTGAAAGATGTAAACAATAACATCCAGTACCATTACATAATCGTAGACTATTGTGCACAAATTACTTCCGGTATCCCCCGGGCCGAGTCAGATGCCGCCGCAGTCAAATGGGTGAGCCAGGATGCTTTGAAAAAATTCACCGCTGATGACCAGCTCAGAGAGGCAGTTTCAAAGGCCTTCGCCCTTTGATCTTCAGCCTAAGTACACCGATTCACCATTACACCAACATACTGAACCCTTGCAGGCAGGGGACCGGCATATTCCCTCTGCTACGTTCGCTTCGCCCTCCATGGCTTCGCTCACTGCGGATCAGGCACTCAACATGTTGAGTGCCTGATGACGCCGCACCGGGAACATCCCGTTCCCCTGCCTTCCCGGAAAAGCCCAATTTTGGGAGCATTAAAATACGTTAGCGTATTTACGAATCGATGGATTAAGCAGCTCTATTTTATGATGTGGAAAAGGCGTTTCCAATGGGGCCAGGACCAGTACACGATGAAGGCCTTTCCTTTTACCGATGCAAGGGGCACAAACCCCCAGAATCGGCTGTCGTAACTGTGATCCCTGTTGTCCCCCATGACGAAAAGGTGGCCCTGCGGGACGGTGACGGGACCGAAGCGGGCGGTGGGCTGAAGAGGGGCTGTATATACCCCGTGCTTGTCCTGGAACAATGCCCCATTGATATAGATAGAGCGCCCGAGAATTTCGATCCGATCGCCCGGGAGGCCAATCACGCGTTTAATAAAATCTTTGCTCGGATCCATGGGGTAGATAAATACAATGACATCATCCCTGTGCGGATGTTGAATGGGAATGACCGTCTTTCTGATAAACGGGAGCTTGACCCCGTAGATGAATTTGTTGACCAGAATGTGATCGCCCACCAGCAGGGTTGGTTCCATGGAGCCCGAGGGTATCTTGAAAGCCTGCACGACAAACGTTCGTATAAACAGGGCAAGGAGGACGGCAATGATTGCAGCCTCCGCGTATTCTCTGAAAACGCTCTTTTTCTTTATTTTTCCCTGGGCAGCTGATTTTTCCAATAAGATCCCTCCTTGGACATGACAGGAATGTCTGTTTCGGTTGCGAAGGATGAAGGCTGTGAGGATGTTCCTTTTCCAGGCCGGCCTGATTGAGTATACAGCCTCAATGTCTCCCGCCTTTCTCCTTGAGCAGTTATGTTTTTTTAAATAGAGGCCACCGTTGGCCCGATTTTTGAAAGGGTTTACATCCTAATACAGAAGTTTGTAAAGAAAAATCTGGCATCTGCCGATAGTCATAACGGGCTGCAGGAAAGCATGATGATACGGTTGCAAGATGCCGCGGTTCATGGGTCAGGGTGAAACCCGTGGATCAAGATGAAAGAACCTGACCAGGAACCGCTCTCCAGGGACGCTGGAGTGCTACCAAGCTTTTAAGGAAAGAGGCCGATAAAAACAAGAAAAAAGCAACGCATGTCCTGTTATTTCGGCTGCTTGTACAATAGGTGCTTATAAATTATATAAAATGTTATTAATTTATAAGAATATAGTTGACAAATATTGCAATTTATGTATTATCTTGACTCAGCTCCCTTGGAAGACCTTTATGAAGCGCTAAAGTGGAGGGTACATTGGGTCAAAACTTGGTAAGAGAAATCAGAGAGCAGCTTCTCATGAGCAAGGCGGAACTGGCGAGAAAGGCAGGGGTCTCTCCCCTCACCATTGACCGGATAGAAAAGGGGAAATCCTGCAGGATGGAAACGAAACGGAAGATCATCCTTGCCCTGGGTTACAAGCTTTCAAACAAAGACAAGATTTTTCCAGAGAACTAGAGAACAGGTCGCGATGGCAGTACCGAAGAAAAATCAGGTGATTGGTCTGGACATAGGTTCACAGTCAATAAAGCTGGTAGAGATCGATCACGGCAAGAAGGGCAGAATTCTGAAGAATTTTGGGATTATTGGATTACCTCCCGACGCTATCGTGGAGGGATCCATCAAGGAAATGGAAATCGTTGCTTCCGCCATCAAGACCCTCTATCGAAACCTGAAGATAAAGAACAAAAACGTGGCAACGTCCATTTCCGGTTATTCGGTCATTGTGAAGAAAATCGAGATGAGTGATCGGGATGAATCTGAACTCGAAACCTCCATTCAAAGTGAGGCGGAGCAATATATCCCCTTTGATATAAATGATGTGAACCTGGACTATGATATCTTGCGGACCGGGGCGGAAACGACCGAGAATGCGAAAGAGAAAGGGGAAAAATCCGCGAGCGGCAAAATGGAGGTCATGCTGGTTGCAGCCAAGAAAGATGTGGTGGAAGATTATGTATCCTTGCTGCAGCTTTCCGGGCTCAATCCGGCCGTTCTTGATGTGGACGCCTTCGCCCTCCAGAACGCCTTTGAAGCAAGTGCAGCTGAACCGGAAGGCTGTTATGCCCTGGTAAACGTGGGGGCAGAGGAATTGGGTATCAATGCGATCAAAGACGGTGTTTCCATGTTCAGCCGTGATTCATCTTACGGTGGCAACCAGATTACGGAAGCCATTATGTCCCAATTTGATGTTGCATTTGCGGAAGCTGAAAAAATCAAGCTGGGAGGGGAGAAGCTGGAAAAAGAGAAGAGCGCTCTTGAAGAAATTTTTACCTCCGTCATCACAGAATGGGTTCAGGAGATAAAGCGAGCTCTTGATTTTCTGGCAACGAGCTATCCGGACGAAAACATCCAGAAAATCATGTTAAGCGGTGGATCATCGAGGATACCCGGATTCAGAAAATACCTGGAACTGGAGACGAACCTTCCCGTCGAGGAACTGAATCCTTTTGCGAATCTGCTTATAAATGAGAAAGTCTTTGATTCGAAATACTTGAGCTATATGGCATCCCAGGCTGGAGTTGCGGTAGGTCTGGCACTCAGAAGCATCGGTGACAAATGATTAGAATCAATCTTCTTCCTTTTCGGGCGGCAAGAAAGAAAGAGAACATTAAGCGCCAGATCAGCGTCTATATTTTGACGCTGCTGTTCCTTGTTGTCCTCATGGTATTCTTCTTTCTGCAGCTCAATGGCAAAGTGCGGACGCTCAGGTCAGAGAAGGCACAGATAAAAAAACAGTTGGCCACCTATGCCACGACCACCCAGAAGATCAAAAAGATCAAGAAACAGATTAAAGAGATCCGCGCCAAATTGAATATCATCCGGGATCTGGAGAAAAAGAAGACCGGACCTGTTTTCCTGCTGGATGAGATCGCCATGGCAGTGCCGAAAAACAGACTCTGGCTTCGTTCTCTCTCTGAGAAGAAAGGCCTCTTGAAACTCCAGGGGACGGCCATGGATAATGAGACGATCGCCCTTTTTATGACGAATCTTGAGAAGGCGGACCATATCACCACAGTGGATCTCCAGAGTGCAACGTTAAGGCGTTTAGATAAATATAAACTCAATGTGGTTGATTTTAGATTGGATTGTAAAACCTATTCTTTCAAAGAAAAGAAACGGAAAATCAAACACGGCCGCAGGAAAAGGAAGAGATAAGGTCGACTGAGACACAGGATTTTCATGGTATGGAAGAAAGCCCGTTCCTAGAGAAAATTGAAAAGATGCGGATGGCCTACAGGGTCCTTATCCTGGTGGGGAGTATTGTCTTGCTGGGGGGCCTTTTCGTCTGGCTGGTTGTCGTTCCCAAGACGAGCGAGATCGCCAAGACCAAGAAGGAGATCGTTACCCTGAACCGGAAACTGAACCAGGCAAGAATTCGCGCGCGAAATCTGAAAAAATTTGAGGCCGAACAGGCGGAGGTCACTGCCCAATTCCGAGAGGCCTTGAAATTACTCCCAAACAAGAGAGAAATTCCATCGCTGTTGCGAACGATTACAAAGCTCGGCACCGATTCCCATCTGGATTTTCTCTTGTTCAGCCCGAAGAAAGAAAAGGCCAGGAATTTTTATATCGAAATTCCAGTGGCGATCAAGGTGAGTGGAACCTACCATGACGTGGCTTCATTTTTTGACAAAGTGGGACGAATGGAGCGTATCGTAAATATCCTTGACGTTTCCATGAAGCCGGTAAAACCGCTTTCAACCACGCTGATTACCACCTGTAACGCGGTGACCTATCGATTCAAAGGAATGAAGAATGCGACAACCGGGGCAAAAAAGAAAAAGAAATAACTTGCTGATCACAGCATTTCTTGCGTGTCTCTTTTTCATGGGCACGGAGGTCGGGGCCGCCACGCAAATGGTCTATAAGGCACCCCGGGGCTTGAAAGAGAGGTCCCTGGCCGCCGGGATGTCTGGACAGGCTTCTCCTGGCCTTGCGGTGAAGAAACCGGGTGAGAAAACAGATCCTTTCAAGTCCTTTTTGTCCCTCCAGGAAGAGGCTAATCAAAAGAAAAAGAAGAAAAGGCCCAGAACATACCTGGAGACCCTGGATCTTTCTCAGCTTGATCTGATTGCCACAATCATTGATCGGAGAGGAAACTGGGCCATGGTCAGGGATGCGAAAGGCGTCGGTCATGTTATTCGGAAAGGAACCCGTATCGGGACGAGCGAAGGCGTGGTGCGTGAAATCCGGGAGGGTGCGGTGGTGATCCGGGAAAAGCATGCCGACTTCATGGGCAAAGTAACAACAAAAGATGTCGTCAAAAAGATGTTAACCCGCCAGTAAGAGGGGTAACTCGGGTTTTATGCCCGAAAGAACAAATGGTTTTTGGAGATCGGGTATTTTATAAGGGAGATCACACATGTGCAATGAGTTGAAGAGAAAACGTAAACTCCTGCAATTCGTCTCTATGGGTGTAGCTTTCATTTTCCTGGGGTTGTCTGGTTGCGCTTCGGCCCCGAAGAAGGCTGCACAGAGTCCGGGCGTTGTTTCCCCAAAGGTGGAAGCCATTGCGGTCCAGTCAGTAAGCGCTGACGAGACGCGTGTGGAGGTCGTCGGTTCTCAACCCCTGCCCTATACTGCATTCAAACTGATCGATCCGCCCAGGGTCATCGTGGATATCCAGGGCCTCCCTGAACCCCAAACGCTCCAAACGAAACCAGTAAACGATGGAAATGTAAAAGAAATTTCCATTATGCGGGAAAACTCAGACAAAAATGCCACCAGGCTGGTGGTCGTTCTCGCCCACCCCATGGACTATACTGTCACCAAGAAGGACCATTCCCTGATTCTGGCCCTTCGCTCGCTCACGGCCTCGGAGAGTGAAAAACAAGAGCCTCCTGCAGAGACGGCCGCCGCGCAGACTCAATCAGAAACAGGCACTGCCGCCGAAAAACAGCCGCTTTCAAGCCCAAGAATTTTCTTCAAGCCGGGACAGGAACAGCGGGTGCAGGTCCTGGGGGTGGATTTTGTCATGCTGAACGGAGGAAAGTCCCGTTTGACCGTGACAACGAGCAGGAAAGGGGCCTATGAACTTGAGCGCATCGGCCCAAAGGCTATCCGTCTGAATCTGGAAAACGCGACCATTCCGCCCCTTTTGATGCGGAGGCTGGACGCCACCTATTTCAAGGGAGCGGTGGATCGGGTGAAGGCAAATTTTCTGCCGGAGAAAAAGAGGGTTGCTCTCGATTTGACCTTGCGGGAGATGGTGCCTTTTCATATCGATCAGACTGATTCGGCAATCTATATTGATTTTGGAAAAACGAAAATAGGACCGCGGCAAAAGAATTTGGTTCCGATCGCTTTGTCAGAATCGGGAACACAAGCGCATATGCTCCCTTCCGGGAACCTCGCGAAGATGATGAAACCGTCCTCCAGGCACGCCAGGAGAACATATGCGGTCAGGCGGAGATACACCGGCGCTCCCATGACCATGGATTTTGTCAATGCGGATGTGACGAATATCCTGCGGCTCATCGGGGAGGTCAGCAACCTGAATATCATCTGGGGCCCCGAGGTAAAAGGAAAGGTTTCCATGCGGTTGCGCAACGTGCCCTGGGACCAGGCCCTCGATCTTGTCCTGGAGAATAATGATCTGGGGAAACGCCGTGAAGGGAATGTGATCTGGATAACAACCCGGGAAAAAATCGCCAAGCTCGAGGCGGAAGAGAAAAAGAAACGGGAGCAGGAAGAAGCTGAAAGAAAGAAAAGACTGGAAGCGGAAAAGGAGGCAAAGAAGGCAGAGCCGCTGGTCACTGAATACCTGACGGTGAACTACGTTGATGTGGAATCCATCAAGAAACTCATTGATGAAAATGTAAAAGGACCGAGAGGAAAACTCTCTGTCGATACGGCGAATAAAACCATAATCATGACTGATACGGCTTCCAATGTTCAGGCTGCGAAAGAGTTGAAGGTACGCCAGGACAAGCCTATCAAGCAGGTGATGATTGAAGCAAGGATCGTGGAAGCCAGGACGAGTTTCAGCCGGGAACTGGGGGTAAACTGGGGTGGAAGCTACCAGACCCAGCACAATCCCTGGGGAAGCAGCGGAGACGGAACGTACGGATACAGTTTTTCCACCAATTTTACCATCCCCTCGGCCACCACTGCCGGCATGAACTTTGTCAATACAGCGGCCACGAAGCTCCTCAATGCACAGATCGCCCTCGCGGAGACCGAAGGCGAGGTAAAAACCCTGTCCGCCCCGAAAATTGTTACCCGTGACACGGTGAAGGCGACCATCAAGCAGGGGACCAAGATCGTTATTCCCTCCGGCACTGATTCCAACGGGAATAAGACCTACGAACAGGTGGATGCTACTCTGAAACTTGAAGTCACGCCGAGGATCACGCCCAATGATATGGTTATCCTGAGCATAGATGTGAGCGATGATTATCCCGACTATGCGAACGCGAGGGGTGACAATGTGCCCATCAACACGAAAAATGCGCAAACGGAGATGATGATCGCCTCAGGAGACACCGTTGTTATTGGTGGCATTTATAAGGAAAACAAGGGTCAGACAGAGAACGGGACACCTTGGCTGCGAAATGTGCCCATCCTTGGCTGGCTTTTCAAGGACAGAAGCACCACCACAGAAAGAAGCGAGCTTCTTATCTTCCTGACCCCTACCGTGGTTTCAGTTCCCGGGCAGAGGTAACAGGATGGTCTGAAAGGGGGCAATGGACCGGAACAGTTTGTACGAGCCAGACAGAGGGAGCGGTTCACTTGCCTTCATCCGGTGGGGAATGCTTGCGGTATTGTCTCTCTCCTTCTTGTGCTTCGGCTGTGCTGCGAACAAGGAACTGACGACGAAAAAGGCACGTGCCGAGGCAGCCCTTGGTATAACGCTCATCCAGGAAGATCAGCCGAGGGCAGGCCTCAAGCACTTGCTTGAGGCGGCACGGCTCGCCCCTGATAACGCGCGGATACAGGCAGAAGTAGCCCTGGTTTACCGAGACCTCAAGCAGTATCCCCTTTCGCTCCGATATTTCAAAAAGGCCCTGGATCTTGAGCCGGACTTCCCGGAAGCATGGAATAATCTGGGGACCCTGTATCTGGTACAAAGAAAGTGGCACAAGGCCATCCCCTGCTTCAAGCGTGCAGCAGAGACCCTTACGTATAAGACCCCCCACTTTGCCTATAATAATCTTGGCCGGGCATATTTTCATGCCGGTGAATACCAGAAGGCCATCGAGAGTTACCGGGAAGCCCTCGACCTGGCACCGGATTACAGCCTCTGCTGGGATAACCTCGGTGTGACCTATGAAGCAACCGGGAGATGGCGAGATGCCGAAAACGCATTTGAAAAGGCCATTCACTATGCCCCTGGATTCCCCGCCCCCCACTTCCACCTGGCAAAACTCCACTTAAAACGAAAAAAAGTGAAAAAGGCGCAAAAGGAGCTGGAAGAAACCATACGGCTGGCACCTGAAGGTCCCTTCGCAGAGGAAGCAAAAACCATTCTCGACAGGATTCACTAACCCCGGAAAAAGACTAACCTCTCCGGGTGATCCCGAGCAGACCTGCGATGTCCATGAGACCTGACACATGATAGTCGGCTTCCAATGCCGGATCCTTGTATGCCACAAAGCGGACCCCGGCTGCCCTTGCCGTTTGGGAGTCAACAAGGGAGTCCCCAACGTAGATGGCCTGTTCCGGAGTGATCTGAAAAAAGTGAAGGATCTTGAGAAGACATTCAGGATGGGGCTTGGGGTGTCGGACATCGAGAGAGGAAATGACAATATCAAACAGGTCTTCGAGACCGTGTGTTTGAAGCACGTTCGAAATGGTATTGCTCCGGTTTGTGGCTATGGCGAGACCGAACGTTGGCGTGAGAGCCCTCAAAAGCTCCAGGAGGTCCGGCTCAGGGATCATCCCTTGAATAAAAGGAGCATAATCCATTTCCATCCGGTAACGTAAGGCCTGTTTCTCATATCCTGTTCCGCGAAAAATGTATCGGATCGATTCATCGGCCGTGTGCATGTGGACAAATGCTTCCTCCTCTTCTCTCATGGGGGGGAGACCGAAATGGGCAAGAATATGGTTGTAAAAGAGGGTGTTGGCCTGGCGGGAGTCAAAGAGGACCCCGTCACAGTCAAAGATGACCGCGATGACACGCCTCATGCGACGGAACCTTTCCCAATGGAAGGGAAGAAAGGGAGCAAGGGTGAGAAGCGCGACCTAGAAATGACGCTCTCTCATGAATCCCATGAGTTGGAGGGCGGTCTTGATTCCGGCAAACAGAAGACCGCACCCAACAATCGTAAGAGCCAAATAGAGAAATCCAAAAAAGATAAAATAATCTGCATTCCACAGCCATTCAAAACTAAATGGTGTCATACTTGCTCTCCTACGCTGCTTCGGATTCCAAGGCAGGATTCAGATCCAATTCCTTGGGGAATACGGGCAGATACCGATACGCCAGTGAAAAAAGCAGGATCCCGTAACCAATAATGGCCAAAGAGAGCCCCCACTCCTGCCACGTGGGGAGATAACTCCAGAACCTGTCAAACGGCATGACCGGTATTGCCAGGGTGACGATAATAAACATGAAGCGGTTCAACACAATCCCGGTACAGGCGAGCAGGGAGGCAGTGATGAGCCATCCTCCCTGTCTCCTCGCATTGGGAATCATCAAGATAATTGCCGGGATAACCCCGCAGATAATGATTTCTACCACAAGCATCCACACGCCATAGGGACCCTGCTTGAAAAAATCCATGAAGGTGAGCCCCTCCCGGGGCACACTGCCGTACATCCAGACCAGGGTGTCGGCGATTTTCAAGATCATATACGCTGATAAGAGCCAGGCGGAGATCTTTGCAAGCAACTGGATCGCGTTATCCGGGACAAGTTTTTTCCGGCTGATGGCCTCTGTCAGCTTGGTGCACAGGATGGTAAAACAGGGACCAACAGCGATGGCGGACAGGATAAAGAGGAAGAACGTCCATGGCCATATGTAAAAACCCCCCCTGGCCGCAAATGGGCGGGCATACATGACCCCGAACATTCCACCGAGAGAGCCCTGGTGAAAGAAAGAGAGGAACGTCCCGGTGGCAGCAAAAACGGCCATGATTTCATGGAGATTGTGCCCGAACAGACGCAGTTCCTTGATCTCCTGAATTTTCCTGTTTTCCAGGATGATTGGTAGGAATTCCACGGCCAGGACACCGAGATAGGCGGTGATGCAGAACGACACCTCCACCAGCATGGAATGTATGTTGGCATGCCAGAAAATGAACCACCCTCGAATCGGCTGCCCGATGTCGATCCCCAGCATGGCCACTGCGCCTGAATAGCAGATGAACCCAATAATAACGGCGGCATTGATGATGTTTTTCAGGTCTTTTTTGCCGATGATATAGGTAAGGAAGCCCGTAAAAAAGGCGCCGGCCCCCAGGGCGATCAGGCCCAGATCAAAAACGATCCAGAGAGCAAAGGCGAATATGTTGCTCATGTTGGTCTGGTTAAGGCCCTTCCACAAGCACAGAATGGCAGCGACACCTCCCCAGAGCAGCAGCCCTATCCATGGCAGGGTCCAGAAGAAGAAGACCTTGGGGGAACACCGTTTCACTCCTTCAGGTATCAATGGCGAATCCATCAGGCTATCCTCCCATTACTTTTTTCACGGGTTTAAATTCACCGGGCAAATAATTATCGGCCATTTTTCTCACCCAGTCCTTGGTTGAAAGATAATAGACCTTGGGCTTGGTATTGAGCCGTTCGAGGAGCCGGAAAGCATACGGGCTCTTGATGAGCTGAGCGACCTTGTGCTCGGGATTGTTCAGGTCCCCGAACGTGATAGCCTGGGCCGGACAGGCCTCTGTGCAGGCGGTAATGTATTCCTCCTCTTCAAGTTCTCTCCGGTCTTCAGCATAGGCCTGTGTCTTGGCCCGCATATACCGGTGGTGACAGAAGGTACATTTTTCCACAACACCGCGCATGCGAGGTGACACTTCAGGAGAAAGATATTTCTCAAGGCCCTTGCCCTTTGGAAAATAGCCATCCCACCAGTTGAAATATCTGGCATGATAAGGACAAGCCGCCTGGCAGTACCTGCAGCCGATGCAGCGGGTATAAATCTGGCTGACGATTCCCGTGTTGGGGTCCACCCGTGTGGCTGTTGCCACGCAGACCGATACACAGGTGGGATGATGACCACCGTGACCGTCCTCTTCACACTGCATACAGGGCCTGGGAAAATAGCTCACTTCCGTATCCGGAAATTCTTTCCCATTGGTGATTTTGAAAAGCTGCATCCAGGTGATGCTGCGCTGTTTATCAGATTCATCAGGGTGGACAGTGACATTGTTCTCAGCAGCGCACGCCACCATGCAGGTTCCACACCCGGTACATTTGTCCAGATCGATCACCATTCCGAATCTGTGGCCATGGCCATGTTCTTCTTCCATCGTTTACCTCGCCATCGTTAAGCTTTCGTTATCCGAACCGGGGTATTCCACCAAACCGGAAGACCACTCACGGGATCCTTCGAAGGATAAATAATATCGTTCGGGTTGGATCCTTTTCCCTTGAGAAATTCATCATAGGCGCTATGGCCAAGGCCGAGTGGCAGGTAAACCACCCCCGGCATTGCTCCCTCAAAAAGGGTTACCCGCACCTTCACTTTTCCCGAAGGTGATTCGACCCACACCCGCTGACCCTCTTTCAGATGATATTTGTCCGCGGTCCTCGGGTTTATTTCAGCGAAGGACTCATCTTTCAGGAGTTCGTTATCAAAAAGGGTTTTCTTGAGAAAAGGAGGATTGGGAACCCAGGAACTGGCGAGATTGACCATCTCGTAAGGAACAAGTTGCAGTGGATAGTCACTGGTTCCTGCCTGGGCGAGGGTTTTTTCGAAATGAGGCATAAAAACCTCGTCTCCCCGCGCGTGAACCCCCATGGCATTGAGGATTTTCTTCCGGGAACCGCCCTTGGCATTCTGAGAAACAGCCAGTTCAATCTGGGTGCTGTAGAATTCGAATTTTCCCGTAGGGGTCTTGAAGTGGTATTCCCCGGCACCGGTTGGGTATTGGGGTCGATACCAGAGGCCATCAGTCTTCAGGAATTCCCAGAGTTCATCAAGGTCTTTGTAATCCGGTTTTATCGCGGCTTTTGCCGTGAGACGCTGCCATACCGGCGCCGAGCCGTCATAATGAACGAGCCCGGAGCCCGAATTGAATAGTCCCTTGACCCGAATCTTCAGGATATCTTCATATCCTTCCCAGGGAAAGGCATCGCCGATGGTATTCCCCAGTTTTTTGGCCGTTTGGAGGATAACTTCGCCCGAATGCCTGGTGTCATACAGGGGTTCCACAACAGGCCGGGACAGCCCGTACAGGGGAAATTGCAATGCGGCCGGCCAAGGCACATCATCCATTTTTTCAAGATACGTGTGGTCCGGGAGGATCAGATCAGCCATGAGAGCGGTTTCATCCCGGAAGGGAGAGAAGCTGACGATAAACGGTATCTTTTTCAGGGCCTTCCTGAACTTTCCTCCATCCGGCAGCGTGAAAGCAGGGTTGGAAGAGAAAACCAGAAGGGTATCCACCGGGGAAGCAGGGCTTGCGGCCACGGTTTCGGCAAACTTGTTGAGGAGGCTTTTGCTCAAGGGGAAATCGGGGCCTCCGGCGCCATCGAGGCGTGGTTTTTTGGTTCCCTTGGAGGCAAGGGCATCCTGCTCGAAATCGGGCAAACCGTTCAAGGGAAGGGGATCAGAGATCAGCAACCCACCCGTCTGGTTCAGGTTTCCCGCAAGGGCATTGAGGGCCATGACCGACATGAACTCATAAAGACTTCCATTCAGAGCCCCTTTCCCCTTGCCCAAAAGGGCGACAGGCGCCTTGGCCTTTGCAAAATCAATGGCAAGGGAAATAATCTGGGAAGGTTTCAAGCCCGTTATCTGTGCTACCTGCCGGGGGCTGTATTTCTTGAGGACGAGAGCCTTAAAACCGATGTGTTCCTTCCCGTCGGAAGAAGTCCAGTTTTCAAATCCAAAACTGTGTTTGTTGACAAAGTTCTTGTCATAGAGCCCCTCGTTGATCAGGACATGGCTTATGCCAAGAGCGAGGGCACCTTCGGTGCCCGGCCGAACGGCCATCCACCGGTCCGCCTTGGAGGCGGTATTGGATGCCCTCGATGCAACCTGAACCACTTTGGCTTTCTTTTTCAAGGCTTTTTCCCGGAGGATACTCCAGGCATTGATTATCCGGCCTGCCCCTTGCCACCCCTCGAGGAACCCACACCCGAAGCTGAGCACGAAATCTGCATTTTCAATATCACAGGCAAGCGGGCCTTCGTGTCCGGTCATAAGGACATTGGTCATCCAATAGGTATCTTCCACATCCGGGATCCGCAGGTAATTGGGGCTTCCAACCGCCTTCAAGAATCGTTCAATCAAGAGCGACATGGTGGATCCGCGCATTGAACCATCCACCGCGGCAAGGGCTTCCGGTTTCCCTTGGGAACGCAGGTTCGAAATGCGGGAACTCAGCATTTCAAGAGCCTCTTCCCAGGAAATATCTTTGAATTGCCCTGCCCCTCTGGGCCCCACCCGTTTCATTGGCCGGGTAAAACGTATATCCTCATCATAAAGGAGCTGCAGTCCTCCCATACCCACCGGACAGAGTCCCCCAGGGTTGACCGGGTAATCGGTCCTTCCCTCTATCTTGACCGCCCGGTCATCAACCTTCCGGACCTCTATCCCGCACCCGCCGGGACAAAGGGTGCATACGGACTTTACGCTTTCGAAGGCGCCAACCGGCGGGACAGGCACCCAGGGCCAGTTTTGTGTCCAGATGGCAATGTCATCGGTCAATTTCCACGGCAGAGGCGTTACTTGCATTCCCACCGCACCGCCAACAAGAAGCTTGATAAAATTTCGTCTATTCAATTCCATACGTTTCCCCTTACTTGTGGCAGACAAAACAGGCGTTATTTTCTTCGTGTCCCATCTTTTTGTGGCATTCGGCACAGTCATCCATTTTCATTCTGTCCCAGGGATGCTTCTTGTACCCGGAGATTCTCTTGCCCCAGATGTTGATGCTGTATCCGGTCAGGCGGTTGGCCTGGTAGGGGGGCAGTTGGGCAAGATGGCCATGGTCACCGTGACAGGTCTTGCACTCTTCTTTTCCCATTTTCACGTGGGCGATATGGGAGAAGTACACACAGACGGGTTGCTTGTAATAGGAAAGCCAGGGGACCTCGGTTTCCGTGGCCACATATTTCTTCAAGAATTTCGCCTCCTCCGGGGAATCACCGAGGGGAGATTCAGGATCGTCATGGCATTCGGTACACTTGGCGAGTTTCGGGATCCCAACAAAAGTTCCATCATCACGAAATTCATGGCAGAATTCGCACCGTTCAACTTCGGTGTCGCCTTCGATACCATCTACCTTGTCCGGGTTGAGGTGGAGAGCATGGCTGAAATTGATGGGCTGGGGTTGTTTTGAGTAGAGGACCATCGGGAAGATAACCCATCCGACGATAAGGGCTCCAATGAAGCCGAGAAGAAGAAAGATCCATCCGCCTTTGCCGGATTTTTCGGATGATTTTGCTCGGTTTTCCATAGGTTTAAGCCTCTTCCATGTAGTGTTGTGAGTTTCTGGACGAAGGAACCGATAGTGTTGCGTATGTACCTACTCGCCTGCATTTTGTCAAGAAAAAAACAGTATTAAATGCTGGAAAATCAATCAAATAAAAGCGCTTTTGGAAGCACGTTTTTCGAGTGGAGGGAAAAATGGAAAGGAAGGGAGCATCCCCCGATCAGCAGGCCCCCGCTGATCAGAAAGGGGGCCTGGAAACGATTGGGATCGGCAGGTATCGCTAGAATTTTCGCATTCTCTTGCGGCGTCTTTTTGCCGCCTTTGCCTGTTTTTTCTTTCTCTGGACACTGGGTTTATCATAGAAACGCCGTTCCTTGATTTCAGAGAAAAACCCCTCTTTGGTCAGTTTTCGCTTCAGGTCCTTGATTGCCTTTTCAATCTGGTTATCATGTACGATTACTTTCATTTCATATTAACCTTTCTAAAAAATAACTTGGTTACTCAGGTTCACCGTTCACGGTTTGTGGCGTTGGAGCATTTCATCATCCCAATTCTGAACCTTGAACCTAAGGAACAAAAAAAGCACCTCATGCTGCCATGAGATGCTTTCATAGACATTCAGAAAATGGATAGTTGTGCGGCAGGTTACATACCATACTCCTCATGGAACAGGGTTGCAGCTTGCTTATCCACCTCTCCGAACGGGCTGAAAGCACTCACAGGGCCCAGGGAAAACGAGGCGTTTGCCGGGGAAAGAGAACAGAAAGACCCCTTCTTGAACGTCACCATTCTCATCATCCGTCATCACCCCCTTCGCCTGCGAGGGACCCCTGCTGTCAATGAAGTCCAAACCCGCTTCTAAATTGAGGGTTTATATTCTTTTTTTCAGGCCCGGATGTCAACCTTTTTCTGACAGGATCAACAGAATTATTCTCTCGTTGATCCTGTTCTCCTGTCAAGAACAGACCTTTCGGGTGAGGCGGGCCACTGCCTCAATATGGTAGGTATGGGGAAAGAGGTCTACCGGCTGTATCTCTGGAATGTCATACTGCCGGCTCATGATCCCCAGGTCCCTTGCCAAAGTGGCAGGATTGCAAGAGACATAGACAATCCGCTCAGGCGCAAGGTCCAGAACCTGTTCCAAGACATCCTTGTGCATACCGGCCCGTGGAGGATCGACAAGGACAAGGTGCGGTCGGTATGTACGGGAGATTGCCGTCTTCCGGATATCCCCGCAGATAAAACGACAGTTTGCGATGCCGTTCTCTCTTGCGTTTCGTTCCGCATCCTTGACCGCACTCTCGTTTATTTCTATCCCGACCACCTGTTCCACGTGATCAGCCAGGTAAAGCGGGATGGTCCCGGTTCCGCTGTAGAGATCAAGGACCCTGTCGGTTGCTTTTGGTTCCGCGTATTTGACCACCTGATCATACAGCAGGTGCGCTGACCTGGAGTTGGTCTGAAAAAAGGAGTTGGCAGATATACGAAAAAGAAATCGGCCGATCCTGTCTTCAATGGAGCCGTCTCCGAAGAGAACTTCCTCGCGCTGACCCACCGCGATAGAGGCCTTTCGCTGGTTGATATTGTTCACCACGGTCTTGATACTGGGAAATCGCGCAGTGAGTTCCTCCGTCAGAGAAGCCATGAGATCAGGCCTCTCTTCTGCGGTGACGATATTTACCATCCACTTGTGGTGAAACACGGAATGTCTGAGGGTCAGAAACCGCCAGAATCCCTGGTGGCTCTTCATTCCGTAGACCGGAGCTTCGCTTTTTCTCGCGAAGTTCTCAACGCAGCGCAGGATTTCGTTTCCCTGCTGTTCCTGGAGCAGGCAGGCGTCAATGGCGAGGACCTTGGAATAGGATCCGGGCACGTGGAGCCCAAGGGCAAAATCGGTCCCAGTGCGGTCTTGATCCAATTCGTCGGGAAGGAGCCAGCGGCGGTCGGAAAAAGAAAATTCCATCTTGTTCCGGTAATGGAATTTTTTTGGAGAGGGAAGAACCCGACGGACGGTCACTCCTTGTAATCCACCAATATGCTCCAGAGATTCCTCAAGAAAGGCTTTCTTGTAGGAAAGTTGCGCTTCGTAGCGCACGTGCTGCCACTGGCATCCCCCGCAATAGGGGCTGTAGGGACATGGAGCCTCCACTCGGTCGGGCGAAGCGGAAAGCAGGGCCGCCACCCTTGCTTCGGCAAACCCTCTTCTCTTTTTAGAGATGATAGCGTGAACCCGGTCACCGGGAATAGCGCCCCGGATGAAAATTACGAAGTTGTCTCTCCGCGCGAGGCCCTGGCCTCCGTAAGCCACTTTCCGGATGTCAAGCTCCAGGCTGTCGCCTTTTCGTGGGGTTTTCATGGAAAGGAATATACCACAGGAACATGGTTTTGACCAGGAGCCCCGCCCAGCGGTTCTTACCGTGCTCCCAGTTCCTTGAGGGCATTACAGGCGCTGGTGTTTCCAAGATTACAGCTGGTTTGAAGGCTCAAAACGCAGTGTTTTTGGTCGCCTTTTCTCTGGTAGACCAGTCCCAGGCCAAAGTGGGCATAATCGAAATTGGGATTGATGGCAATGGCCTGCTGAAATGCGGTCAAGGCCTGGTCATACTGCCCTTGCATGAACAGCGTATAGCCCTTGCTGTAATAGGCCCACGTGAAGTCGGGTCTGATGACAATAGCGCTTTCATAATCCGACAGGGCCTGGTCGTAGAGTTTCTTGTTGTAATAGCACAAGCCACGGTTGTAATGGGCATCGGCCGCGGAAGATGTTCTGTCTTTGGAGCCCTCATAAAAGTCGATGGTTTTCGTGTAGTCCGCAATGGCTGCGTCAAATTTTCCCTGGTTGTAATAAAGATTGCCCCTGTTGTAATAGGCATCCGTGTACTCCAGGTTCTTTGTCTCCGTTACCCGGATTGCATTATTATATGCGGCCAATGCATCCTGAAATTTATCCTTCTTGGCGTAGATGACACCAAGGTTGTTATAGACGTCTGCATAGTAGGGCTTTTCTTCCGTGCTGAATGAAAGGGCCCTGTTGTAATAGGTCTCCGCCTGATCATATTGCCCCTGGACATAGTAAACAAGCGCAAGGTTATTGTTGGCTTTTTCATCCGTTGGGTTATATTTGATGGCATTGGTGAAGTCAGCTTCCGCCGAGGCGTACTGCCCCTGTTCGTAATAGGCTAGGCCTCTGTTATTGTAAGCGTCCGCGTGTTTGTTGTTGATCGCGAGAACATCGGTGAACGCTTGAATGGCTTCGGCCAGCTTCCCCTCTCTCAGAAACTCGGTACCTTTCTGGAAGAGATCATCAGCCTCATCCGCGAAAGTTCCCGGTACCCACCACATCGGGAGGAACAGGAAAAGCGTTACGGCGACCCAAAATGTATGCTGTCTCTTTTTCATCCCAGGATTTCTATTACCGTGTTGCCTTTTTTGCAGTGGCCCGGGCGTCCAGCGTCGTGAACTTCTTTCCCGGTTGAACAATTTCATAGTAATAGTTTGTATATCCTTTTCGAGCATAAAGCAAGCTTGCATTTTCGCCTACTTTGACCCATGCGGGAAGATACATTTCAGAAAGGGGATAATAGACCCCTTTTTGGCCAAGGGTGATCACCGTTCCCTGTAAGCCGGTTATCTGTCCGGTGGCCGCGTGCAGAGCAGGCTCCGCGGCCACGGACAGATCAGGAGTGCTCAAGAATGAGAAGCACATGGCCAGGGTAACGAAGAACAATGTTGCCTTTTTGAGACAGTTTTTTTTCATGACTTGACTCCGCGTTTAAATGTTCTTTTAGCGTGTTTCCCACAATATCTGGGATACTCCACCGGGAGGACCCGGGATGTTGGTGCTCTGGTCCTCGCCCACACCGCTGACAGCCCCACCTGCACTGATGAGTCCTGCCGCGTGGCCTCCTCTGGTCACTACTCGGACTCCCGAGGGGATGGAGCTGTTCGAAAGAAGCAGGTAGGTATCCTTGATGTTCCGCACGGTCGGATTTCCTGTACCCTCATCGTGGTAATTGAAGACCGATTTTCCCCAGCAATAATCCAGGGCGTAGATAAACGCGTTCCCGTTGGGGTTGCAAGGATCGTCAAAGACCGGCCTGTAGGAAGTGAAATAGACATTCTTGAAGAAGACCGTAGGTTGACTGAGGATTTTCTCTCCCCCGTGACTGACCGACTCGTCGGAGCATTGTGTCTGCGCATCCATGACCCGGTAAAATCCCCTGCAGATGGATTCATCTCTCAGAATTTGGGTCAGGTCCTCTTTCCTGGTGGCATCATCCGCATCAACGTCACCGTCACCGTCAGCGTCCGCCTGTTCATCCA
>JAFDGR010000228.1 GCA_019309145.1 Deltaproteobacteria bacterium | reverse complement strand
GAATCTCGTGATTGTAAGCTGGGGTAGGCCGGGAACCGGCGGGGGGCAGTGGTTTAATGAAATCACCGCCGGGGGCAAGCTCCGAGCGGCCGTGTGGGGCGGCAGCATTCTTGGTGACACGCAGATAGACGATGGTACATGGCATCACGTGGCCGTTGTCGTGCCGGACAAAGAGAATGTGAAAGCCGAAGATATTCTGCTCTATATAGACGGCGAACAAGAAGATACCACCCTCAGCAATGGCGCCCGGACAATCGACACCGCCGTCGATATGGATGTCTTGCTTTCTACCGATGGTTCTGAAGGTCTGCTGGATGATCTTCGGATCTACAATTACATGCTGAGAGAAGATGACATTCAGGCCCTGGCAGATAGAACTTAACCGGGATACAATGTTATATGGGGAATCCCAGATAAAACATTAGAGACACAACAGAATTAAACTGAAATATATATCGCTATTGAAGAAGCCTATAAGCATTGGCAAATCAACCTCACTGGCTTTTCAGGCTACGATTTTGATCGCGTTGGGAATTATATTTTCGTTGACACAGTTCGTGGCAGTGCAGGGTACCACTGGGCCGGCGCAATTTGAACTCCTCATCCCTGAGAACAATGCTACGACCTATGCTACGACCTATGGTGACACGCCGCTTTTGGCCTGGCGGGAGAGTTCTGATAGTGAATCCGGCATTGACCACTACGAGATCTGGGTGGATGAGTCGAATGTTGATAACATTCCTGCCGGTCTCTACGGTCATTTGCCTGGTGGAAGTTACGGTCATTATGAGCCCTTCAGGCCCTTTGGTTTCCTGGCCGCAGAAAAAGTGTATTATTATACTCCCTTAGTTTCGAAGGTCTCAGCAGGGTCTCACCAATGGTATGTTAAAGCTGTCGATAAAGACGGCAACAAGCGCCGGTCCAATAGTATGTTTAACTTCAAGGTGGAGGATTTTGGAACTGCCAAGGTTTTTGTTAATCACTTGGGATATCTTTCCAACGAGAATAACAGGGTCGTGGTTGACGGCAGTGTTGGAGCGTCTTCGTTTGATGTGGTTGACTTGGGTGGTTCGGTCGTCTTTTCAGGAGATTTGAATAGTGGTGGCGGCGCTTTTGGGAATTATTTGTTCGGGGACTTCACCGGGCCCGGAGTTTCAGGGACTTATAGGATCAAGGCGGGATCAGAATATTCTATGTGGTTTCCGATCGGGCTTGAGGCGAGACTTAACTACGAGGATTTTCTTCGGAAATACCGTAATGCTTACCGTCGGAAGAGGTGTGGCAACACGACGGTAAACTGGCGTGGGAAGGCCTGTCACCTTGAGGATGCCAGGATGGATGGTGGTAAACGTCATGGGATCGTTGGAGGGTGGCATGCGAGTTCGGATGTTAGAAAGATAATGCGCATCCTGCAACCAGGGCTTTACGGTCTTATTGAGATGAAGAGGATTGTCAACCCGGTTTGGGATAGCGGCGATTACAGCATTCTTGATGAGATCAAGTGGGGAAATAAATACATCCATGAAATGCAGCTTGAGAACGGAGCTCTTGTGCAGCATTATTACCTCTGGTGTGATGTAACGGGTTGGGGCGAGAGCGCAAATCGGTATACGAATAACATGATCGGGGATTCGGATGACAGGGTCCTTCCCGAGAGTACCTTGTTTATTGACATGGTATCTCAGAGCAGGTTCATTAAGAATCAAAGCACGATATATCGGCTGTATAAGGATGCGGATCCGGAGTATGCTGATAAGTGCCTTAATGCCGCTGTCAGGTGCTACAACTACTTCGAGAAGACATGGCCGGTTGTAACCGAATATGAGACCAGGTTTAATGCCAGACCCCACACCGAAGAGGTAACGGATCTTATGCCTATCGCTTATGGTGTTAGAGCGAACTTATACATGTATTTAGCTAAGGGTAATTCCGTATACAAAAATCGGGCCGTCGATCTGGCCGATAAGCTCATGGCGTTACAGGAGACAGAGCATATTGCCGGCCAAACCCAGGTAAAAGGATTTTTTTATGCCCATGCCAATAAAGACAAGATTTTTAGCAGTCTTATGGCACATGGCGGGCTTGATGGTGCGGAGGGGGGAGTTATCGTTTTGGCCGATTTGTGTGAAGCCCTTCCAGCTCACTCAAAATGTCCTCAATGGAAGGAAAGCCTCAGGTCCTACCTGGAGGACTACCTTCTTGTTCTGTCTCATAAAAACGCTTTTGGTATTGTGCCGGCTTACCTTTCCCGGACTAATCTCGCCGGTGGACAGACAGGCGCCAAAATGCGGAGAAATGTTGGCGGGCTGTACTACCAATATTTGTGCGACAATCGTGGGGCGAACAAGGTTCTAGCGCGAAAAGCCATCTTGTTGGCAAGAGGATCCAGGATACTCGCAAACCCCAGACTTCGAGATGCAGCGTGGAGACAGATCGGCTGGATATTAGGTAATAACCCGCTGAATAGAAGTACTGTATATGGTGTGGGTCATAATCAACCAAACCTATATAAAGCACAGCTTGCTCCCCGAAGTGATGGTATGGTGATTCAGGGTATCGGTGGGGGTTCTAATGATATGCCTTACATGCGGCATGGCCACTGGCGCTGGTGTGAAATGGAACTGCACAATACAGCCTGGTTTGCACAGGCGATCTTCGAACTGCTGCGTCCAACCAAGCCCTTTTCCCCCCTCTCCGATTCCGTCAGCGGCGACCTCAAGCGCCCCAAGAAACACAAGGGGGTCACACGCCTTAAATTTTAAAACCGTTGGGCACGCCGGAGCAACGGAAAAGAGCTTGAAATATTCTCACAATGAAGCCGGGGATCTTGACGTTTCGAAATAGATTGGGTAGTCTATTGGAAAAGCCGACCAGGCCCGACGTCATGGGATAGACGGGCAAGGGATATGAAATGGTAAATGGGAATGTCAGTTAAGGAGATTTCCGTATGGCGGAACAATCGAGACAACCACGCGAGCTGTTGGACAAATGGGGTCTGGCGATAAGCGCACTGGGGGGTATTGTTACGGGCGTAATCTCTCTGTTGGCAAGCTTCGACCACCTCGGTACCAGCGTTTTATACGGGGCGGCATACCTGGGCGCTGCGGCGCTGGCCTTCGGGCTGGTGACAATCGGGCTTAAACGAGAGTAATCCCGCAAAGGCGCAGAGGCGCAAAGAGAAGAAGAGAGCCGTAAACGGTATTGAAGAAGCAACGGGAATGTGGTATACAGTAAAAATCAGTTCGTCTTTCCGGGTTTATGCGGGAGTACACTATGGCCGAAGCAAAAGCTAAGGAACTGGAGAGCGCGATGCTTATCGGATATGAGACGGCTGGCAGGGAAATTGGTTATTGGGGTAAATACTACCTCCGCTCTGTGAGGAATAATGGTGGGCTGGCGACCGCCCAACGAATGCTTCAGAAGAAACTGAAGAATCAATCAGATCAAAAAGGGTTCCGTGCTCTTATTGAAGCTGGCAGGCTGGATCTTTCGCTCGAAAGCCTCGTGCTTCAGCCTCGGTTTCAGAGCTTGTTTACTAAAGAGGAACTGGCAGAAGCGAGGCGAAGGCTGGATAGAGTTCCAGATTATGCAAAACGGATAGCAGTGAGCGCGCACGACAATCATCCCGAGGATCTCCAAGATGAGAAAGAGTATGTGGAAGGAGCCAAGAAGCGCATCACAGTGAATGCATATGAGCGCGACCCGAAAGCTCGAAAGGCGTGTCTGAAACGGCACGGGTATCGTTGCGCAGTTTGCAGGATGAACTTTGAGAAGGTCTATGGCGAGATCGGTAGGCAGTTCATTCATGTACATCATAAGAAACCACTCGCGGGACGGAGAACTGGCTACAGACTTAAGCCGACCATTGACCTTATCCCAGTCTGCCCTAATTGTCATGCCATGTTGCACACGTCAAATCCTCCTCTGGGGATTGCCGAACTGAAAAAGAGAATGGCGGAATCTCCCATAGGCGGATAAGTATTGAATAACCACCGCCAAATTGTTGTACAGGTTGAAGAATTACTTTTCGCTGGAGAAAAGATGAATCACAACGAGACTGACTGGAACTTGGTAGTTCAAGCGCAGATTTCTATTTCGTGGCTATTTGAATCAAGTAATAGTCAGGATAGCAATTTACAAGCGGCTGTCGCTAAGTTCCGGGCTCAGAATGAGAACTGCGAGCTCATCAATCCAGGCATCCTGTTTGCCTACGCATATATCACGCTTGTTTATCCTCGTGAGACAGCTCTCGAAAAAATCTCCACGACGGCCCTTGACTGCTCAGAGTTTACGTTTAAAGCTGGCAAACAGAAGGATCTTATCCGCAGACTGCGCAATTCTATCGCCCACGGCCGCTACTCGATTTCATCGGATGCCGTCATCACCTTCAAAGATAATTGTAGGTGCGGCAACGATCCGTTCGAAGTTGAGGTGTCCTGCGGTGATTTTGGCAGTTTTCTTCATTGTTTTTGTAACCTGTCAAAGGCAAAATACTTTGATAAGAAGTAGGAGACTGAGTATATGGCAATGACAGTTGGTCAACTTAAGGCAGAACTGAATCCCTATCCAGATAGTTGCCCCGTAGAATTCATGCCCATCATTCTACCTGATGGAAAACACTACCGTTTGCATTTAGCTAGAATTAATGACAGAGGTGTTACTCACAACAGAGCTATTGGCAATGGTTCAGTTTGCTATTTCGAATGGGATTGGATCAGTGAAGACGATGAAATGGAATTATAGATAGTACCGTCCAAGGATTACAAAAAAGGGACTGTAGGGTGTGCAGCTTGTTTGCACGGGTGGAATGTCTCCGGCAGATCATAAAACTACGGCGATGGTGTTGCTTGGTTTGCTTTGGCCGGCTTTGTTCATTGCTTTTACTCTGTATTCGAGCTGGGTGGCTCTGGGCTGGTCTTTTATTGAGGAGGTTGGTTCTAAGGCCATTGCGGCCTGTTGCCAGGGGGACCATTTAGTGCGCTTCGGGCCTATTGTCAGGTCGCGTCTCTCGATTAGATATGTGCGGATGGGGCCGCCGGAGGTGCAGGGCGGGCGGCGCCATCCGATCAGGAGGGTGCCGGGGCCCTCTTCTACGGATCTCAGGGCGAGCGGTTGGCTGGGCGGTTCGATCAAGCGGGCGATTACAGGGATTGTGGTTGTTGCTGGGGATTGAGTCTGGGCTGTGTAACAGGGGAAAATGGCTGGCCTTGAAGGGAGGGGGTTGTTATCGTGCGGTGATGGGGCATTTTTAAGGGCTAACAGGGATATGAAGAATTTGGGATGTATCGTAGCGGTTGTACTTGCGGCCGGGTTGATGGGGGGGGCTCGGGG
>JAFDGR010000033.1 GCA_019309145.1 Deltaproteobacteria bacterium | reverse complement strand
AGGTCAGGACAATCATGACGGCCAAAAGAAAACCGGCAACCCAGAGGAGGCTCTGGTTCAATAACCGGCTCATCTTCTCCAGCAAATCCATTCCACTGCTCCTGTTTCAATCAGTTCCGTGATTCACCATTCCACAACATGTTTCTTGCCCTGGCAAAAGACACGGGTTGCGGGAATGTGACACCTCCTTTATGCCCGCAACCCGGATGAATCCACGTTTTCGTTATCTGGCCCTATCTCCCATCATACATCTTCGAAAAAGCCTTAATATCTCTGACCAAAGCCTTCGCCGGCACCCCCTTTGCGCTCGCAGAAGCGATCCATTTGGCGGTGATGGGCTCAAGCAGCTTATTCCATTTGGCCCTTTCTGCCTTGGACAGCCGGAACACTTTCACCCCCTGTTTCCTTTTCGACCATGCGACCGATGCCTTGGCATGCCGGTCCATGTACGCACCGGTCCATGCGGACTGCTGCGTGCCCAGGTCTTCGAACACCTCTTGAATGTCCTTTGGCAATGCGTTCCATTTATCCATGTTCATCACCACCGCGAACGGGTAGACCGCCGCATCAGTGACCGTGATGTATTTGCACAGTTCAGCAAATTTGAAATCCTTCATAACCTCCAGTGATGAAAACAATCCCTTCACGACGCCCTTCTGCAAAGCCTCGGGTGTCGCAGGCATGGGCATACCCACGGGGTTGGCACCCCAGGCCTTCAGGATCTGGGCCGCACCACCGGATGCACGCAGGTTCACACTCTTGATATCTGCAAGGCTTTTTATGGGTATTTTCGACATGATATTCGAAGGCGCTGTCGTAAACATGGTCAGGACCTTTACCTTGGCAAAGGCCTTGGGCTGGTATTTCTGGTAGATATCCCATAAGACGAGGCTCCCGACCAGTGAATTGGGGATCCCTAAGGGAAGACTTGTGGCATTGGTAATCATGAAACGTCCCGGCTGGTAGGCCATGCACAGGCACCCGATATCCGCCTGACCGGCAATAACACCGTCCATCATATTCTTGGCGCCAAGCAGGGTCCCACCCGGGAAGGTGTTAATCAGGACCTTTCCATTGGTTCGTGCCTCTACCTCTTTTTTCCAGCGTTCCATCTGGACACAGGGAAAGGTAGGAGCAGGGGGAAAGTTCGCGTAGCTCAGTTTGATGGGTCCTGCTTCGGCATTTGCAGGCATCAAGGTAATCGCGAGTATGGTTGCCAGGAAAACTCCAGCCAGTGCAAAAGCTATTTTTCGTCGCATGTTAAGACCTCCTTATGGATGGGTGAACGATTCAGAAAACCTTCTACCATGAACAAACTTTTTTTCCACCCCCTTTCCTCTGAAAAAAATACAAGCAAGGCCGCCTGTTCGGCCGCTTCCCCTAATACGCTCTTTTTAACGCAGTATTGGTCATCTCCGCTTCAACAGGTTCGGTCCCTCCAGGGAGAAGGGCCTTTCGCACCTTTCCAAGGGACGTGCGCGGAAAAGACGAAACGAAAGTCACTTTTTTCGGCCACTTATACCGGGCGAGTTTTCCTTTGCAGAAATTAATCAGATCCTCTGCCTGGAGGTCAAATCCCCTCTTCCTGATAACAAAGGCGTGTCCTGCTTCTCCCCACTGATCATCAGGCACCCCCATGACAGCCACATCTTCCACCCCGGGATGCTCTCTCAACACCCGCTCCACCTCAGCCGGATAAACATTTTCTCCTCCGGAAATATACATATCCTTGGCCCTGTCCACAAGGTAGAAATACCCTTCGTCATCCATGCGCGCCAGGTCACCCGTGTGGAGCCATCCGTCTTGAATGGTTTCCGCGGTCTTCACCGGGTCCTGCCAGTATTCCTTCATCATAATGGAACCCCGTACCACGATTTCGCCCACTTCCCCGGGTTTCACCGGTACTCCGTGGCGGTCAACAAGACCCACCTCGGCATGAAAAACAGGCCGCCCAACCGTGCCCGGTTTTGCGAGAGACGCTTCTTCCGATGCCCACAACAGTATGGAGGTCTCAGTCTGTCCCATGATCTGCCGGACCGGTAACCCGGCCTCCTTACATTGCAGAAGCAATGCATGCGTTGTCTTTTCGCCACCGATCGCGGAAACCTTCAACGAGGAAAGATCCCCCCGTTCCCCGGATCCCACATCCAGGAGTGCTTTGTAAATGGTGGGCACCCCTAAAAACTTGGTCACCCGGAACCGTTCTATGTCACGGAAGGCCTTTGAAGGATCAAATTTGGGGTGAATGATCATGGTGGCCCCTTTGTAAAGAATGGGTGACGCCTGGATAAAGAGCCCTCCGGAATGGAACAGCGGCAGGATGATGAGCATGATGTCATCAAAATGCAACTTGAAAAAAATATCAGCATTCAGGCAGTTGAAAAAGGTCTTCCGGTGGGTCAACACGGCCCCTTTCGGCTCCCCGGTGGTGCCTGACGTATACATGATCACCTGGGGTTCCTCTGGGTCGGCCGGACCCGTGGAACCGGGGAGAAACGGTTCCTGGCCTTCAAATTTCTCCACCCCTCTGTGGTAATCCAGTATCCTTGCATCGAGGCTCTGCTCACCCACGCTTGCGATCAGGACCGGTGGCAGATCGTTTTTGATATCCAATCCGGCTAATTCCTCTGAGAATTCCCCGCCGAAGAGAAAAAGCCGGGGACGACAATTCTTCAGTGTATAATCCACTTCCGGGGCTGCCATGCGAAAATTGATGGGCACAAATATGGCGCCAAGGCGGGAACAGGCCAGGTAGAGCTCCATGAATGCAGGGCAATTACTCAGCATGACCGCCACCCGGTCCCCTTTTTCGATTCCCAGGGACTGGAGCCAGCAACCGGCCCAGTTTACCCTCTTGTGCAGTTCCGAATAGGAAATAGATTTCCCTTCAAAAAGAATAGCCGGTTTGTCCGGGTGCAGATCACTCCAGCGCTGCACCCACCAGGCGATATTCATGGATTTCACCATCTGCCGTAATCCTTTATGTCAACAATTTTACGTTCATTTATCTTGCGTACTGTGTCTGGTCCTCCCCGAAGCAAGGGAATTATCAACAGCAAAACGATGGAAGATGCAATGATCTACAGGTAATAGTACTTTTCCCAGAACTCCGGCTCAGTTTTCTCTTTCCAATCCGCTCCAAATCTTTCCTTGAAAAATGGCTCAAGTCTGGCAAACCATGTTCGCGATTTCTTCCCTTCATTTTTCCGGGTTTCAATAATCTCCCCAAGAAACACTTCGATTTCCGATATCTTATCCTTTGGCAAATAGGCTTGGGCTCCACCCTGAACAGATTGCACAAAATCAGCCGGGCTCAGTGCATGGGCGGTCAACATGAGCGTGGGAATATTCTTTTTTGTTGTTATGCTCAGAAGATCGTACCCGTTCACACCCATTATATCAAGAATCGCCGCATCAAATGATTGCTCGGCAAGAAGTTTCTTTGCCTTCTTGAAATCCTCGGCCGTGGAGATATTGCATTCATCCAGAATCTCTTTCAGAGTGCTCAGGATGTCAGGTTCATCATCAACAACGAGGATTCTTTTTCCCCGCAATATATTCGTATACTTTGTCATGTCCTGGTTGCCTCCCACGACAAAAGAACACTTCTCGTCCCCCTTTGCAATACAGTTCGTTTCTGATGCAGTGCTGTTTTTTCCAAAAATGGCTGTGGCGAGCCCACTGACGACTCCCCGTATCAAGTGGCAAACCCCTTCTGAAGCCTTGCCGTACGCTTCAGCAAAAGGTGAATTCCGGACCTCAATACAAATGCTCTCTGCAACCGGATCAAAAAGGGCAAGATGGAAAACACCCCACCCAATCTGACTCCCCATCCTGACCATAAAATCCAGGATTTCTTCATCACAGAAACCATAGATCTCCCTATATTTCCTGGCTGACAAATAACCGCCATCAAAGCCGCCTTGAAAAATGATTTCATTCGCTTCTGTACCGGACACTTTCTCCAGAGCCTTTTGCATGCCGGCAAGGGTTTCGGGGCGGATCAGCAGATATCTCACTTCTTTGTAATGCAAAGCCCCTTTGTCAGGATTGTAGACGATCTCGTCCAAAATTGCATTGCCGCCGGCCATTCTCTTTTCCTCAATTTCCATTGGGTGCCTCTTTTTTTACTTCATCAGGCTTGGTAAATACAATGCCAGCGAAGGAAAAGCCATAATGAGGCCCATCGCGATTGCATCGCAGGCCAGAAAGGGAAGACCGGCTTTATAAATATCCCCCATGGTCGTATCTTTGGGCGCCACACCCTTCATGACAAAAAGCACCAAACCAAACGGGGGAGTGGTCGTCGCCATTTCCATATTCAACAGCATAATTGCTCCAAACCACAAAGGGTCATATCCCAAGCTCTTGATAATGGGCATATAGACCGGCAGCGTCACCATCATGATGGTCAATGGCTCCATAAAAGTACCCATGAAAAGGAGAACAATCTGCATAAAAATAACAATCATAAGAGGAGGTAAATTCAGGCTGGATGCCATCTTTACCAGACCAGAGCTTGCGCCGGTGAAAGCAAGAATCTGGGAAAAAGCCATGGCTCCCGTCATAATCATAAACATCATGACGGTGATCTTCAGGGTACTGGAAATAGAGCCGGAAATTGCCTTCCAATCCCATCCCCGATAGATAAAAACCAAGACAAAACAGCCCAAGGCCCCGAGTGCCGCTGACTCTGTTGGTGTGGCAATACCCAGGAACATAAGCCCTATGACCAAGAAGATGATGCCACCTAACGGCAGTACATACTTGCAGGTGAGCACGACTTTTTCCACAAATGGTACCGGTTCAAAATCATAGGGAGGCGCGAGTTCCGGCTGCAGGAGAGATCTCGCAATAACATATCCTGCATAAAGAGCAGCCATAACAACGCCGGGAATAATAATGGCCACCAGCATACCTCCGACGGAAATCCTGCTTAATGAGGCAAGAAGAACACCAAGAGCACTCGGGGGAATCATGATCGCAAGCCCCCCGCTTCCCAGGATGGGCCCGATGCTCATTGTTTTCTTGTATCCCCTTTTTTCCATTTCCGGCACCAGTACCGACCCAAGCATGGCACAGCCTGCCATGGCTGAACCCGATAGAGTGGCAAACAAGCTGCCTCCCCCAATGGCCAGCAGGCTCAGTCGACCCGGTATTTTGCCCAGCCATTTGTCGAGAGTATCCATCATCTTGGGAGCAATGCCTGATCGGAACATAATCTCTCCCATAAGCACAAATAAAGGGACCGGAAGCAGCGCAAATGTTGACACAGATCTGTAGATGCTTCTTATCAGCTGATTGAATCCTGCTTCACCACCCCAGAAGAGATACACGCCTATGATGTTAATGAAAAGGAATGAAAAAGCGACCGGCACCCCTATTAAAAACAAAACCATCAAACCGGCAAAAATAAGAATGAGCGTCATCCACCATTCCATAAGCAAGAGACCTTTCACACCACGTCAGCTTCTCTCGTTCGCTTCAATAACAAACCCCGCAATAAACCTGCATGTCCTTCTTATAAATTGGATCAAGAGCATCAAGCTGCCAATTGGAATAATAACGATGATCGCTGCCATGGGTATTTCCATAACCGTTGGCGTGTACATACCCTTCAGGAAATAATGCCACGAGAGTGTAAATCCGGATATGGTAATCACCACAGAAACCATGACCCCGATGAAAGAGCCTACTATCCCAAGAAAAGCTCCTGTTCTCGGTTTTAGGCGGGTCAAAAGGATATCCACCTTCACATGTCCTTCCTCACGCAAGAGCCACGCTGAGCCAAGAAAAGTAATATACAGGAGCAGGCACTCGGTGACCTGCGTGACCCACATTTGGGGCCAATCAAAAAAATCCCGCCATATGACTTCCATACAAACGGAAAGCATAATAAAAATCAGGATAATGCCCGCCAAAAAGGCCATAACATCCATGGTTCGATCAAAAATTGACAGCAGTTTTTTCATCTCAAGAATCCATGTTTACTCTCTTTGGTCTGCCCCCGGCCCCGTGGGGAGAAGAACAGACCAAATGCGAGAGAGAAAAGCTGATGATGGAACCCAATGATTCCCGAACGAACATCAGTTGCCGGTCAGTTTTTTCAACGTTGGCACCAGTGCAGGGACTTTTTTCTCCAGGTCCTCCCACTCGGCTTCATAGGCCATGTTATAATACTTCTTGTTTTCCGCGGGTGAGAATTTAATCCGTTTTATCCCCATCTTGTCATATCGCTTCCACTCCTCTGCCTCTTTTTTCTTGAAATAGGCCTCCATTTCAGGCTCAAATTTCACTGTAATATCCATTATTTTCTTTTGAACATCCTTGCCGAGGCCGTTCCAAACATCCAGGTTCATCAAAATCAACGTATTTTGCCGGGTATAGAAGGGAATATCGATGATGTACTTGCAGTGTTTCAACCATCCCCAATCTGCCGGCCCCAAAGTGGCAAACCCGAATCCATCCACCAGCCCCCGTTCAAGTGCAGTATACGTATCACCGAATTTCACGGTGACCGGCACCATTCCAAGTTTTTTCATGAAGCGATCATAAAGGGCCGAAGTTCTCATCTTGATTCCTTTCAGATCGGCAAGGGTCTTCGCAGGCTTGTTGATCCTGAGGTAGAACGGATCATAAAGCCAAGTCCCGATGTACATCATCCCGATCCTTTTGTGACGCTTCACCATGAAGTCATAAAAGCCACCTGGCTTCCTTTCTTCTTCCATAGTCAGCTTTGAAAGGGTAAATGCATTGACCTCCGGGGCCAGGGGGGCATAATAGGCAGTGGGATTGAAAATAACTTGGACGGTATTGCTTCTGAGAGCCTCGGCCTGATCAAAGCCCGGAATAACTTCACCGCCCCCTACCCAATCAATTTTTATTGCGTCTTTACATTGATCATTCACGCGGTTCACCCACACGTGTATCATTGCGCACAGTGGATGATCCTTGGGCAAAAAGCTTACAGCCTTCAGTGTTTTTGCGCCGGCCAGTGCGGGAGAACTGATGGTCAGGCAAAACAGGGAGATAAGCACAATCGTCAATAAACAATGCAACAGCTTTTTCATTACCACCCTCCTCTTTGTTAAGGTTTGGAGTACAGGGACCCTTTCCCTTCAAGAAAACCTTCTTCCCCTAAAATACCAATGTCCATTTCACCTCCTTTCGAGTTGATCATACCATGCTGAACCACACCGAACCTTGGAGGAATATTAGTCATCTCCAAGGTGAACAGCTTCAGCATGAGCTCTGGAGATCTCCGTTGCTTTCAAATCGATATTCATCTCTTCATCAAAAAAAACCTTGTACTGTTCATTGGCGGATTCAATACTTACCTTGCCATTTAAAACATCCCAGCGCACCATCTCCGGGTCTCTCTCTTCTGGAGGGCCATACCCCCCACTTCCCGGAAGTCTGATACTCAGGACATCACCGGCTTTCAGTTGATCGACTCCTTTGGATTTGCATTTTTTCTGGCTGCTTGTCCCCGGGTTGAGGATCAGGCTGCCCTTGCTTCCTTCCTTTCCACCGAACAATCCCTGGGGTTTGAATTTCTGCCGGTCGGAGTAACGTGCCCACGTGACATCGGTCAGGAAACGGATATCCCGAACAAGAGATAATCCTCCACGGTATTTACCCGCGCCTCCGGAGTCGGGGATAAACTCATAACGCTCGATCATGACCGGATTCTCCAGTTCGGCGGCCTCCACCGGAGTATTCATAAAACGGCCAAGATGGAGATCCTGGCCGTCCGGCCCGTCTTTTCCGGGTCTTGCCCCGGCACCCCCACCCTGGATCTCAATATAACTGAAGCGTTTCCCTGTTTCCGGGTGAATTCCTGAGAAACTGTTCGTGCAGGCCTGACCGTGGCTCCCGGCCACCACCCTGTCCGGCACCACCTCGCTCATGGCCCGGAGCATTGCCTCCACGATCTTGGTCATGGTCTGGCTCCTTGCCGTGACTCCTGCGGGAGGAAGGGGATTGGTCACCAGGCCTTCGCGGCTTGTTACCTGAATGGGCTTAAACGTCCCGTCATTCAGCGGCATGTGCGGATCTATAATCCCCACCATGGTGTAGAAAACACCTCCCTGGGAACAGGCCCACGGGCAATTTACATTTCCCCGGGTCTGGAGGTCGCTTCCCTCAAAGTCGACCTTCATCTGGTCTCCGGAAATATGTACATTCACCTGCACCCGTACCGGCTCATCCACCTGCCCATCGTCATCCAGATAATCCACCCCTCTATAATCCCCGTCCGGCAGGTCCCTGATAAAATGGCGGACCCTTTTTTCACTATAATCGGTCAGCATCCGCGTACACTCCCGAAACACATCCAGCCCGTATTTCCTGACGAGGGCCTTCACCCGTTTCACGCCTACCATGGTCGTGGCGGCCTGTGCCCTGAAGTCCTCCATGGTTTTCTCGGGGATCCGAATGTTGCTTGCGATCAAATCAAAAATTTGAAGATCTTCTTCCCCTCGCCGGTAAAGTTTCACCAGAGGGATCCGGAGTCCCTCCTGAAATATTTCAGTCAACCCACCGGCCACCCCTCCCGGCACGGCTCCGCCCATATCCAATTGATGGGCGATGTTGGCTACAAACGCAACCAGTTCACTGTCCACAATCACGGGAGAAAAAAACTGGACATCCAGCAGGTGCTGGCCACCGAGATAAGGGTCATTGGAAATAATAACGTCTCCTTCTTCAAAACGGTCGATCCGCCGGAGCATATGAGCAGCCGTTGTAGGGAGGCTAAACATCATCAATGGGCAGAGATGAGCCTGTGCCAGGATTCCCCCGTCGGCACTCAGCACTCCGCAGTTGATGTCCATGATTTCTTTGACAATGGTGGTCCGACCCATCCTCACTAGATTGTGCCCCATATCATCAGCCACCGCCTCCAGCCCATAGCGAATGACCTGCATTGTCACGGCATCTGCTCTGTAGTTCATGGCTCCCTCCGAATCAACTTTCTCGTCCTCCAATATCTTGATTTTCCGGCGTAATGATGATGTCTCTATACTCGTCGATGAGGCCCACAAAGCCGGGAGGGATAAGAGCGGTTGATATGGTTTCCTCAATAATGGAAGGCCCGATCATTTTATCTCCAGGGACCAGCTCGTCCCGCTCGTAAATCGGTATTTCCTGCCATCCGGTTCCGTCAAAGTAGACGTTTCGCCTGGTTTTCCATCCTTTTTGGACCAGGGTGGTGGGTCTTGCTTCTCTGGCGAGCGAAACAGGAGGATTCTTGCCCCTGACCCGTACACGCAGGTTGACAAATTCTACCGCCTCCTGAGGTTCTGAATAGGAATAGACCTGCTGGTGCAACCCATGAAAATCTTGTATAATTTTCCCAACATCCTCCGCGGACAATGCATCTGCTGCTTCTATGGGGGTGTTGAGCTCCCATGATTGTCCTTCATAACGCAGGTCTGCAGACCAGGTGATCTCAATCACCTCTTTGGCAATCTTCTCATCGAGCAACTGTTTCACACCTTCTTCTTCCATCCCTTTGAAATGCCGAAGCAGTTCTCTTGGATCGATTTCGTACTCCTTCTTGGCCAGGGTTCTTACATAATCATGTTGAACGTCGGCAACAGACATACCCACCGCTGAAAAATTCCCACTCATCGGGGGAACGATCACCCGGGGCATATTAAGCTCCCTTGCTATATCTGCTGCATGCAGGGCTGCAGCCCCTCCCATCGTAATAAGGGCGAATTCCCGCAGGTCATACCCTCTCTCAACAGAATTCCCACTTATTCCCTTTGCCATGTTTGCATTTACGATGCGGACTATTCCCGCCGCTGCTTCCTCCAAAGAGAGGTTCATCCTGTCGGCCACGTGTTCTTTGATAGCCTTCTCCGCCTTTTCAGGATAAAGAGGCAACTGCCCTCCCAGAAAATAGTCAGGATTCAGACGTCCAAGTACCAGGTTTGCGTCAGAGACCGTTGGAAGGGTGCCGCCCCAGCCATAACAGGCCGGTCCCGGGTTTGAACCGGCACTCTGCGGGCCCACATTCAGCACGCCCCCATCGTCCACCCACGCGATACTCCCCCCTCCCGCGCCAATGGTTTTCAAATCAACCATCGGCAGTTTTATAGGATAGTTGGTGACTCCTCCCCAGGTCGTGGTTTTTGGAAGGTGTCGATCAATGATGGAAATGTCAAAGGTGGTGCCACCCATATCCGCACCCACTGCCATCTCATTTCCCGTGAGCCTACTCACAAAGGCCGCGGCAATAGCCCCGCCTGCAGGTCCTGAATTTATAAGATGGGATGCATGATTCTTCGCAACCCCTGCACTCATGGTACCACCATTACTCTGCATGATGTGGAGAGTCACCTCTCCGTATCTTGACCTGAGCCGCTCCGTCAAATTATCCATGTAACGCTGGATGACCGGCCCAAGGTATCCATTCATCACCGTGGTACAGGTTCTCTCATATTCCCGGAATTCGGGGCAGATCTCGGAAGACAGGGAGACCGGGATTTCCGGGAAGTGTTCCCTGCAAATTTCACCCATCTTTTGTTCATGGGCAGGGTTCAGAAAAGAAAACAACAGTGAGATCACTATTGCCTCTACATCCTGATTTCCAAGATAATGAATCGCTGCAACAGCCGATTCCTCATCCAGGGGGATCACCACCCGTCCTTTACTATCTATCCTTTCCCTGACCCCTTTTCGCAAATAACGCGGAACCAATGGAGGCGGGTTGTCAGCACTGAAATCAAAGGCTGCTTCCTGGGGTCTTGCCACCCGCCTTATCTCGAGGACATCCTCGAAACCCTGGGTGGTAATGAGTCCTACTCTCGCTCCCTGTCCCTCCACAATGGCATTGGTGCCGATGGTGGTTCCATGGATGATATAGTCGATCTCACCCATTGATACTTTCCCTATCTGGAGAATCTCTTCCAGGCCTTTGAGTACACCCTCAGCAAGATCATGATGGGTCGTGGGTGTCTTGGTGTAATGAAAAGTTCCGGTGTTTTCGTTCACCAGAATCGTATCTGTGAAGGTGCCACCCACGTCAATTCCAATTCGCATCCTGCTCTCCAATCCATCTCTATTTGCGCAAATGTCCTTCATAGAGGAGAAGGGGCCGCCGACAGGAGTCCTCGTCCCTTCAAAAGTCTTCCATCAATCGACCAAAACCAGGTAATGGATCCCTGATGCCCATTTTTCTCAGTGCATACCACATGGTGGCCTGGTTGCTTGAAACCACGGGCTTCCCTGCCTCATTTTCCAGCCTGTCAATAATCTCAACGGCATGAAAATTAGTGCAGCTTATAAATATGGCCTCATTGCTGCCTCCATCGACAGCGAGTCCGAGCCTGTAAGCCTCTTCAGAAGGCAGACGGCCGATCATTTCATTGGTGAATTGATTCGGCGACACATCCTCATGGCGGCCCACGATCTGCGTAACCTCATAGCCCATCGCCTGAAGCATGTTCCGTTCTATTTCATTTATTTCCCTGGTGTAAGGCGTGGCCACTGCGATGCGTTTGACCCCGAAAGCATTGAACGCAGCCTTTACTGCGGTAGTCGTTGTTATAGCGGGAACGCCGGTCTTTTCCTCCACGAACTGTACAATCTCCCGATCATACCCGGGCCCGCCGATCATGCTGCCCACCGTGCAGCAAAAGGCGATGATATTGCTGATCCCTTCAGAAGATAGTTCCAGGCTGGCCCTTTCCACATGCTCCTTCATGGCCTTTAATCCATCGAGGCTCGGTTCAAACAAGATCCTGGTGCTGTACGTTGCCACACCTTCAGGTGAAAGTTTCGCCATTTCCGGCTCACACACGGTATTGCTGGACGGGACAATCAACCCGATACGCCCACGAGAACCATACATGGAGCCATCTCCTCATATCATCAGTGTAGCCCTGGTTTCCGCTGTCGGATAACCGGTCACTGTGTCCCACCCGCGAGCAGCATAGTAGTCTGACAGCATTTCTTTGAGCGGAACGATCTGATTCTTGGCCCCTCCCTCCTGAAGGGGCTCATGCAAATACCTTTGCGGGAGGGTATCATCAGCCGGCGTCATACCTTCCCTCAGATTAAAAAGTCTCTCAACATTAATAATACGCTCCCCGATAGTGTAGAGTTCCTCCGGGGAAAAAGCCCTGCCGGTGACATGGCAAAGCATGTCCACGAAGTGCTCGGGAAATCCCAGCTTTCCCCTCGTCACAAACCGGCAGATCTCCATAGAATCCGCCACGGCTCGAATATTTTCGAAAAAGGCCACTGAACGGCCTTTTCCTTCCGGACCAAACATATCCCTGACCTTGGGTGTGCCCGCGATACGGATCAGTTCCTCATCAGAAAAAGGCATCATCTGGCACACGTCATAGGCACGTACATGATCCGCGCCCCGGCTTGACACCGCAAACATCAAGCCCCAACTGGGCATTCCCCTTGGGTCCACCTCCATCATGTCCATCCCTTTCACGTGGGGAGCGAACCACTCGCTTTCCCCACCGATAATCTCCGATGCCTTTTTGACTCCCTGCCCCAATACGGTTCCGAATCTCCTTTTGAACGCTATGTCTCCAATCATCTCAATGAGGGCCCTCGCATTACCGAACCGGAGCGCCTTTCCCTTTGTCGCATCAGCGGTAATCAACCCCTTTTCAACACATTCCATACCAAAGGCAATCACTGCGTTCGTGGAGATGAGATCAAGGCCGAATTCATTGGTGAGACTATGGGCTTTGGCTATAGCCTTGATATCGGAGACCCCACATCTGGGACCGAACCCCATGACAACCGACGCGCCGGCTGATCCTTCACCAAAGGTGCCCGCGTATTGTCCCTCAGAAACTCCATACTGCTGGGTACAGGGCATTGGACAACTGAAACAGGCTTTCTGCCGCACAAAGAGCTCTGTTTTGAGACGTTTGGCATTAACGCCCTCGATATCCTGAAAAAATCCAGATGTCCCATTTCTGACCAGTGCGCTCCCTTGCCTGTTCATAGGTTCGGCGATGACTGCGGTCCCTTCCTTGCTGTAGCGTTCAAAGTATGGTTCCTTCTTGAGCGCTGCAATGAAGTCAAGCGCATCTTTCCTCAGCCGCCCCGCATGTGCAGCCCGTATTCCACCCGAGCCCTTCACCACTATTGCCTTGAGATTCTTGCTCCCCATGACCGCGCCCATACCACCTCGGCCTGCGCCGCGAAAACGGTCAAAGATAATAGTAGAAATGGGGACCAAATGCTCACCTGCCTGTCCTATACATCCGATACTGACACCGCGATAACCGTGCCGCCGCCTCAAAGTAAAGACCGTCTCTGTGGTACCCATTCCCCAAAGGTCTTCGCAGTTGAGGAGTTTAATGTCTCCATCTTCAATGACCAAATAGGAAGGGCCCCTGGCCTTCCCCCTGAGGACCAACATGTCATAGCCCGCCCGTTTCAACTGCACGCTGAAAGAGGAACCGGTATTGCCTGATCCCAGCAACGAGGTCAGCGGAGATTTTGCACCGACGCTCCCTCGGCAGGAAGAAGGAACGATTGTTCCATTGCATGGCCCGGAAGCGAAAATGAGGAGGTTATCATCCGATAAAGGAGGAACGCCCCGTGGAAGGTGTTCATAAAGCCACTGAGAAACAAAACCGCGACCACCCAGAAAGTGACGTATGAAGACCTCATCCGGTGCTATACGTTCTTCTTTCCCCGAGCAAAGATCAACCTGAAGTATGGTTCCAACATAACCGTTCATTTGTTTTATCCAAAGATAGCTATTCGAGCAGTGGAGCTGCGAATCATTGAGGATCCTTCAACATTTTCGGCACGTTTGTCTCATCTACAAATCGAATCGCATCAGCGCTGCATAGTTCTGTGCATGCCTCGAATCCATCCTTGCAAAGACAAGCTTTGTTGTAGAGACCGAGAAAATATGAACCAAAGTCAGGGTGCGTAAGCACCCTGATGAGAGCCCGATCAGGATTGTACTCTCCGCTCATGATCTGGGAACAAGACAACTCGCATAAACAGCAGCCTGTACAGGTCTTCGGGCTAAAAAAAATATACCTGTTTGATTTCATGAAGACAGCGCCAGGGACATCATTTGCGCAAAACCCTTTGTTTTCTTCCCACCACTTCCCGGTAGAGAAGCCCTGCCACGTTCCCGCAGGTCTCGAAAGGCAGGGGTCTTGCAAAAAGTGTAAAAGGCGGTTGCATGAAACAAGGGCAACAGCAGTAACGAAGAGGCCACTTTGGCCGTGACCTCTCAGAAAATATTGGGTTCCGTCCACTCGCCAAAAACATCGCGGAAGACGTTTGCCATTTCGCCAACGGTCGCATAATTCCTGCAGCATTCCACCAGGAAGGGCATGACATTCTGTTCCTCCTTTGCGGCCTTTTCCAGGGCCTTCAAGGAATCCTTCACCGCCTTGTTATCCCGGGTTTTTCGCAGTTCTTTCAGGCGTTCAATCTGCAGGTTGGCCCATGCTTCATTATACTCAAAAAGTTCCACCTCCATATCCACGCCTTCGGTGTACTCGTTCACCCCGACCTTCTTAACCGTTCCCTCCTGGAGTTTCTTTTCAAATTCATAGGCCTGTCTTGCCACTTCCGCCTGCACATATCCCGAGGCAACGGCCTTGACCATGCCTCCCACCTTTTCAACCCGTTCCATCTCTTCCAGGATCTTCCCTTCCATTTCCTTGGTCAGGGTCTCAAGAAAGTAGGACCCTGCCAGGGGATCCACCGTGTCCCTGAGGCCGATCTCGTCCATGAGAATCTGGAACGTCCTGAGGGAGAGGAGGGCTGCACGCTCCGTGGGGATCGTGTATGCTTCATCAAAACTGCAAAGGGCCGTGGTCTGTGCGCCGGAAAGGGCCGCCGTAAGGGCGTAATATGCCCCCCGCATGATATTGTTTTCCGGCTGCTGCTTGGTCATACCCGAACCGCCCCCGCCGAATATACCCCGCAGGAAAAGTGCCTTTTTGTTCTGCACGTCATACCGTTCTCGCAGGAGCTTTGCCCAGAGCTTCCGGGCGGCCCTGAATTTTGCCACGTTTTCCCACAGGTTTCCGTAGATGTTCAGGTTAAAGGAGAACCTGCCCACAAAATCTTCGGCCTTGTAGCCGCGGGCCACCACATTATCGATGTAAGCAAAGGCGATCATGAAGGCATAGGAAATCTCCTGTGCCGGGGTGCACCCGGATTCCCTGATGTGATATCCGGCCACCGAAACAGGATTGCACCGGGGCAATTCCTTCATGGAATACTCTATGGTATCCCCGATAAGCCGAACCGCGGGTTCCACCGGAAAGATCCAGGCACCCCGTCCCACCATCTCTTTCAGGATATCGTTCTGGGGGGTTGCCGATATTTCGGTCTTCTTATAGCCGAATTTCTCGGCCATGGCCTGATACATGGCCAGCATGATGGAGGCCACCGCGTTGATCGTGAGCCCGGAGCCGATGCGGTTGAGCTGGATGTCCTTGAAGGCAATCTCGAAGTCCCTGAGGGAATCGACCGCCATGCCCACCCGGCCCACCTCCCCTTCGGCCATGGGGTCGTCTGAGTCATAGCCCATCTGGGTGGGCAGATCAAAGGCCACATTGAGCCCGGTCTGTCCATTGGCGATCATGAGTTTGAAGCGTTCATTTGTCTGATCAGGGGTCCCGAAGCCGGTATATTGCCTTGTTGTCCAATTCCGACTGCGGTATCCCAAAGGATGAAGGGACCGGGTGAACGGGAACTCGCCCGGATCTCCCAGGTCTTTTTCATAGTCAAACCCGATCCTTTCCAGGTCTTCCGGCGTATACACGGGCTTCACCTTGATGCCGGATTGCAGAATGACCTCCTGGATCGCGTCTTTTTCATCCTTGATATAGGTTGCAACTCCCATAATGTGCTCTCCTTTTCGCCATGGGGGTCACTGCGCCCGATCACGCAGCGGCCTTCTCCTTTATAAATTGAACAATTTCATCAAAATAGGTCCCCCCGGGAAAGATCCCGTCCACCCCCAGTTCTTTCAGCGGAGCAACGTCCCTGCTCGGAATGACGCCCCCGACCACGACAAGCTTGTCATCAAGTTTTTCCTCTTTGATCATCTGCATCAACTTTCTGGAAATCGGGATGTGTGCGCCGGACATGATGGAAAGCCCTATCACGTCAACATCCTCCTGGAGGGCCTGCTTCACAATGCTCGGCACGGTCTGATGCAGCCCGGTGTAAATCACTTCCATCCCTGCTTCCCGAAGGGCATGGGCAACAACCTTTGCCCCGCGATCATGCCCGTCCAGGCCCGGTTTTGCCAGAAGCACACGTATTTTTCTCTTACCCATAGCCTTCACACTCCCTTCTCATTTGAGCCAATTTCAAAACGCCCCATTTTGCCCAATCTCTGCGTCAGGCTCAAATTTTAATCCTCGAAATACCGATATGTATTCCTGCGGTTAAAATTCTCGCCTTCCTTGACCTTGAACAAACTGAAACGTTTTTAAAATGGCTCATTTATGCATAAATATCATTTTGAGAATTCATCATCGAACGCCTTGAGCACAATATCCTGGCCCCGGAGAATGTGTTCCCTGACCAGTTTTTCCACCTTGTCCGCGTCGCGCTTCTTCATATGCTCCAGCATGAGCAAATGGTCTTCATTACTCAACCTGGCCATGTCCTCCCTCTTCAGGATAACCTGCCTGAAACGAAATATCAGGTCCCGCAAATCATTGATCATCTTTACCAGGCGAGGGCTTCGGCTCAAGGCATACAGCAGATCGTGGAATTCAGTGTTTATCTTCGGCAAAGCGTCCAGTCGGCCTTTATCAAGATGGCCCTGGTATTCCCGTATCTTCTCTTCGAGGGGTTCCAGTTCCTTTTTCTCGTGCTTCAATGCCGCGAGCCTCGCCGCATAGCTCTCAAGGATGCTCCTGATACCGAATGTTTCCTCCACATCCGCCCGCGTCAGCCCGACCACGAAAAACCCGCCCGCAGGTGAACGCCGAACCAGGTGCTCCCGCTCCAGCTTGTGAAAGGCCTCCCTGACCGGTGTCCGGCTGATCCCAAGGGCCCCGGCCAGACGGCTTTCAACCATCCGCGTTCCCGGCGCCATGTCTCCGCTGACCACGGCGTGTTTCAATGTGTCATAGACATACTCGCCCAGCGATGTCCGCTGAGGAGGAGAAACCAATCCTTTGAGACTCTTGGCGAGAGGGTCATGCTCCCCGGAGGGTGTCATGCTTTTTTCTCCCGGATGGTTAAATCCCGTACTGCCGCGCAATGGTTGTCTGCAGGACTTCATGGGTCCCGCCGCCGTAAAGGAGAAATCGAGAATCCCGGTAATACCGCTGGACCGCGTATTCCATGGAATAACCGTACGCGCCATAGATTCTTGTGGCCTCGTCCACCGCCTTGCAGGCCGACTCCGTGGCGAAATACTTGGCCATGGATGCTTCATTCAGGCAGGACACCTTGTTGTCAATGAGATGGGTGACCTTGTAGGACATGAGATGACCCGCCTCCAGGTTGACCGCCATATTTGCAATCTTGGCCTGGATCAACTGGTATTTCCCGATGGGCCTGCCAAACTGCACACGCTCCTTGCAGTACCGGATAGAGTCATCCATGGCGGCCCGGTGGAGTCCCAGGGCGAGGCAGGCGGTCATGACCCGTATCTCCGCCAGGATGGTAAGCAGGACATCAAGGCCCCGCCCCATTTCACCAAGCATATATTCAGGCGGGACGTGACAGTTGTTAAAATAGATCTCGGAAAGAGCAGACGTCCTTGTTCCCAGCGTCTCGAACTTCTTGCTGTGGGAAAACCCGGGCGTGTCGGCCGGGATAAAAACAAACATGAGTCCTCTCAGCTTCTTCGCGGGGTCGGTCTGGCAGAGGACGGTGTGGAAGTCGCCATAGGGACCGCTGGTAGACCACGTCTTCATGCCGTTGATCACCCAGCCGTCTTCCACCTTCGTGGCCGAGGTTCTCACGTTGCCGAGATCGGAACCTGCCTCCGGTTCGGTCAACTGAAAAGCCCCGATTTTTTCACCTTGTAACGCCGGGCGCAGGTATTCATCGTGCATCTCTTTGGTACCGTAGAGATAGAGCCCGTTTGTGGCCATGAGGCACTGCATGGCGGTCACCGCAGCGAGGCTCAAGAGCCCCCGTGCCAGTTCCTCCATGGCAATGCAATAGAGGGTGGTATTTCCCCCGGAACCACCCACTTTCTTGGGATACCGTATCCCGAGGATGCCCATATCAGCGAGTTTCTTGAAGAGTTCCGCAGGAAACTCGCCCTTTTCATCCAGTTCTCTTGCAACGGGAATGACTTCCTCGTCCACGAACCTGGCCATGATTTTTCTATGAAGCTTTTCTACATCTGAACGCAGCATCTCGCCCCCTTATTTTCCTATTATTTCCTTTTGCTCGCCTTGATTTTCTTGGTGAGTGCAGGGACAACCTCGTGCAGGTCTCCAACGATGCCCCAGTCCGCGACCCCGAAAATAGGGGCCCGCTCATCATTGTTGATCGCGATGACATACCGGGAACCAAGCATGCCCGCCCGATGCTGGATCGCCCCCGAAATACCGCAAGCGATGTAAAGCTCGGGCCTGACCGTCTGGCCGGTCTGGCCCACCTGCCGCTCAACAGGAAGCCACCCCTCCTCGACAATGATTCTGGTACCCGCAACCTCGCCTTCCAATGCCTCCGCAAGGGAAAACAGTGCTTTCATCTCCTCGCGGGAACCAACACCCCGTCCCCCGGCAACGATCACTTTGGCCTGATCGAGTTTTACTCCCTTCTTTTTCTCCCGCACTACTTCCAGGACCTTGGTCAGGATTTCCTTTTCAGTGAGGGATATCTTCTGCTTGATGACGTTTGCCCTCTTTCCCGCCTGCTTGTTTGCCTCCATGACTCCCGGACGAACCGTGGCCATCTGGGGACGTGAATAGCGATTTGCGATGGTAGCCATGACATTTCCGCCAAAGGCCGGCCTGGTCTGGAGCAGAATTTTCTCTTCCGGGTCGATGGAAAGCTCCGTGCAGTCCGCGGTCAATCCTACACCAACCCTTCTGGAAACACGGGGAGCAAGGTCCCTTCCAATATGAGTGGCACCCATGAGCAGGATATTCGGCTTGAAGGTCATCACCAGTTCCTCAATGGCTTTGGCGTAGGCAATTGTCCTGTAATCCTTCAGGGCCCGGTGCTCTATCAGATAGATATTGTCAGCGCCGTGCTCCCCGAGCGTTCCACACAGGTTAGATACCCTGTATCCCAGAAGCACCGCCGACACATCCTGGCCCAGGTCACCGGCAAGTTCCTGGGCCTTGCCGAGCAATTCCAGGGATACCGGTGTCAGGGCGCCGTTCCGTTGCTCGGCAAATACCCAGACGCCTTTTCTGTCACTGAAATCGGGGATTTTTCTCGGTTCCACATCGGTCTGAATGGCATGCTCCTTACAAACCTGGATACAGGCGCCGCAGGAGGTGCAGTTCTCGAGGATGTGGGCCTTCCCGTCAATTACTTCCACCGCCCCGTAGGGGCAGGTCTTCACACAACGTTTACAGCCGTTGCAGAGATCAACTTCAACCCAGACAGTCATTTGTTTCTCCTTGTTGGATTCGGAATTCGGAAAGCGGAATGCGGAATCCCCTTTTCCCTTTCCGCCTTCATATCAGCATGTTCTCCTTGAGCTTCCCGACCAGTTGTTCTACAATCGTTTTTGTATCACCCTGGAGCATCTCCCCCTGCCGTTTGAACTTGGGGGCAAACGTCTTGATCACGTGCGTCAGCGATCCTTCCAGCCCCACATCCCGGGTTTGTACCCCGATGTCAGCAGCGTTCCAGATCTTTATCTTCGCCTTTTCTCCACACGCGTCGATGAGCCGCGCCACGTGGGAATACCGGGGCCTGTTCATATCTCCGATCACCGTCAAAACGGCGGGAAGGGTGCACTGGATCCTCTCGAAACCGTCTTCAAGGCGCCTTTTCACCACCATAACCTTTTTGGCCACCTTTTCGATATCGTACACGTAGCTGACCTGGGGCAGGCCGAGATACTCCGCTACCTGCGGCCCAATCTGGGCAGTATCCCCGTCTATGGCCTGCCTGCCGCAAAGGACAAGATCATACTTCCCTTTCTTTTCTATGGCCTTGCCCAGGGTGGTGGAAGTGGCCCAGGTGTCCGCACCCGCGAATGCCCGGTCCGAGAGCAGGATACCCTCATCAGCGCCCATGCCCATGGCTTCTGATATGGCATCTATTGCCTGTGGCGGCCCCATGGAAAGGACGGTAATCTTCCCCCCATGACGTTCTTTCAGATCTATGGCCGCTTCAAGGGCGTGCGCATCGTCTGGGTTGATGATGCTCTCGATACCCTCCCTGATGAGGTTCCCCGTCTTGGGATCAAGCTTGACCTCTGTTGTATCAGGGACCTGTTTGACCAAAACGATAATGTTCATAGTACCTCCATGTTGAATGCGGAAAGCGGAATACGGAATTCCACCTTCCGAATTCCGACTTCAAATGATCCTTTGCTCTTTCAGTCGGCTGAGATGATCCCGGGAGTATCCAAGGCCGCCGTATATCTCCTCGTTATGCTCACCGAAGCGGGGGGGGAAACTCAATACACGTTCCGTGCTTTCAAGAAACGGCGTCATGTACGGGGGAGGAGCCATGGTGATACGGGTTCCGGAAACCGGATCTTCCGCGTAAAGGAGCCTTCTTTGCACCAATGGATCCGTCACCACCTCAGGGATGCTCCTGATCTTGCTGATGGGGACGGTAATGGCGTTAAAAAGTGCTATCATTTCTTCCGAGGTATGTTTCCGGGTGATGTCATTGATCGCCCGGTTGAGGTTTTCAACGTCTGCTATTCTCCCGGCGTTCTTTTCATATTCGGGTTTGTCAAGGGATTTGAACGCCTCCTGAGAAACCAGCGACTTCCACTGCCGATCATTTCCCACCGCCAGGTACACAAAGCCATCCTTTGTCTTGTACACGGAAACCGGGCAGAAAAAGGCATGGGTATTGCCTCTCCGGGTTATCTTTTCGCCGAAGCTGGTAGACAGGGTAATGGGAACAGTAAGCCAAGACACGGACGATTCAAACATGGCCAGATCAATCCGGCTTCCCTTTCCCGTGACCTGTCGCCTGTAGAGCGCCTTCATCAGCATACCATACCCGTGTTCACTGGTACCCATGTCGGGGAGCGGTATTCCGAGGACCTGCGGATCTCCCCCCTTTTCGCCGGTCATCTCCATGAGGCCTGACTTGGCCTGCAATATGGGATCGTATGCGGCCTCGTTGCTGTCAGGGCCGAACCCGGTGACGCCGAGCCAGATGATATCCTCCTTCAGGGCCTTGAGGGAATCATAGTCAATACCGAGTTTCTTGTAGTTCCGGGGGAGTTGGTTGGTTGCGAAGATATCAACAGGAAGTTCCCGGATCAGGCGACGGAAAATTTGTTGCCCCTCCGGGTCGGCCAGGTCAAGGGTCAGGGCCTTTTTCCCCGCATTGATGCAGAGGAAATAGGCATTCATCCGTTCCTCCCCGAGCACATTTTCCCCAATAAGCCTGTTTGGATCCCCATAGACCGGGTGCTCCAGCCTGATAACCTGCATTCCGTCCTGGACAAGACGAAGGGTCAGGTAGGGTAATACGGTTGCCTGTTCAAGGGAAAGAACGGTCAGATTCTTGAGAAGCTCCATGGGATATCCTCCGTTGAGAAACAAGGGGGGAAGGGTTGTAGCTTATTCAGACTGTATACGGTATACAGGGTTATCTGTCAAGCCTTGATTTCCTTGAATTGATCTTCCTGATTCTTCTTGTTGAAAGGCCCCTTCAGGGGCCCCAGGTTCACAAGAAACAGCATATCCTTCCATTTAGCCTGTGTGCAACCCTTCCTTGGATCAGGGCGCGGCAATGGGAGGCGGCGGCGGGGAATCCCACGGGTGCGAATGCTCATAGGCATAGGCGGCCTGCAGCACCAGATCATCCCGGTGCCGCGGTCCCACGATCTGGAGACCGGCCGGGAGTCCGGCCTTGGTGCGGCCCACCGGCACCGTGGCCGCAGGATGCCCGGAGAGGTTAAACGGATAGGTGAAGGCAACCGCGCCCAAGAGGGGGATCGGGTGTCCATCTATCTCTGCAGGAGGCGGCCCTTTGGCGCCAAATGCCACCGTGGGCATGGTGGGAGTCAGGAGAAGATCAAATTGTTCAAACAGTTTCCAAAGGACATGGTTCAGCCTGGTTCGGGTCTTCTGGCTTTCAATCAGGTCATCCGCTGAAAGGGACCTCGCCTGATCTATTGAAAATGCCAGGGTCCTCCCCAAATCATCGCGGATTTGATCAAAATCATTATGCAGCCACCCGTACAGTTCTACGTTCATCAATTGCGCCCATGCGTTACTCACTTCGGGAAACGCTTCTTTCCACGTTTCCACCCGGTGCCCCATTTCCTCAAAAAAATCCACGGCCTTTTCCACAAGACGGGCCACGTCTCGCTGGACCCGGGCATAGCCGAGGTCGGGGCTGTAGGCAATCTTCAGGCGCGGGAGCTCTTGCTTCACGCATTCCAGGTAAGAGATAAAGGGCCGGGGAAGTGAGCTTGGATCAGCCGGGTGATAACCTGCAGTCGAATCAAGGTATAAAGCCGCATCGCTCACCGTTCGTGCAAGGGGGCCGAGCGTCCAGGCAGCGGTCATGTGCAGCAAGCCCGACGGGCCCAATGGAATCCTTCCGAAACTGGGCTTCATCCCGAAGCAGCCTGAATAAGAGGCGGGGATCCGGATAGACCCCCCGGCATCAGAGCCGGTAGCCAATGGAACCATACCGGAGGCCACAGCAGCCGCAGAACCCCCGCTGGATCCCCCGGGAGTTTTTTCCAGAGCCCACGGGTTGCGGGTCACGCCATACAACCTGTTTTTCGTGAATCCCGTAAACCCGAACTCAGGCGTATTGGTTTTCCCCACCACAATAGCGCCTGCTTTCCGGAGGCGGGCAACTTGCACCGAGTCCCTGTGCGCCACATTGTCCTTGAAAGGGATGGACCCGAAGCTGGTGACCATGCCTTCCACGTCTTCCAGGTCTTTGACCCCTATGGGAAT
>JAFDGR010000227.1 GCA_019309145.1 Deltaproteobacteria bacterium | reverse complement strand
CTGCTCGCCGATAACCTCGCCCTCTTCTCCTTCGCCGGCCCCCCCGGACGACCCATCTCCTTCGGCGGGTCTTCGGATCGCATCATGAACAAACTTTTCCTCCACCGTGGTGGGAACCACGACGATCTTCTCTTTCCCTCCTTTTCCCGGTTTCACCAGCCGACCCACACGAATCTTCCGGGGAAACCCGTCTTTTTCCCGCTGCTTATCCCGTTCAAGCAATTCATCTATAGAACGAATGCAGGTGGTGTACGGACCCAGTGGGGGCGCCAGCATCTGGAGCGTGGATAAGTCGTTAAACGCATAGACACTCCCCGGTTGCGGGCGGAAATCCCCCACCTCGCTGGTCTGCGAGCCATCTGGAAAAGCATGAGTGCCGTTGTAGTGCAGCTCAAGGAGGACTTTCTGCTCCTGCTCATCACTCAGCCCTTCCGCCTTGAGTTTTTCAACTATTTTCCGTTCCTTCGGGTCCATGCCGTGCCCCTATTGCTCATCCTCCTGGGTGCAAAAATATTCAATGGTCTTCTGCGCGCAGGTTCTACAGTATCCCAATTTATCCAGCATGGTCTCTATCATGCGGTCGTACAGCTTCTGATTTTCTTCATTGGTGCGATTGGCCAGTGCGCCGATCAGGCTGCCCGCACCCGCGATATCAGATTTGAGCCGGACGTCCGTAACCGCTTTGACCAGTTCCAGGTTGTCCATGAAATCATAATTGGGATCCACCGAGATCTTCTGTCCGTAGATCTTCCGAATGGATGTTCTGAACGTTTCGCGCTGCTCTTAGGTCTTGAGCTGGAGACGCTCTTCAACGCTCTTGATAAAACGTTCGTCAATTTTCAACGCCTTGAGTTCTCCGGTCTGGGGATCCTTGTACTTCCACATCCTGTCAGGACCCAGGCTTTCTGCGTCAATACCAATAATCATGTTCACATAGTTCATAACATCCTTGCGAATGGCGAAGGGCTCATCCATGTAGGCATTAAACATCTCCGTCATGATCTTCTCGCGGTACAACCCCTTGGCGGTTTTCAGGTCTTCAAGGTACTTAATCCGGTCATTGGCTTCGCTCACGTAGTCCAGCACAATTCGTTCCAGGGCCTTGAAGATGTGGTAGGCGAACATGCACTCCCCTTCGTTTGTCTCGGAGCTCTCGATGAGGAGCTGCAAGGCACGTCCCAGATTCCGCTGGCCGAGTCCCTTTTGCCCGAAACGGTTGGTGATCTCCGGGTCCTGGTTGAGCGTGTCAATGACTTCAGCAAGGGTCTTGATGCTCTTTTCGCCTGCAACCTCTCCCGCTGCCAGCTTCATGGTCTCAATGGGCGTCAGCTTTTCCGAACGGGGCAGCCGGGTCAGTACCACGGCCACGGATGCGGCATAGTTCAGGTTGGGGTCCTGGTGGAGCTTTTCCTTGGTAAGGGTCGTTCGAGCCTCACTGCCGATGGCATAGCCGGTGAGGTCTTTCTGGAGCTTGTAATTGGTATTGTGGGAGACGTAACAGATCCGGCACCGGTCCACAATGGGGGCCTCCTCCTTCTCGGCGAGAAAGCGGTAAAACTCCATGTTGTTACTGGTGGCAAGGATGAGAGAATCAATAGGCCACTTGTACCCGTCGATCTCAATGGTCCGGTTCTGGATAACGCCCAGGTACACCTGGACCAGGTCTTTCTTGTTCTTGTAGATCTCGTCACTGAAATGGATGCCCCCGCCGGCCACCCTTGCCAGGGCCCCCCGCCGCAGGTCAAACCGGTACGGATTATTGGTATCGGTAATGTGGAGCAAACGCTGAATGGATTCCTCTCCCAGCAGATCCACAGCAGAAGACGTAATCTTGTCCTTGGCCGGGTATTTTCCGGTAATCGTCCCCAGGCTCTCGGTCAGGGGAACCGGGACGATCTCTACAAAATGCAGCATATCCGCAATGTTTCCGCCGGTGTGGCTGCGGATGTTGTTCCAGATATAGCCGCTGCATGCCCCCAGGGGACGGTAATTCTCGTAGAGATCCTCTATTTCCTCCTCACTGAAACCGGCCTTTTCTCCCAGATACCTCTTTGTTTCATCCCTGTCCTCAAAGAGGTTCATGGCGAGGATCATGGGGTCCTCGTACGTCTGGGACTCGATGACTTTCAGGCGTCCATACCCCTCCAGTTGATCGATATTTATGAACCGGAAAGTATATTTCCGGTTTCCTTCCCGGGAAAGAAACTCGCGGTATTTACTGCAGAGAAAATCCACGAAAAAGGTCTTTCCGTTCCCAGGTTCCCCCACCAGAACAAACGCCATCTCCTTGGATGAACCCCCTTCCGCCGCATCTTTTACATAGGAGACGAAGCTGTTCAGTTCATCATACATGCCGATGATGTGTTTCTTCCCCTGGCGGAATATGGCAAAGTCATAGGTGGTTTTTCCATTTACCACCACCTTTTCGATCGGGCTTTCCAGGATCATCCTGGTCACCCCCTGGAAGGCATTTTCAAAGTGCCTGCGACCCTCTTTCACCGCGGCCAGGTGATCCTGCAACCTTTTCCTGTTGTCGTCCATTTCTTCTCCCCCTCAAATGCCACACGTTGGCAGCCTGTGTGATTGCCGGTGAACCACATTGCCTCCTATTTTTCAGAAAACGCCTTTGAAAGCTCGTTATCAATGACGTACATGCACACTTCGCGCGCTCCCTGTTCGGTATACCCGTATTTTCCCACCAGGTTCCCAATCAGGAAGGAAACCGCATGCCGTATCCGTTGGTCATAGGTCCTGAATGCATCCGTGGCATAATCCTTGATGGCACTGCGAAAGTTCGCGTTTTTCAAAAAGGGCTCCATGACCTTTTCCTTCAAATTATGGATATACCGCTCGTGGAGTGACGCGTACAGCTCCGTCTGCCGCAGGTCTTTCCCTTCGACAAGCATATCCTGAGTAAGGGTCCTGGACGTGTATTGATTCTGGACATCTTCCCTGAAAGATTTCATCTGGGTCTTATCTGCTGATGGACCCAGGAACCGGCGCTCCAATCCCTCCAGGAAGTCCTCTGTTATCTCCAGCTCTTCCCCGGTATACACGCACCGCTCCACGCAACCATACTCGAAATTGATGCTGAAGACGTAGTTCTGAATGTCTCTTGCGATCTGCTCCTCGTTCATCTCGTAAAGAGATTCCTTGATCTCCTGCAGGACGGCATAGTTATAGGAACGGACCAGGGAATCGAGAAATCCTTCCGGGATCTGTTTTGCCACTTCCTTGTTCTTCCGAAAGAAATGGCAGAGCATTTCCATGGTAATGGGCTTCTCGCCCTTGGCGTAGGTGGAATAGAATTCTCCGAAAATCTTGATAGAATCCCTTCCGGAAAGCCCTGCGTTCCCTTCAAATTCCGATTCCCCGATGATCCGCTTTCGCCGTTTCGCCGTGAACTTCTTTCGGTCCCCTTCAGTCAGCCAGGTGGGAATAATACCGGTGTAGATGTCCATCTTGAGGAGGTGCAGATTCTTGTCACAATACAGGTGGTATTTCGTGGCATCCCCGATCCATTCCAGCATCCCCGCCGACGCTGCCATTAATCTCGTTGAAATGATCACTTTCGCAAAATTCTGCAGTACCCGAGGCAAGCAGGCCCGTACTATCCCGTCGCCGAAAATCCCTTTGTATATCCTTACTTCTGTATTATAATCAAGAACATAGGGTATTTTTATGTACACAATCCGATCAGAGAAGGATTGCGTCTCTCCTGTTTTGTCGCGGTCTTCGGGATTCATCAGCGCGAGAAAGAGAGAGTTTACGTTTTCCTCAATATCTTCCACTTTATGGACCCCTTCGCTGATAATCCCGTGCAGGTTCCCCAGCCGTTCCCTGTTCTGGTCCTTTATGTCCATCAAGGCGTAGATGCCGTTGTTTGTCTTGGCATATTTTGAATAGATGTACCGCACCCTGTTGCTGTCCCGGAGCAGGTGATTCAACTGGTTCTGCAGGAATGAATTGGTAAGGACATTGCTCTTGGGCCCCTTGTCCCCTGGATTGAAGACGCTTATTCCTTCCCCGAGGCGCCTGTTGAACTGGTATCTCCGGGCAAATACCATAGCAAAGACCCGGGAAGGGGAATCAAGGAGGTCAAGGAGGGCGTTGTAAAGGGACATGCAAATGGTGCAGGGGTTCGCGCGAAAAACCCACTCATACTGCTTCTCCGAAAAGAGCTTCTCCTTAAAGGCCCCATCTTCAATCAGTTCGTCCAGGAACTGTTTCCGGTAGGACTTGGGAATCAGCAGGAGCGGGTTGTCGTGACTCGGACAGGGAACTTCCAGGTACTCTCTTCTGGAAAGGCCCATGAACCGGTCTCTGGTTTCCCCGACCGGGGCAAGCGGGTCTTCATCCGCCAGGGCCCTGAGCTGGACCAGCAACGTGTGCGCTTCGCTTTCCGGACGTGAACCCAACTCTTTCCTGTTGAGCCGCCACACCGTCTCGTAGCAGACGCCGTCTTCCGTGTTTGCGAAGTGTTCGAATTTGAGGAGCAGGTTGTTGAGAAAGGTGCTTTTTCCGCAGCCGTGGGGGCCTTCGAAGATGTATATCCTGTTCTGTTGGGCGCCTCTCCTGAAAGAGGCCACGTGGTTGACAAACCTGTTGGCAAAAAGCCTGTCCGCGAAAAAGGGATGATCCGTGCCTTCTATGAAGAGTTTGCTGCAATCGTAATACACATAATTGATTGATTCGGGGTCATCCGGGTACTCATCAACACCTTCACCCACATACCGTTCAACCATGTCGTGGAATACCTGAAAAATATCCCGGAAGATGAATGCTGGCTTCGTTGCAGAGAGTTCGAGAAACGCGTGGAAAGGCAGAGGGGAACCGCGACTGCGTTCCTGCAGATTCTCGCACAGGCTACTGAGGAGACGGGCTGCAGACCTCATGGCTTCCTCCTTTCCCTGCCGGACCGGATGATGTCCCTGGGCTTTTGTTTAGTAGAGGAGCAAGTTACATGCCATAGAACAGTCCAGGACCCTTTCCTTCCCTTTCAACCTGTGCGCGGCCAGCCCGGTATAATCGCCACAATTGCTGGGAATCGCGCTTTCACAACACTCTTGACGCGAGAGCGACCATCCCTTTTTTGTGCTTTTATTTATATTATATCATATCGGAACTCCCCAGGCACAACACTTATTTCAAATAAAATTTCAACTGTTCCATTCCAGGTTATTCGGCATTTTTTTGACACTCCTGCCAGACATTATGACATACTCCTGTGTGCCCACGTTGATGCTGATTCGCAATTGACACAATTGACAATACATGCCACTTCTGGAATGCTTTGAACCGTGGCAATTCTTCTTTTTTTCAACCTTCTCGCTTCAGTCTATCCACCTGAATAATGACGGATCGTAAAACATGCGTATCATGACATTCAATATCCGGTTTGAAAACGACCGGGACGGCCAGAATGCCTGGGCCCACCGGAAAGGCCTGGTGGCCCGGGTAATCGAGCGCTACAAACCGGATATCATTGGAACCCAGGAGGGAAGATGGACCCAGCTTCTCTCCCTCAGGGACAACCTGGTCGGGTATTTTCTCAACGCCCCTGACCGTACCATTGACAGTACGTGCCAGTATCCGACCCTCTTCATCCGCAAGGACAAGCTCGAAATCC
>JAFDGR010000032.1 GCA_019309145.1 Deltaproteobacteria bacterium | reverse complement strand
CCAGCTGAAAGAATCAATCAGTTCAGGTACCACGAAAACTGGTTGCAAAATCTATTAATATCGGCTTCTTTGGGAGGTTTCAATAGTATTCCCCCAAATCCGTTATAACCAGCATATTTTAAACCTCTCTTTTTCATAAATGTTTGTGTAAGGGTTGGAGTTCAAAGCATTTCTACCCTGATAAAAAGGCTATTACTTCCCGGTTGAAAAGGTCGGCATCCTCAATAAAGAAGGCATGACGGCAGCCAGGTAAAAATTGCAATTTTGCCCAAGGCATTAACTCTTTCAATATTCGTGAGTTTTTTGGCGGCACTAAAGGGTCATCATCACCTGCCACAATCCATGTCGGCGCCGATATATTACTGAGCCGGTTCGCAGTGTCATGTTTTAGGCATGCGGCGAACTGTCTCTCAAAGGCATGAGCCGGCTGATAATATCGGAGTGATATCTCTATGAATTCCCTGATTTTTTCAGGATGATCTTGAATAAATTTGTCAGAAAAATAGATATCCATATCCTTTCGGAGTATCTCCTCGGGTGTAAGCCCTTTATTGGCGGTAAACTTTTCTATCCTCTCCTGACTCATGAGCACTGCCCTTTCGCCCCCGCAGCTTGTGCATCCCAGGATAAGGTTTCGGACTTTTTCAGGGTAATTAATTGCCAGCTCCTGCGCAATATACCCGCCCATAGATATGCCTAAGACATGTGCATTTTCAACACCTAACGCCTCCATCAAGCCCGCCGTATCGTCTGCAAAAAGGCGGATAGAGTAGTCCATCTCCGGTTTGTCTGAACGACCGGCGCCCCGATTGTCAAATGCAATAACCCTGAAATGCTTTGATAGGGAAGGTATCTGACAATACCACCATTCCATGTTCCTCCGGAGTCCCATAATCAGGATCAGAGGATCTCCTTTGCCATGGATTTCATAGTACATTTTGATCCCATTAACATCCACTTCAGGCATCTCACCAGTCCCCCTTAATAAAATTTATCGCCATCAACTTTTTTCTTGACAAGGGCATTATAGGATGTCCCAGATGCCACCCCATATCGTGAGGGGTGGATAACCCCCCCGCTTGTGAGTTATTCAGATCAGTTGGGCCTTTTAATGCCCAGTTTCTTCATGCGGAAATTGAGCGTGGAGGGATGTATATTGAGTAACTCGGCGGCCCCCTTTTTCCCCCGGACCTTCCAGCCGGTTTTCACAAGGGCCCAGAGGATATGGCGACGTTCATTTTCCTCCAAGGTCACCGCTCCAACCCGAGAATATGGAAGGCCGCCGAGACGTTCAATGAGTTCCGGGCATCGAAAGCTAGGCGCGGCGGAAAGGATGACGCCCCTTTCGATGAGATTCTCCAGTTCACGGACATTCCCGGGCCAATCGTATTGCATGAGCTTTTGAATCTCTCGCTCTTGGATCGTTCCAAAGGACTTGCCCACCTTTTTGCTGTGAATTCCGAGAAAATAACGGGCCAGCGCTGGAATGTCTTCCCTTCTCTCCCTTAAGGGCGGAACCACGATGGGAAAGACGTTGATCCGGTAATACAAATCTGCCCGAAACTGCTTGGCTCGTATATTTCCTTCAAGATCCCGGTTGGTTGCGGTTACCAGGCGAAAGTTTGACTCGATGGTTTTGGTCCCACCCACGCGCTCAAATTTTTTGGTCTGGAGAACTCTCAGAAGGCGAACCTGCATCTCCATGGGCAGGTCACCCACCTCATCTAAGAAAAGGGTCCCACCATCGGCCAATTCAAAACGGCCTATCTTCCGCTTGGTAGCGCCGGTGAAGGCCCCCTTCTCATGGCCGAACAACTCGCTGGGGATAAGGGTTTCCGGCAGTGCGCTGCAATGGACCCTGATAAACGGCATATCTCGACGTGAACTGTGCCGGTGAAGTGCCCGGGCCATCAGTTCCTTCCCCACCCCGGTCTCTCCTCGAATCAGTACAGTTGTATCGGTTTGGGCGACCTGGCCGATCTGGGCCAGGACATCTTTGATGGCTCTGCTTTCACCGATGATCTCTTCGAAATGTATGCATTTCAGATGTTCCTCCTGGTAGTAGTGCTTTTCTACCTTCAACCGTTTATTCAGCCGACGGATCTCTTCATAGGCCTTGGCATTGTCAAGGGCAAAGGCGGCCTGGGAGGCAAAATGGTACAAAAGATCCAGATCCGATTCCTGAAAGACGTTATTCAGAAGGCGGTTGTCATGGTAAAGAACCCCGACTACTTTACCTTTCAGGATCATGGGGACACAGATGCAGGAACGAATAAATTCGCTCTGGTCCGGGTCCTCAGAAGGGTCTGGATTATTTGCCACGATTCGGCCTTTTCCTGCGGCCATGACTTTGTCAATTAGCTTCAAAGAGGATGAAAAGTTCGGTTCGTCAATCTGCTCCAAAGTAAGGTTCTTTGAGGCCGCAAGTTGCAGGCCCTCTCCGGCGTCTTCCTGCAATAGAAATATGGCCCCCCTCTCGGCCCCTGTAATACGGCTGACCGAGGAAACGATGTGACGCAGCAGGTCTTTATGCACCCGAAATGCCGTCAGTTCTTTGCTCAGAGCCAAGATTTCGTTCAGGGGATCATAACCTGCCAGTTGGTCTTTGAGCAGGTGGCGGAGATCATCAGGTACAAAAGACTCGTGAAACCGGGTAAGGGTTTTTGCGCCCTGCAGAGCTGTCTCTTTTGCCAGTTCCTTCTCTCCAACAGACAGATATTGTCGAGCCGTTTCCATGAGCGTCCTGGCAATCTCGAATTGGTGGCCGGAAAGCTTGAGGTTTTCAAGGGAGTTTTTGAAAGACAGGATTATTTGTTCATGGGTCAGGCCTTCCTTTTTCTTGAGAAATGCGTCATATCGGTAAGCCATGCCCTTCATAAAAACGTTCTTGGTCCTCAGGACACGAGCGATTTCCTCCTTCAAGGAAACTCCGGGAAGTTGCGGCAGGTTTTTCTGTTCCATTGCCCAGCACAGTTCCATGAAATAGGGGTAGGGGCGGACGGTAACGTTGACGTCAACGCTCTTCTGAAGGATATCCCGTAAAGTGTTAACCGCTTTTCTTCCATGGCCCTTCTTGTAATAGGCCGAGGCCAGTGTCAGCATCCCCAGGATTGTTGCCCAATCATTTCGCGTCCTGGAGGCTTCTTCAAGGGAACGTTTCAGATGTATCAGGGCATTGTCCAGGTCCCGAATTTCCAGCAGGGCTGCTCCAATCATGACCCCAGCAAGAGCGGCAAAATAAAAATCCCCATTTTCCAGACACTGCTTGCGAATGCTGTTCAACATGCCCAGCCCCTGGGTGATTTGCCCTATCTGAACATAACAATGCCCCACTGTCGTACTGGCCGCAAGGGGGAAGTCCTCCTGGGGATAGCTGTGTTGGATTTCCGGGACGGTCTGCTCATAGCTTTGGACAACCTCTTGGAAGCGTCCCTGCCAGTAGAGAAAGAACGTGCTGAACACTGCAACAGAACGAAGCAGTTTGGGTTCATCAAGCTTTTTGGCCAGGGACCAGCCTTCTTCAAAGTGCTTCATGGCTTCCGAGTAATGGGAACGGAGCCATTCATTTTTGGCCATATGCATTTTAACCAAAGGCGGCAGGTCTACCATCTTCCATTTGTTTGCCCGTTCCAATGCCTGTTTCAGCACCTCCAGGACAGTAGTCGTTTCCAACCTGGCTGTTGAAATCTTGGAATACTTTATGGCCACCTGGACAAAAAAACGGTCTCCCTCCATACTCTCCCGTACCGATAGATGATCCAGGGCCTTGGAGTAGTATTTAAGGGCCTCCTCATTACGAAAGGTTTTTCGGCAATAATCTCCGGCCCTGACAAGCCAGTGGCAGTTCGTCAGTCTATTAGGAGTAAATAAAAGATGGGGAGCCAGGAGTTTGACCTTCAGATCGTTCTCGGGCAGTTCACGAATGAGAAGCTCTGCGATGCTTTTGTGGAGATGCGCTTTATCCTGAGGGGCTAAGTATGATAGACACTCCTCTCTTTTTCTCGAATCGCAAAATGCATAGGTGGCAGGCCCGACCTTATTCAGCCACTTCTGCTGGATTCCCTCTTCCAGGGCGATAAGGATCTCGGAGACCTTTTGCTCGGTCAACTCCACGAGCCAATCCACAGAAAAACTGTCCTCGAAAAGGGAGGCCATGGCCAGTAAAGGCTTCAGAAAGTTGCCGTATCCCTCCGAAAGGCTGTCTTCTCTTTGCATTAGAATGCCTCCTTTTAATCAGGTTCCTCGATAAGAGTCAAACACGACAAACCTGTAAAACCCGAACTTTCATTGAAAGAATTCACATCATCCGGTCAATAATCAAAGGCCAGCGGCTGACATCTCTTTCTATATATGGTTCATTATTGTTCAATATATTGATGGCATAAAACAACATATTATTCAAGGAAAAATGAGTTCAGACAAACGCCTGAAAAAAAGAATGAGAAAACGAAGGGTTAGTGCATTCCTGCCTGGCGGCATATTTCTTGCTGTTCTTTAAAAGTCCTTAAAGTGAGCATTTTTCCACGCAGGTGAACTACTAATGATTCATATAAAGGAAAAAAACTTGAATGATCGTTTGGTTGAGATCGATTTGGACGGCATTTTGGACGGGGAGGCCGTGCCTGTGGTGGAAGAAGTCTGCAGGAATTACCTGTCATTGAACAAGCAGGTACGATTGAACCTGACAGGGCTGTTGCATATAAGCAGAGATGGAAGGGATCTGCTTTGTAGCCTGAATGAACTGGTTTCAATCGTGAATTCTCCGGAATTCGGTGCGTTTCCATGAATTCCAGAGGAGATTAAATTCATTATCCGGCCGACTTTGGTCCGGTATCGAGGCCTGCCGTAAACATCTTGCGGAAGTTGTCCGGGGGCTGCCAGACAATGCCTCCGGACGTGACGTGCAAAACCATGAGGTTACTCAGCTTGAATATCAGACAGGGAGATGTCATATGAAGAACGATTCAATTGTTGTTGATCGGGATATTGGCGGTATACGCAGAACCGCGACGCAGAGTCATGTTGAGGTAAAACCTGTATATACCCCTGAAGATTGCAAAAATCTGTCCTACGACAAAGATTTGGGCGATCCGGGAGCCTACCCGTATACGCGGGGTATATACCCGGAGATGTACAGAAAGCGCCTCTGGCTCAAATCTTTTATTGTGAGCTACAGCACGGCCGAAGAAACGAACGCGGCCTTCAAGGAATATATAGAAAACGGCTTGACGGATTTGCGTCTACTGGCGGATTTGCCCACGCAGTCGGGCATCGATCCCGACCATCCGCTTGCATGGAGCAGTATGATGTGCGGCGGGGTTGCTACCTATGCTCTGCCCGTATATGAAAGGATGTTGGAGGGGTTGCCCCTTGAAGGCGCTATCTATGAACTGGCACACAGCGGCATATCCAATTTTATCAATTTCCACTCCATGCTTGTGGCTATTATGCAGAAAAATGGGCTTGACCCGGCAACACTGCGTGGAAACGGAATCAATGATCCTATCAGGGCAAAGCTGGTTTATGAGTCTCCGGACTTTCCTACGCATATTGCCCGTCGAGTTTGGCTTGACCATGTTGAATATGCACTGAAGAACACCCCGAAATGGAAACCATGCTGTCCGAACGGGGTTGACCCGCAGCAAAGAGGGATGGATGTTCCAAAGGAGCTGGGAGGGTGTTTGGCGGTTGCAATAGCAATGCTTGAGGGTTTGAAAGACCGGGGTATTTCAATTGATCAATATGGTCCCATGGTCTTTGCACTGGATGCGGAGTCGGATTTTTTCGAGACCATTGCAAAGTTTCGAGCTGCCAGGAAGATGTGGGCTACAATCGCAAAGGAGAGGTTTGGAGCGACCGATAAGAGGTCGATGCAGCTCAAGATAGGTATTAGAACCTCAGGACTATCCCTGCAATGGCAGAAGCCCTTGAATAATGCAGCTCGCGTCACATTGGAAATTTTGAGCTGCGTGCTCGGAGGGGTCAACTCGCTCGATGCCTCGAGCATAGATGAGGCCATAGGGCTGCCGTCCCTGGAAGCCAGAGTGTTCAATCTCGACGCACAGCACATCATTACGCATGAGGCAAATGTCCCGTTGGCGGCGGACCCCCTGGGCGGATCTTACTATGTTGAGTGGCTGACAAAAAAAGTGGAAACTGAGACCTATAAATATCTTGAAAAAGTTGAGGAGAGGGGTGGGATCTTTGAGTGTCTTGAAAGTAACTGGCTCCACGACATTATGGAGGCCAACCGGGAAAAGATACAGCGGGAAAAAGCGGAAGGGAAGAGACTGATCATTGGCGTGAATGCGTTCTGCGAAACCGGAGAAGAGGGGCCTATCAACAGCGCCATTCGAGACGTGGCCTACAAAACGCCTTCAGAGGAACAAAGACGTGAGAAGGTAAACGAGGTAAAGCTTTTTAAAGAGGGCCGAGATCAAAACGCGGTCAAGGTGGCTGTTGAAAAACTCTTCCGGGCCACAAAGGAAGGAAGGAATCTGTCACCTTCTATTATTGAGGGATTCAAGGGGGGCATGACCATAGGGGAAACAGTAGGAGTTATCCGACTTGGATACGGGATTCCATACGACCCCTTTGAACAGATAGGTACACCGGAAATTGTAAAACAATCAATAAGGGGATGAGGGACCCATGGGAAATGATAGAAAGATCAGAGTCTTGATAGCCAAAGCCGGCTGCGATATTCATGAAAGAGGGCCATATACCCTGATGACCGCTTTCAGGGATGCCGGTCTGGAAGTCATTTATACCGGAAGATACCAGTCCTTTGAGGCGATAGCCAGGGCCGCGATAGATGAGGATGTGGACCTTATCGCACTTAGCGACCATACGGGTAGCATGCCGATTATTGCAGCAGGCGTGCTAAGAGCCCTGGAAGAGCTGGGGGCCGGAGACATGCGTGTCATGGCAGGAGGGTTAATTCCACCAAAACACGCAAAGGAATTGGAAGAGATGGGGGTTTCAGGCAATTTCGGCCCCGGTACCCCCATGGATGACATTATACGGTACACCGTGGAATTGGCGACCAAATAAAAGTGATCATCGCGGCGAGACGCCTCAAATGATTATAATGATAATCCCGGGCCAGGATTTTTTCCGAAACCATCAAATATAATTCAATCTTGTCCAATATATTGTCTGCACAAGACAACATATTGGACAAGAAAAAGACGTCAAATAAACACATGCAGGCAACATAATGAAATTAATGGGTAAGTGGAGTCCTGTTATGTGGCATGTTTTTTGCCTATAAATAGACCTGTAGCGAAGGTTCGCGTTTGGCCCGAAACCTTATTGCAAGTTAGTGATTAGGTCAGTATCTGGATTTTATAGAATCTTTAGAGATTAAGGAGGTACACGAATTGGGATTTGAGAAAGAAGTAGGCATCGTGTCCTGTGGGGCTTATATCCCCTGGAATCGTTTGAATCGGAAGGATATAGCCAGGGAATGGGAATCGTTTGGGGGCGGCCAGAAGGCTGTGGCAGGATATGACGAAGATAGTCTCACCATGGCGGTGGAAGCTATCAGAAACTGTGTTAGGGTGACCGGTTTTCCTCTTGAGGCTGACGGTCTCTATTTCTGCACCACCACTCCCCCCTATCTGGAAAAACAGAGTGCAGCCACAATCGCCGAGGTCTTTGAGTTTGGCGAAACGGCAATGACCCTGGACATTACCGATACCTTGAGGGCAGGGACCCAGGGGATTATCCTGGCCTCGGATGCGATTCGGGCTGGCCGGGCCGAGAAGATCTTGGTATGTGCCTCGGACAAGAGGTTGTGTCTGCCCGGTGGGGGCAATGAACTCTCTTTTGGTGATGCTGCCGCTGCCTTTTGTCTGGGTCGGGAAGACGTTATCGCCGCCATTGAAGGCATTTTTACGGCACGGCAGGAAATTATTTCAACATGGCGTTCAGACCGGGACCGGTTCGTCCGGAACTATGAGGATCGCTTCGGCCTGGAGATGGGTTACAAGCGGACGGTACCCAACGCAATAGAATCGGCCATGAAAGAGATGGGTCTAAGTCCGGAGGATATCTCCAAGGTAGTGATCTATGGGGCCAGTCCCAGACATGTGAGCGGGGTGGCCGGAACACTGGGTTTTGACCCGAAGACACAGGTCCAGGACGCTATGTTTGATTGGGTGGGCAATACGGGAACCGCCCAGGTTCCTTTATCCTTGGTGGCCGCCCTGGAGCAGGCGGAGCCCGGCGACCGCATATTGGTGGCCAATTATAGCGATGGTTGCGACGTCCTAGTGCTGAGGGTGACAGAAAATATCACGGCCTTCAAAGAGAAGGCCAGACCGATTGCATTCTTTCAGGAAAACAAGAACCGGATGCCTTATGTCAAGTATATGAAGTGGCGCGAAATTTTCCAGATTGAGCCCCCCCTCCGTCTTCCTCCCGAAAGGCCCTCTGCTGCTGCCCTATGGCGGGACAACTCGAGCCTTGCCCTGAAGGGAGTTAAATGCCAGGAATGCGGGACCATTCAGTATCCTCCCCTCAGGGTTTGCGTCGAATGCGGGACCAAAGACAGGATGGAGCCCTACCGCCTGGCGGAGAAAGTCGGTCGGCTGGCGGCCTTCAGCCACGATAATCTGGCCTCGGGTCCGGATAAGCCGACCACTGTTGCGGTTATAGATTTCGAAGAAGGCGGACGTGTTATGTGCGATGCCGCCGATCGAAATCCTGATGAGATCAAAATCGGCATGCCTGTTGAGATGACTTTCAGGATTCTCCGCTTTGTGGAAGGGATCTACGACTACTGGTGGAAGGCCAGGCCGATCCGTTGAGGGTAATGAAAAAGAGACAAAAACCGATGGCAATCGCTTTGCCGGATTAAACTAAAAAAGTGAAAGGTGAGTATCAATCATGGAAAGTATCAAGAATAAGGTAGCGATAGTCGGGATGGGATGCACCAAGTTCGGAGAGAATTGGGAGCAGGGCCTTAACGATCTCATTGTTGATGCGGCGTACGAGGCCTATGAAGATGCGGGTATCGAACCCAAGGATGTGCAGGCAGCATGGTTCGGCACTTACCTCTCGGGGTACACCGGGCAGATTATGGCTAAGGCCCTGGGGCTCAACTATATCCCCATAACCCGGGTGGAAAACATGTGCGCCACGGCTTCAGACGCCTTTCGAAACGCATGTTACGGAGTTGCCTGCGGTTCCTGTGACATTGCCCTTGTGGTGGGTGCTGAGAAACTGAAGGACTTCGGGACAAGCGGGCTCCCGGACAGTGAACTATGCATGGGAACGTGGATGGGCGCCCAGCAACGCACATTCAGGTCAGAGACATTCACGGCCCCCGGTCATTATGCCCTGATGGCCACGAGATATTTTGATAAGTACGGCATCGATCCCGATGAGGGAAAACGTATGCTGGGGACTATCGCGGTCAAAAACCATTATAACGGTTCCCTCCACCCCAAGGCCCATTTTCAGAAGCCGGTCAAACTGGAGAGTGTGCTAAAGGCCCCGATCATTGCGTGGCCCCTTGGCCTGTTTGACTGTTGCGGGGTGAGCGACGGCGCGGCTGCTGCGGTAATCTGCCGCGCGGATATGGCCAAGAGCTTCAGATCTGATCCGGTTTACGTAAAGTCCCTCCAGATAAGCGTAGGCCCCCAAGAGGGATTCCGGAGCCAGAAGTATGACTGGGACCACGTGGAGGAGACATACCGGGCCGGCCTGGCAGCATACAAGGAAGCGGGAATTAGCGATCCGCGAAAAGAGATCAGTATGGCCGAAGTCCATGACTGCTTCACAATCACGGAGATGATGATATATGAGGACCTCGGTTTCAGCCCGCGAGGGCATGCCAAAGAGGATGTGGCGGCCGAAACCTTCTCTCTGAAGGGAGACGTCCCGGTCAACCCGGACGGCGGCCTCAAATGTTTTGGTCACCCCATTGGCGCCAGTGGGCTGAGGATGCTTTACGAGGTCTACTATCAACTCAGGGAAAAGGCCGGCCCCAGGCAGGTCAAGAATCCTTCACTTGGATTGACCCATAATCTGGGCGGAACGCCCGGGTCAGGCACGGTGAGCGTTATAATAGCCGGGAACTGAAAAGTACAACCGATGGTCCATGAGAATAGAGGAGGCTCAAAAGTGAAGCAGGGAGACGAAGTCTTGAAGGTGGAAGACATTCACCTCAGTTTCGGAATGGTAGCTGCCTTAAACGGGGTCAATTTCAGCGTGAGACATGGTGAAGTGCTGGCGATAATAGGTCCAAACGGGGCGGGCAAGACGTGTATTGTAAACTGCGTCAACGGTTTCTACCGTCCACAGAAAGGCCGGATCTATTTCCAGGGGAATGATATCACCCATAAGAAGCCCCACAAGATTTGCGCCATGGGCATAGCAAGGGTCTTCCAAAACGTTGAACTATATACCGGCCTGACAGTACTCCAAAACCTTATGGCCGCAAGGCATTCCCAGATGAAGCAGTCCATTTTCAGCAATGCGTTCTGGTATGGTCCTGCCCTCCGTGAAGAGGTGAGGAACCGTAAAATCGTCGAGGAGATCATCGATTTTCTTGAAATTCAGAATATCAGACAGGAACCCGTGGGCATGCTCTCTTACGGATTGAGAAAAAGGGTTGAGTTAGGACGGGCCCTGGCCCTGGACCCCAAAATCCTTTTGCTGGATGAGCCCATGGCCGGGATGAATCTTGAAGAAAAAGAAGACATGGCGAGATTTATTCTCGATGTGGCGGAGCGGGAAGATCTACCGGTTGTCCTTATTGAGCACGATATGGGTGTGGTTATGGACATCACCGACAGGATTGTGGTGATCGAGGGTGGCAAGGTCCTGGCAGAAGGAGAGCCTCAAGAAATAGGAAAGAACGAAAAAGTGGCGGAGGCCTATTTGGGGAGCGACGAACTATGGTAGAAGCAATGGACAACGTACGTGAAAAAGAGCTGTTTGAGCAATTAAAGGCGGGGTACGGGACTCTGGAGGGTCATTGGGGGGCAAAATGGAGGCTTAAAACCTCTCCACAGATCCTGCGCGAGAACAGCCTTGAGAGTCCGGATGAGCCGGCGCTTCGAAAAAAGCGTTATGGGATTTGGAATTCGTATACCTGGAAAGAGTATTACGAAAACATGAAATATTTTTCACTGGGCCTGATCAGTCTGGGTTTCACTGCCGGCGACAAGATGGCCATTATCGGAGACAATGATCCGGAGTGGTGGTTCTGTCAATTGGGGGCCCAGGCCGTGGGAGGTGTAGGCTTCGGTGTATTTATCGACTGCATACCTTCGGAGATCGAATACTTCTGTGGGAGCTCTGATGCTACTTTTGCCGCTGCCAAAGACCAGGAGCAGTGTGACAAGTTTCTGGAGATCAAAGATAAAATTCCCAATGTGAAGAAGGTGGTCTATTGGGAGCCGAAGGGGATGTGGCGCTATGAGGATCCCTGGCTGATGAATTTTTGGGATGTGATAGAGATGGGCAGGGAATATGAGCGGAAGCATCCAAAACTTTTTGAGGAAATGGTGGACAAAGGAAGCGTTGATGACACCTGCTGCCTGGCCTATACCTCTGGAACAACCGGTCTTCCCAAGGCCGCTGTTATCACCTACAGGAGTCTGATTGCGTGGAATGTAACTCTTTGGCGATATTATCCATGTGATGAGGGATCGGACTATTACTCCTTTCTATGCCCTGCCTGGGCGGTAGACCAGATCCTGGGATTTGTGGGATGTCTGCAACAAAAGATGGTTGTGCATTTCCCTGAAAGTCCGGAGACGGTGGTTACGGATGCGAGAGAAATCTCTTCAGTAACGGAACTTGCCGGTGCAAGGATGTGGGAAGAGAGATATCGGGATCTGCTCACGCGGATTGATGATGCGGATTTCCTGAAAAGATTCTCATACAAAGTCGCCATGTCAATCGGACGAAGGTATATCGAGATAAAAAGAACGAAAGCCCCGAGCATCTGGTGGAAACTTTTGCATGCCCTGGCTGATGCTTTGGCTCTGCACCAACTCAGGGATCGATTGGGCTATGTACGTTCCCGGGTGTGTCTGGTCGCAGGCGCCATGATGAGCCCGGAACTCTTCACCTTTTTTCAGGCCATTGGGATACCCCTTTATACCTATTATGGGATTACCGAAGCGGGCTTTATAGCAATGCAGCTACCGGAGGCTGCCAAGCCTGGTTCGGTGGGAAAGGTCCTGCCCGGAAGGACGGTAGAGATCAGCGATGAAGGGGAAGTCCTGATAGGGGCTGACGATGCAATGATGTTTTCGGGTTACTATAAGAATGAAGGGGCGACAAAAGAGACCGTTTATGACGGATGGTACCATACGGGAGATGCCGGGTATATTGATGACGAAGGGTATTTCTTCTTCATGGACCGGATTTCAGAGATGATGGCCTTGAATGACGGCACCAAATTCTCCGGTACCTATATCGAGAGTGAACTCAGATGCAGCAGGTATATTGCGGATGCCATGGTTGTGGGCCATGAGAGGGACTTTGTCTCAGTCTTGATTCAAATAGATCTTAAAAATGTGGGTAACTGGGCGGAAAACAACCGCATCGCTTACAATACTTTTGTTGATCTGAGCCAGAAAGAGGGTGTGTATGAACTCATCTTGGGGGAAATCAGAAAGACGAATACGAGGATTCCCAAACATTCGCGAATAGCCTCCTTTGTGAATCTGCATAAAGAGTTCGATGCGGACGAGGCTGAAATGACCAGGACAAGGAAACTGAAACGAGCCCCGCTGGAGGCAAAGTATCAGGAGATTATTGACGCGGTTTATACAGATAAAGAATCGATCGAAGTGCACACGGAGGTCAAATATAGAGACGGTCGCGTTGGGGCTGTTAGGGCCAATGTCAGAGTCATGAAAGTAAACGCCTAGTACAAGGGAGGGGATGAATCGCAATGTTGCTCGTTCAGAATTTAGAGGTTGTTTATAGTGACGTGATCTGGGTGCTTCGAGGGGTCTCCATTAAGGTGCCGGATAACGGTATGGTCTGTGTGCTTGGTTCCAATGGAGCGGGAAAAAGCACCACGCTTAAAGCAATCTCAGGAGTGCTCAGGGTTGAACTCGGTGAAATCACTGGTGGGAGCATCAAGTTTTATGGCGATAAGATTGACCGATGGAAACCCCAGGATATAGCAGAGGGGGGCATAATTCAGTGCTTCGAAGGCAGACGTTTGTTCGGGCATCTGACCACCGAAGAGAATCTGGTGGTGGGCGGCTATACACTTGAAAACAAAGGGGAGATGCGAAGAAGGATGGAAATGGTGTACAAGTATTTCCCAAAACTAACAAGGCTGAGAAATAACGTAAGCGGTTACATGTCTGGTGGCGAACAGCAGATGATGGTTATAGGTCGTGCGCTTATGGCCAAACCGAAACTCATGCTGCTCGATGAGCCGTCTTTGGGTCTGGCTCCTCTTTTAGTATCCCAAATATTTAAGATTGTAACAGAGATCAATGAGGCGGAGGGGATCGGTGTTCTTCTGGTCGAGCAGAATACAAAGGCAGCTCTGGCCGTTACCTCTTACGGATATGTCATGGAAAACGGCAGGACCGTGATGGAAGGGCCATCTGAAAAGCTCAAGGCTAACGAAGATATCCGGGAGTTTTATCTGGGATTGACACAAGTGGGTGAGAAAAAAAGCTTTAGAGATGCAAAGCACTACAAACGCAGAAAAAGGTGGCTCGCGTAGGCAATAAACAGGGAAGGAAAAGGCGGATATGGACATCTTAATACAGGCTGTTTTGGACGGGATTTGTGTGGGAGCGATCTACGGCATAGGGGCCATGGGTCTGGTGGTGATCCAGAAGTCCTCAGGGGTCTTTAACATGGCCCAAGGCATGCTGATGATGTTCGGTGCTTTTGTGGCAGCTAAATGCGCCCTGGGGATCGGTATGCCCATGTGGCTTTCTGTGGTGTCGGCCATGCTTTTGGCTGGGATTCTCGGTCTTGTTATCGATTTGATTGTCATGCGGCCTCTTGCCGGGGAATCGCCATTTACCCAGCTGATGGCGACCATAGGGCTTTTGAGCATTCTCTACGGCATCATAATGATTACCTGGGGGACCTACCCTTATGTCTATCCCACTGAAATCATACCGACAGGCAATCTTGAGATAGGGGACATCAGCGTAAGCTCCACGTACCTGAACGGGTTTATCCTGGGTGTCGCCTCATGTGTGGGGTTGACGCTCTTCTACAAATACAGCAAGGAGGGGATAGCCATGCGAGCCACATCGGAAGATGAAGAGCTGGCCGCATCCACCGGGATCAGGGTGACGAAAGTTTTGAGAATGTCCTGGGTCCTGGGTGCGGGGTGTGCTGCATTGTCAGGAGTGCTTTTCGGAGGCCTGGGTTCTGTCAGCTATATGCTCGGCGATATCGGCCTGCTGGCAATCATACCGGTCATGGTATTCGGGGGTCTGGAATCATTCGTGGGCGCCCTCTTGGCCGGATTGATCGTGGGGGTCGTAACAATGATGGCGGGCACCTATCTGGAAGTCATGATGCCAGGAATCATGCATGTTGTTCCTTTAGTTGTCATGTTGCTGGTTTTGATCTTCAAGCCTTACGGTTTGTTTGGTGAGGAAAGGATAGAAAGGATATAAGCTATGGATCCAGCAGGCATTTATCGCACTTCATATGAACAGGACATGGCCGTCGTGCGTACGAAAACCCAATGGCTGATATTGTTTGGGGCTATGGTAGCAGCCGTACTTGCCCCGTATTACCTCCCGAAGAGCATCATCAATGTGATGACGCCCGCTTGCTGCATCATCATTGCGGCCCTTGGGCTGCAGATTCTTACGGGCTACGCCGGACAGATATCGGTGGGGCAGGCGGCATTCTTCGGGGTCGGCGCCTATGCTTCGGCCATTCTGGTCAACGATTACCATGTGCCGTTTCTGTTGAGCGTGGTTTTGAGCGGAATAACAGCAGCCGTAATCGGCTCTATCTTCGGTATTCCAAGCCTGAGGCTCAAGGGATTTTACCTGGTGATGGCCACATTTGCCGCCCATGCGATTATCATCTATGCAGTGAGCCACATGGGGTTTACCGGTGGCATGGTGGGACATAAGGCGGCCTATCCGTCTATTTTCTCCTTCAAGTTCGATACGGTTTCCGAACTTTACTGGCTCAATTTAACATTTCTTTTTGTCTTTACCTGCCTGGCAAAAAATATCGCCCGAGGAAGATGGGGGCGCGCCTTTGTTGCGGTGCGGGATAATGACCTGGCGGCCATGGTCATGGGTGTCAATGTCTGGCAGACCAAGATATTGGCCTTTGCGGTCGGATGTTTCTTTGCAGGAGTGGCTGGATCACTTACTGCACATTTCGTGGGTTTTATTCACCCGACGCAGTTTCACCTCATGGACGGTATCTGGTATCTGGGATATCTCATTGTTGGTGGTTTGGGCAGCATCACAGGGTGCTTTTTTGGCGTCGTTTTTTTTACAGTCATCAAGGAGATCCTGACCCATTTGCCCGTAAGCCTCGAACTGAGCCAGTATATACAGCCCACAACTGACATCGCCTTTGGCGCAGTGATTATCGGGATTCTTATTTTTGATCCCAAGGGTTTGTATCACCGGTGGGAGGTGTTTAAGGTTTACTACCGGATATGGCCTTTGGCCTATAGATAATATTTCGTTTTGAGACGCGGGTCTGATCGTTCTGTCCCAACGGATAGACTCAGAGAAAGGGGGTGATTTCAAGAAGGAAAATGGCAAGTTATACTAAACGGATTGAAGTCAATTTCTGTCACAGTTCTATGCGTTATTCTAATACAAGGAGGGAATGTAGATGAAGACCCCAAGAAGAAAATTGATCGGAATTACCGTCTGTAGAGCAGTCGCCTTGTTATTCCTAGTGACAAATTTTTGTTTTGCTGCTTCCTCAGCGCCAAAAGCGGGAGTATTCCCGGGAATAAACGCGCCGCTTCCGGATCAGCCAGCCAAATTTGATTATAAGGGCGATATCGTTATTGGCGACGCAACGGATCTTACAGGCCCTGCAGCAAAGAGTTGCAGCGAGATGAGTGAGGGCGTAGCCGATTGGTTAAGGTACCAGAATGAATATCTTGGCGGGGTACGAGGGTATAAAGTCTCGTCCGAAATCGTTGACACCAAATTTGATTCTCAAAACACCATTAACACCTTCAACCGGTTCATCGATGAAGGCAAACCGATTATATACAGCGGACACGGTTATTGTATCCCCGCTACCACTGAGGTTGCCAACCGGAGGCACGTCCCGACCCTGGGATCTTCCGGATCGGTAGCCCAGTCGATTTTTCCTCCGGAAAAAGAAAAGGAAAAGAACTACTTCTTTCAGATGAGTCCGGTGGTGGCCAGCAGGATGGCCATTCTGGTCAAATTTTGCATGGATGATTGGAAAAAGAAAGGCAAGAAGGGAAAGCCCAAATTCGGGGGGTTTAACTGCGACAGTTCAAACGGGCATGAAGCGGCGACGGCCATAAAGATCTATGCGAAAAAGCTGGGCGGGGAATTTACTATTAACACCTTCCATGCACGAAGCATTACCGATGCCAAGGCCCAGGTCACTGCCCTCAAGCGTGCAAAGGTTGATTACATCCTCAACGGCCCCGATTATGATCAACCCCTAACCGTGTTTGCCCTGGAATTGGCAAGGCAGAAGAGCAAAAAGTGGGACCCAACCTTTGCCGGCCATACCTGCTGGGGCACCGCATACATAGAGACGGGGAACAAGGCCTTTGAAGGGCATTTCAGTTATCAGTATTGTCTCTCATGGGACGATGTGGATCAGCCCGTTATAGCCCTCCTCCACAAACTCAACAAGATGTGGCACCCCAAGGTAAAGAAAAGGCCTTTCCTCTACCAGACCGGGTTTCAGGCAGGCATGGTCATCTGCGAGGCCCTTGGAAAGGCCATCGATAAATGGGGTGATCCCAAGAATATCGACGGAGAAAAGATGCGTGATGCCGTAGAGAGCATTCAAAATTTCGACCCGCTCGGAATCTCCGGGACCATCACCTATAACAACTGGGACCATCAGGGTGTAAAGAGTCTCAGGATCGCTATCTGTAAAGATGGGAAACTTGAGGGCGTCGGAGGGTTTGTCCCCGCGCAGGCCCTGGAGCCCAACGAAAGACAAGGCAAATACTGGTTGACAGAGTGAGAAGTGATGAAACGGTCAAAGCGCTTGCCTTCCTGGCGGGCGTTTTGGCTGACCCGCAGATGTGGGTTTGTTTTTCGAATTATATTAGCAGCCCCCCATAAGGGGGACCCGAAGGAGTTCATACGAAGGAGAGATAAATGGATCAGGACGAATATAACAAACAATCAGTGCACTGGCGTGAACTCAAGGAAAGTGAACCCCTATCGAGTATGACCTACCGCATACCCCACGCTGATGTGGTGAGCTATGTAAAAGAAGTGGTAGATGATCCCGACCCATGGTACCTGGAGAATTCGCCCTATGGTGGGCCTATTGTGCCCCCGGGCTATTTTTACGGGCAGTATATCAATTTGATTGCCTCTGTCAATTTCCCCATGGGGGCATTAAACGCCAAGATTGCCTTTGAATCCAAACGGCCGGTGCTGCATGGGGAGCAGGTCACGGTCAAAGGGACCATCGCCAGGCTTTATAAGAAAAGGGGCCGTCCTTATGTGGACATAGGGATAGATGTAACCAGTGAGAAAGGGCTTCAAGTGAACCAGGGTGTAGTCACTTTGCTCCTTGACCTGAACAAGGAGGAATAATCGATGACCATAGATTTGAGGGCGATGGAAGTAGGTTTTGAATTACCCGCCGTAGAGAAGAAGATCAGCGATAAGAAGATATATAAGTATTCTAATCGATATACCGGAACTTTTGTGGATATGATTCATATTGAAAAGGAGGCCGCAAAAAAGTTCGGGTTCCCTGACCTAGTGCTGCAAGGGACCCAGGCGGCCAATTATGCACATGAGATGCTCTTTAAGGTATATCGCGAGCATGCCATCAATGATTCAAAGATCCAGGTTTCCTTTATCAAGCCTGTTCTCGCCGGAGAAACGTTGACCGTGCGAGGGAGGGTCAAAGAGGTCTTAAAGGAGGCGTCTAAGGCCGATATTACAGTGGAGTTGTGGTCAGAGGACAGCGCTGGAGACAAGACCATGGTGGGAGAGGCATTGGTCCGTGTCTGACGGACTGCCCCTCATTTTAGGGAGAGGTTTGATTGGACTATAGAACTTACGGGAAAATGTTATGACTCTTATGACAAAGGATGAATATTTATCAAGCCTGAAGGATCTCGGGCACCGGGTTTTTATCCAGGGCGAGCAGGTGGCAAGCGTGCCCGATAATCGAATCTCCGGGCCGGGGGCCATGGCCATGGCCGAGACCTATGAACAGGCCCAAAAGGCGCCGGAGCTGTTTACCGCCGAATCCCATCTTACCGGGGAGACTATCAATCGATTTGCCCACATTCAGCACAGCACCGAAGATATTATCAAAAAAGTGGTTATGCTTCGGGAGATGGGCCGCAGAACGGCCTGCTGCTTTCAGCGATGTGCCGGCATGGATGCCATAAACTCCGTCTATGCCATAACCTATGACATTGACCAGGAATACGACACTCAATACCATGCGCGTTTCAGGGATTTCCTGAAATATATACAACAAAATGATTTTGTTCCCGCCGCCTGCATGACAGACAGCAAGGGGGACCGAAGCCTTTCTCCCTCAAGGCAGAAGGACATGGACCAGTATCTTCATGTGGTGGAAGAGACCAAAGGGGGTCTCGTGGTAAGAGGGGCCAAGCTGCATACAACGGGCGGGGTGAACTCCCACGAGCTGCTGGTCATGCCCACGAGGGCATTGGGGGCCGATGACAGAGATTTTGCCATCGCTTTTGCGGTTCCGGCCTCGGCCAAAGGTGTGACATTTGTCTACGGACGTCAGCCTTCGGACACCAGGAGGTTGGAGAAGGGGCGCCCTGATGTGGGAAATCCCTGTTTCGGCGGATGTGAATCCTTGATAGTCTTTGATGACGTCTTTGTCCCTGAAGAGAGGATTTTTATGAAGGGGGAATACCCTTTTGCCGGGCGTCTGGTGGAGCTTTTTGCAGCCAATCATCGGACCAGTTACGGCGGTTGCAAGGTGGGCGTCGGCGATGTGCTCATTGGAGCTACGCAGGCTATCGGCCAGGCCCAGGGTACGGAAAAGGCCGCACACTTCAAAGACAAAGTGGCCGAGATGATCCATCTAAATGAAACCCTGCACGGTGTAGCCCTGGCCAGCGCGGCTATGGGGAAGCAGACGCCCAGCGGCTCTTTTGCCGTGGACCAGCTATTGGCCAACGTCTGCAAGTTAAATATAACCCGTTTCCCTTTTGAGATCTCCCGCCTGGCACAGGACCTTGCCGGGGGAATCCTGGTAACCATGCCTTCTCTTGAGGACCAGAAACACCCGGAGATCGGTGGGTACATCAGGAAATACATGGCGGGGAGAGAGGGAGTGACCAGCGATCAACGAATGCGCGTCCTCCGTTTGATTGAAAACATCGTACTCGGCACCGGGGCGGTATCTTATCTGACGGAGTCCATTCATGGCGCGGGTTCACCCCAGGCTCAAAAAATCATGATCACCCGGCTGGCCGATATGGCATCGGCTAGGTCTTGCGCTCTGAGACTATGCGGGGTGGAGGGACTGGATTGATTTATTGTCTTCGTCGTAATGTCCTGAGCGGGACGGTTAAATAAAAAAACGGAAGGCCCTCTGGTCCCTGATATTTTACAGGTAAGGAGGTAAATACATATGCAATTTAAAACCCTGCTTTTTGATGTCCAAAAAAATGTGGGGCACATCACTCTCAACCGGCCTGAAGCGGCTAACGCGATTAACCTGGAACTGTCTAAGGACCTTATGAAAGCCCTGATGCAGTGCGACGAAGACCCCCTGATCAGGGCGGTGCTGATAAAAGGGGCGGGACCACTGTTCTGTGCCGGTGGGGACGTCAAGGGCTTTGCGGAAAAGGGTGAGGACCTTCCACATTACCATAAGCAGGTAACCGTCCATCTTCACAGTGCCATGTCATACCTCGTGCGAATGGATCCTCCTGTGGTCGCTGCGGTACATGGAAGTGCGGCAGGTGCCGGGATGAGCCTTGCCTGTGCCTGCGACATGACACTTGCGGCTGAATCCACCAGATTCATGATGGCCTATACGAAAATAGGTTTGACTCCGGACGGCGGCGCTACTTACACGTTATCTCGCGTTGTGGGTGTAAAACGAACGCTTGAGCTGGCGTTGACCAACCGTCTGCTATCAGCAGAAGAGGCACTCCAGTGGGGAATCGTGACCCGGGTGGTGCCGGAGAAGGATCTCATCCAAGAGGCCACAGCCTTAGCAGAAAGTCTGGCAGCAGGTCCGACAAAGGCGTTCGGGGCGACCAAGAGACTCGTGCAGAGCGGTTTGACCGAGTCGTTCGAGGGCCAGATGAAGCACGAGAGCCGTTCTATCGCTGAAATGTCCCGAACCGCAGACGCTCGTGAAGGTATCAGCGCCTTTGTAGCAAAACGTGCTCCCAATTTTAAGGGGTAATGGATTTCACTGCGATATATAGTGAACCACCCCGCCCACAGGGCGGAGATGAATACGGGATTTTTATAAAAATACAAAATAGAGGCGAGGAAAAAATGATAGAAAAGATAAAAAAGACGGCAGTAATAGGTTCGGGCATGATGGGCTCTCAGATTGCAGAGCTTCTGGCCCGGTTGGCTGGATATGAAGTTACTCTTGTGGATTTGACCGATGAACTGGTCAATAACGGCATCAAAGGTATTGCCGACCGAATTGACCGGTTTTTTGTTTCCAAGGGAAAGCTAAGCCCGGAAGAGAGGGACAGGATAATGGGCCTGATCAAGGGGAACGCAGATATGAAGGCGGTGGTCGAAGGCGTAGATTTTGTCATTGAAGCGGCCGTTGAAAATTTGGCTATTAAGAAGGAAATTTTCGCCAATCTTGAAGCCTCAGCCCCTCAGCACGCCATTTTTGCATCTAATACCTCCTACCAGAACATTTCGGAGTTAGCCGCCGTGACCAAACGGCCTGACAAGGTGGTGGGCACCCATTTTTTCAACCCCGTTGCCAAGATGGCACTGGTAGAGGTTGTCAGGGGGGCCCTCACATCGGACGAAACCACTGAAACGGCTGTGGCCCTATCCAAAAAACTGGGGAAGGAGCCTGTGGTCTGCAGGGACTTCAGCTACGGTTTTCTGGCCAACCGTGCCTATCTGGCCATGGTCAAAGAGGCCGTCCAGATGGTATGGGAAAAGGTCGGATCCCCGGAGGAGATAGATAAGGCGCTTCGCCTTGGTTATAATCTGCCCATGGGGCCGCTGGAACTTTTCGACTTTGTGGGCGGCTGGAAGATCGCTGTTTCCTCCGAACAGGACGAGATGCGGGAAATGGGACCGGAAAAGGGTAAACTCCATCCTCTGATTCGAATGATGAGCAGGGCCGGATACACTGAGATCTACCCCTTTTGGAAAGACGCCCTGTCCAAGTGGTAATGATCCGAGAGATTTTTCCCCGACGTTGTGCGGGGCAATGATGCTGGAGGCTACATGATGTCAAAGCTTATTGAATATAGTAAAGAAGACAAACTGGCAATATTTACCCTGAATCGCCCTGAGGTGTTTAACGCCCAGAGTATCCAGCTCTTGAGAGAACTGGAGGCGGCCTTAAAGGATTTTCGGAGTGATCCTGATCTCTGGGTCGGGATCATAACCGGTGCCGGAGAAAAGGCCTTTTGCGCCGGAGCGGACATAAAAGAGACCCTGGGCTACTTAAAGAAGACTCGAGGTCGCATGTGGGCCTTTCCTGAAACCCTCATGAGGGGTATGGATTTGTGGAAGCCGCTCATTGCTGCCATAAACGGGCTGGCCCTGGGGGGAGGTCTGGAAATCGCCCTGGCCTGCGATCTAAGGATTGTTTCCGAGAAAGCCCGTTTAGGGCTCCCTGAAGTGCGGCTGGGCATTATTCCGGGGGGAGGGGGTACCCAGAGACTGCCCCGCATGATTCCGTGGTGCATGGCCGCTCAGTTGATGTTTACCGGTGAGCCGATAGACGCGCAGGAAGCGTACCGCATAGGGCTGGTGAACGAAGTGGTTTCTTCCGAACAGGTCATGCCCCGGGCCAGGGAATGGGCGGCAAAAATATGTGCATCCGGCCCTCTCGCGGTTCGTGCGGCCAAGGAAGCCATGGTCCGGGGGAGCAATATGACCCTGGATGACGGTATTAGGCTGGAGGATGCCCTTGAGGGCTTCGTCCTTTCATCCGAAGATTTTATAGAAGGCACCTCCGCCTTTATTGAAAAGAGAAAGCCACAATGGAAAGGGAAATGAGGCATTTGGCACCGCATATATTTTTCATTTCAGGGGGCTTTGCTCCCCTTTGTTTTGGGCTTATAACTTACTCCTTCCCCATTGGAAGGTCCTCATGATGGATTTTCAGGACTCAAAGTGAATCACTGCTGTCCGGTTAACTCTTGAGCAATATCAAGTAGTTATCTTATTACTTGCCCTCCAACTTGTACTTTTGCTTAAAAGGGCTGGCAAGTAATATTGTAAGAAATTGTTTGCGGCTTCAAAATGGCACTGGCTCAATAGTCGAATAATGTCAGTTGCTTAAGATCATATTCCCCTTTACAATACGTCTTGCGGGGATTAGTCCGAAAGATAGAAATAAGTGGTTTTGTCTCGAACAGATTGACTTCCAAAAAGTGTAATAACTAGGACAAGCTATTTTTAAGTAAATATCTCTCCTTGAGGATGGCCAAAATGAGATAAACAATCATAGCAATCCAGATCTGGCTTTTTACTGCGTTTGGGGAAGTACTATAGAAACTTTTCACTCTGAGGTTTTGCTTAATCCATTTGAAAAACAGTTCGATCTCCCAGCGAGCTTTGTACAAGGCAGCAATAGTTTCTGCTGACAAAATAAAATTGTTGGTCAAGAACACCAAGGTTCGATTTTGGGTCTCGCCCCGAAAACTTACTCTTCGCAATCGTTTTGGATATTTTGCCTTGGACTTTTTGCTGAATAAGAGGATTTCCTGGTCACTTCTCAGTCCAAGGGATTTGTTTACCGGGTGAGATATGACACGAGTCCACCTGATGGATTTCTTCAGGCGAGTAACAAAAAATGCATCGGTCTCGTCAATGCCTCTCAACCAGTCGAAGTCGATATATGCGCGATCGACAACATAGATGCCTTCCGCTTCGATTGGGACCTGAGGCGCGGCC
>JAFDGR010000226.1 GCA_019309145.1 Deltaproteobacteria bacterium | reverse complement strand
CTCGATTCGAGAACAATTTGATTGACCTTGTCCTCCTGCGGGCAAGAATTGCCAGGAACGCCGGTTGTCACGGGGTCGTGTGTTCCGGTCAAGAAGTAGCAATAATGAAGCAGGAATTTGGTGACGAGCTCCTTATCGTGGCCCCGGGTATTCGGCCTTCATGGGGGGAAGTCTCGCAGGACGACCAGGCACGGATCGTCACCCCGGAACAGGCGGTCAGGGATGGTGCGGATTACATTGTCGTGGGGCGTCCTATCCGGGACGCACCGGACCCTGCAGCCGCTGCTCAACGGATCGCGGAAGATATCGCGTCAGCCCTTTGACCATATCTTGTCCCCGGGGAGCTCCTTTGGCAAGGCGAAGGCACCAGATAAAAGTCAACGAACTCAGCGGCATGCTTGTCTACATGCTGGCACACCGCCCCGCGGAATTCGGCATTGTCCCCTCGCGTGACGGATTCGTTCCTTTCAAGGAACTGCTCAAAGCCCTCCACGAGGAACCGGGTTGGCGCTATGTCCGCCAATCACACATCAACGAGGTGCTGCTTGGAAAAGACCGCTTCCTCTTTGAAACAGAGAGCGGCCGCATCAGGACGGTGGAAAGGAAATGGGAGATAGATTTTGAGGACGGCTTCCTGGAAAGGATTCCCAGCATCCTGTTTGCTCCCATCAGGAGAAGGGCGCATCCCGTTGTCATGGAAAAAGGACTCATTCCGGCCCCCGGAAGACTGCTGGTCCTGACACCCGACGAATCCATGGCCCGGCGAATCGGGCAACGGCAGGACCCCAAGCCGGTGCTCCTCCAGGTGGAAGCGGAAAAAGCCAGAAAGGAAGGCATCTCCTTCTCCCCGTTTGATACCCTGTATCTTTGTCGGAAAGTCCCGGCAAGGTACATCGCGGGACCTCCCGTGGCAAAAGAGATGCTCAAAGTCGCCGGGGAAAAAGAGGCCAAACCTATTGAAGAAATTCGCCTTGCCGATGCCTTTTCCGCGGGCACCTTCCCGCTCGACCTTGCCAGGGATCCCGCTCCCCATCGCCGGGAAAAAGGAAAGAAAAAGAAAGGCTGGAAAGAATCCGCCAGAAAAATGAGGAGAAAAAGGAAATAATGAACCGCCGAGAAAACGACCTTGAAAAATGCTTCTATCCCCGAAACCTTGCAATTGTCGGCGTGTCTCCTGACAAGGCAAATCTGGGCAAAAACATCGTGGGCAATCTCCTTGCGTTCGGCTACGAGGGAGAAATCCTTTCCATCGGGTTGCGCGGGGGAGTGGTCTTCGGTCAAAGGATTTATCCTTCCCTGGAGGATATCGACCATCCCGTTGACCTGGCCGTCCTGCTGACGCCCGCGAAGACGGTCCCCGGCCTCCTGGAAGCATGCGGCAAGAAGGGTATCAGAAACGTGGTGATCGAGTCAGGCGGATTCTCTGAAAGGGGAGAAGATGGTCTCCCCCTGGAAAAGGCCTGCGTGGAGATCGCGGAAAAATATCATATCCGCTTCATCGGCCCCAACGGCATCGGAATAACGAACCTGGAAAATGGTCTGGCCCTGCCGTTCATGCCCTTGAACCGGGCCCTCTCCCTTGGGCCGGTTTCCATCCTCGCCCAAAGCGGAGGAGTAGGCCTGAGTTACCTGGGCTTCCTCATCGAAGAGGACATTGGGATCAATAAATTTGTCTCCATGGGAAACAAGCTCAACGTGGATGAAAATGACCTCCTGAGCTATCTCATGGAGGATGACGGGACGAAAATTATCCTCATTTACCTGGAGGGCTTTAAAGACGGCAGGAGATTTGTTGAGATCGCCTCACGTTCCAAGAAGCCAATCCTCGTCCACAAATCCAACCGGTTCAAGGCAAGCGCAAGTATCGCCCACTCCCATACGGCCGCCCTTTTTACTGATGATCAGCTTGTGGACCACGCCCTCGAGCAGGCCAATTGTGTTCGCGTAAACACCATGGATGACGCCATAGATTACGTGAAGATCCTCACCCTGCCACCCCTGAAGGGGAACAGACTCGCCGTGGTCTCCCGATCGGGCGGACACGCGGTCATTGCCGCGGATGCCTGCGCCCATTACGGATTTGAACTGCCCCCCTTTCCAAAGGACTTCCTGGAACGTATTGAAAGCCATTTCCGGGCCAAGGTCATCCGTCTCCAGAATCCCCTGGACCTGGGCGATCTCTTTGATCTCACCTTCTATGAAAATATCGTGGAAGAGATGCTGAAACGGGACGATGTGGACGGTGTTCTCCTGGGGCACGGCTACCGGAAGGGATTCGAGCAGGCAGACTCCCGGCTCCTGATCCAGAAAGTGAACCAGCTCGTTGACCGGTATCAAAAACCGGTTGCCGTCGTCATCTTTACCGAGGCCGTTGAAATCGATTACCTGCGGCGCCATTCGAAGATCCCCATTTTCACGGCGCCCGAAAACGCCATGCGGGCCTTTCACCTGTCCCATCGCTGGACGTCAAAAACCGGAAAGACCCCGCCTGGGAAACCCACCGTGAATATACAAAGAAAACGCGTCCGGGAAATACTGCGCGGCGCAAAGGGAAGATCGTATCTCACCCTGGTTGAGTCCCTGGAATTAATGAAAGCCTGTGGGTTTCCTGTCCCGGAATACCATCTGGCATCCTCACCGGATCAGGCGGTCGCCGCCTGGCATTCGCTGCAAAGACCGGTTGCCCTCAAAATCAACCATCCCCACATCTCCCATAAGACGGACCAGGGAGGCATTCTCCTGGATCTCAACAAAGAAGATATGATAACAGAAGGGTTTGTGACAATGAAGGAAAAGATCGGGGCAGGAGACGTGGAGGTCCTGGTGCAACCCATGGTTGAGAAAGGCAGGGAGGTGATCCTCGGCGGGAGGCAGGATGCGGTTTTCGGCCCCGTCCTGATGTTCGGCCTGGGCGGGATTTTTGTGGAGGCTTTGGGTGATGTGGTCTGGCGGGTGGCCCCCATTCACCAACACGATGCCAGGGCCATGATCACCGGGATCAGGGGAAGCAGAATTCTCCGCGGAATCAGGGGAGAAAAGCCTTCTGACCTGGAAGCCCTCGAAGACCTGCTGCTTCGGCTCTCCCAGTTGCTCGTGGACTTCCCGGTTATTCGCGAAATTGACGTCAATCCTGTCAAGGTTATGACAGCCGGCGAGGGAACCATGGCATTGGATGCCAGGGTGATCCTCTCAGAGAAACCAGGAAAGGAGTAGCAGGACATGTGGTCCCAGTGGGCATTGCAAACAGATCTCTACCAGCTGACCATGGTAGGAGGGTACGTCAGGGAAGGGAAAAAGGACCAATGCGCCAATTTTGACTACTTTTTTCGCAAAATCCCGGATGACGGGGGGTACTGCGTCCTGGCAGGACTTGGCGATGTCATCGATTATATCCAAAACCTGAAATTCAGCGACGAAGACCTCGCCTATCTGGACAGTCTGAACATCTTCTCCAAAGACGTGCTCACGTATCTTGAAAATTTCAAGTTCAACGGTGATCTTTGGGCTATTCCCGAGGGAACAGCAGTCTTTCCCCACGAGCCCCTCATCAGGGTGACCGCTCCCCTGCCCGAGGCCCAACTCCTGGAGAGCACCATCCTGAACATCATGAACTTTCAGACCCTCATTGCCACCAAGGGGGCTCGGGTGCGCTGGGCCGCTCACGGGGATCCGGTGATTGATTTCGGCCTGCGGCGGGCTCATGGGCCTGACGGGGCATTGATGGCCTCCCGTGCCGCCTACATCGGGGGTGTCGAGGCCAGCTCAAACGTGCTTGCCGGAAAGCTTTACGGAATTCCGGTCCGGGGCACCCATGCCCACTCATGGGTGGAAAGCTTTCCCAGTGAGCTGGAAGCCTTCCGGGCGTACGCCGATGCCTATCCCCATGCCTGCCTCCTCTTGGTAGATACGTACGATACCTTGAAAAGCGGGGTGCCCAACGCCATCAAGGTGGGCCACGAACTCAGGGAAAAAGGCTACGAATTAATGGGAATACGGCTGGACAGCGGCGACCTTGCCTACCTGAGCAAAGAGGCCCGCCTGATGCTGGATGAGGCTGGTTTTCCGGATGCCGTCATTGTTGCCTCCAGTGATCTGGATGAGTGGCTCCTGGAGAGCCTGAAAAGGCAGGGGGCCAGGGTCGATATCTGGGGTGTGGGCACGCGGCTGGTGACATCGTTTTCATCACCGGCCCTCGGTGGTGTATACAAATTGACCGCCCTGGATGAGAATGGAGAAAAAATGGTGCCCAAGATCAAGCGATCAGACAACCCAGAGAAGATCACCAACCCCGGCCTCAAGAGGGTATTTCGCATGTTTGATCAACGGGGAAAAATGCGGGGGGATGTCTTGTTTTTCGCAGACGAGCAGGTCCCGACCTCCACCCGCTTTCGTGCCTATCACCCCATGTATTCCCATGTAACCAAGAGCTATCCCAAGGCGTTCCACATGAAAGAGCTCCTGGTTCCCGTTTTTGAGAAGGGGAACCTTGTCTACGACACTCCGTCCGTACACCAGATCCGGAAAAATACCCTCCAGAACCTTTCCCAACTGGATGCCGCCTACAAGCGTTTCCAAAACCCCCACACGTATCACGTGAGCCTCAGCGCCCACTTGTTCAAGGCCAAGCAGCGCCTCCTGCGCCTCGCCGGAAAAACACGGAAACCAAAAACATTATAGCCCTTTGCATTCTCGCCCCACTTCAGCCGTAGCCGTTGCCTCAAGCGAAGCAATCCTCAAGGGCGAAGCCCGCTCCTCACACCTAACGCAGCCCTATCTTTTTCATTTCCCCCTTCTCAATATACAGGGTATAGCCCGTGAACTGGATCTTGGGGAACCTCGCGAGCACGTCCAGACGCGCCAGGTCCTCCTGTGGCACCCGATCCCGCCTCTTGTCGCGGATTACCACGGCAATCAGGCCCGGCTCATCCAGCACGCGGGAAAGTTCGCCATGGGAGATATTTCGCATGATCATGCCCGCGTAAAAGCTGATCGTCCCCCGCGCGATATCAACGGTCACTGGCTTGTACCCGACTCTTCTCGCTTCCGCCAGGGTCAGCCCCAGCTTTTGCGTTGACAGGTAATCATTGAGCTGCATCGCGCCCCAACCGAACCCCACCCACGAAACCAGGCAGCTTCCGAGTACAAACAACCACAGGAGTCTCTTTCCCTTTTTTTTCAAGCTGAAAATAACGATCCCAACGCCCACCACAAGTGGAATAATCGCCACAACAGCAAGACGGCCTGCTTCTTGTGGCAGACGGGCAAAAAGACCGTAGAACAGCCCACCCCCAAACAGGATGAAAAAGATACCGCTTACCAGGCCCTGCCACGGCGCAAAGTTCCAGTCACCTTCCTCCCAGGGCGCGGGCAGACCCGCCGCGATCAAGAGGGCCGCCGCAGGGAAAATGGGGATGAGATAAATAAAGAGTTTCCCGCTT
>JAFDGR010000001.1 GCA_019309145.1 Deltaproteobacteria bacterium | reverse complement strand
AAATATCGCAGCAAAAGAAATCAACAAAATCCTGAAACAACAAAAACCAAGCAACAACATAAAACAACCAAAACTAACACAAGAAAACAAAAGTAAATAAGGTAAAACCATAATGAGGAAAAATGAGGGTTAGCGGCGAGCTAGCGCACGTGCTGAGTGAATCTGCCGATGTCACATTGTGTGACACCACAAGTTCTGGCTTTAGTGGCCTCGATAGGTGCTATTTGGGGGTGGCGCTTGACACTTCGGGACAACGCCTGTTTGGCTTTAGTAGGCGTTCTGGGTTCAGCGGAGTCACACCTTGTTACGTTTTTGGCTGGTATCGGAATTGGGCTGGCGTGGCCGCTCCGTTCTCGCAGGGGCTGAATAGTGGTATTGGTGAATTAGCGTGAGGGTTTGGCACAGAACCTGCTTATGTAAGGGTGTAGAGGGCGCGGGAATTGCGGTGGTTGCCGCAGCGAGGTGCCCACGTGCAAGAGGAGGCATATTATGGCACGAATCACGAGGAGGCGTCCCTGCTCATGGTGTGAGCGTGAGTCCGAGTATCGGTTGACCGATAATGACGGTCACGTGGAGTATGCATGTGTGCGGCATGGTCACGAATATGCGTGGCCGGGCGTCACGATCGTTCCAATACGGTGTGAGCATGAGGCAACTGAACACGAGCACAGCGCGCCTGTGATAGAGCGAGGGATCGTATGATGGGGCGCACTAGGAGCTATCATATTACATCTCGCGACGTGTTGAGCCCACGAGCTCAGCGCGCAGGCCGGCAGGGTACGTCGGGCCAGTGACGATGAGGCTTCACCGTGTTTTTACGATAGCTAGTAGAACCATACAACAAGAGGAGAGCGAGAGTATGAGAGAGTCAACCCGTGAGCTAGGTAAAGCCCTGGCCTCCATGCGAGGGGCCAGGGACTGGGCATACAACGGCAGATTCCGGCTGCTGATGCCCGACGAGAGGCGAGAGAATTATTCGCTAGCACAAGCGCGGCGCTTGACTGGCATCCCTGCGCCCAAGCGCGCACCTCGACTGGAACGGGCCCCCGTAGGCGAGATGGCGAGCGCCATCAGGATGCTATCGCGCGGCCTGCCGACCGGGATTATGCGGCTGGATCACCCGTGTGAGTGGCAGGGTAAATATGTCGTCGTTGGCGGTATCCCGGCCAGCATGTACCGACACGCCTACGATACTGAGGCGGAGGTCGTCGGCCTACTACTGGCAGCGGGCATTACACGATTTCAACTGAGTGACCTACGGTTCTACTCGGAGGAGATGGGCGGAGTCTAACATAACCCCTCATCGTGATCCCGTCGAGGCGTGGTGAACCTCGACGGCTGTAGTCCCGTGTCGGGAGATACCACACTGCCCCGGCACGGAAGCGGCGGACGGGACCGGAACAGACACCGGGCCCCACATGCGGCCTCGAGTACGCACTCACTATTGATACACGGGGCAGACGATACAAACGCATGGGCAGCCGTTCTCTGTACGCAGGCTATTGGCCTGTGCCGATGAGGCCCCGGATAGGGCCGAAACAGAGAGGAGTGACCGTTATGGCGATTGATATTCACAGGATAGACATCCAAATGTCGCGGCAGTCGACATCAAAATATGACCTCACGGTTGACGGTCGGGTCGTGGTGCCGTGCCAGGGCAGGCACCTCGTTGAGGACGTGCGACATAGGCTGGTTTATGGGGTGCCCGACGGCCAGTATTATAGAGCAGACAGGATAGCCAGAAGCATTATACGCAACCTAACCCCAACAGAGGACGATTAACACGAAACAACATGACCGGAGGAACAACGATGGCGACAATTCCCACCATATAGGAAAGGGACACGCAAAATGACGACAATAGACATCCCGCTACACAACGGGAATATCCTGCACGTTACAGACAACGAGACCGCATGGATCACTAAAGGAGCTCTCGTCATCAGAGATAATGCCCGTTATCACGCCATTATCCGCGTCTACTGCAAACGCGCCGCTCGTTCTGACCGAGCGCCGCTCATAGACCGGCTATGTGCAGCAGGCGTTGACCGCGCCTTCGCTGCACACGGCATTGTTGGCCTAGCATTTTCCCCATCAAACGTTTACCCGTAACCGACCGACAACAGGAGGAGGAGCAACCCGATGACGCTATTTACAATCTCCAGACACGACGCATCAGGGGACACACTATTCAACGTCAGGCAACCGGATTATCTAACCGCCGCGCAACGCGCCACCACCAAAATATACGGCACAGCTCGCGGTATATTCTGTCAACGAGAAACCGGCAACCTAAATTGTAGCGGCATATATGTAGCATACAAATACGACCCAGCAACCCACGCATCGAACCGGCTCGGTCAATTCCACATATCAGAAAACTAACCGCGCAAACAACCGGCGCGCCGTAACACCACGCAGCGCGCCCAGAAGAGGAGAAGCAAATGACCCGGCTGCGATATTTTCACTGCAACCAAAAAACTATACAAATATGGTAAATACAGTGAAATTAGGGCTTGACTTTACCGATATTTGATGTTCATAATAGCGGATACCCCGATATAGCTACGTCACGTACAGTGAGAGTTAGCTTCTGTCAAGCCGCTTTCAGTGTAACTAGCAGTAAGACAGCCTGTTAACAATCACTTTCAACACGCCTAAGAGGGTGAGACACCATGATCACACGTAAGGAGACTATTCAGGGTAATGTATTGCATATACGGGCGTCAACGGGCGCTATCAAGCATTTTACAGTGAGTTGCAATGGGATAGCAGTTCAGACTAGTGTTGGAACCCGTGAGGCGGCAGACGAGGTATTTGATGCCGCCAAGCGTCGTATAATGGGTGGTGCGTGCGTGCGGTGCTTTTGCCGCGGCACTAACCCCTATGGTGAAGAGGAGGAGCCCCATCATGGCTAGAACAGGTTACGGTCGGATATATTTCAAGGCATTGGGCGATGGTCGGACGCGGGTCCATCGTGTCCCTCGGGCTGGCGTTGCAGTTGAGGCTATCGTTCGCTTTGAGGCTCCGTATTGTTTTGAGATTGCGTCATTCGACGCGGGAGATATTGAGCACACCTGCCCGGCGCTCACGCATGTTGGCGGGGGCGTAGAGTGTGCTATCGCTGATGCGTATGAGATTGTACGGCAAGGCGGGCTGCTGGGGTCTTGCATTGTGCGGGGGGGGGTGGCTTCATGACCCGTCAACGTCGAGTATTCACAACAGGATTAGCGCCGGCTCATTGTTCTGGGGCGTGTGAGTCCGGGAGCCAAACAGGGCGGCTGCAGCGCCTTGGCCGTCAATATCAGCACGGTCGTGGTGTCAACGCCCACCTGTTGGCGCACAACCGTGCGAATGAGGTGCGGCTTGCGGTCGAACAGTATATCAGAGAAACATGCTGCCCGTCGACTGATGTGGCGGCAAGCAGCATAGCAGGACTGTTGGAGCGGTCCGGTATGGACTGGGCTGAGGCGTTGCGACAGGCAAGGGAATTGACGAGAGGAGCGAGGGTATGAGTCAGGTTAGAGACAGCTTAGCGAAGCTCTGTGCTAGCGCGGACGATATAGGTCTCAAGGTATGGATTAGTGAACACCCGCTCACACATAGGCGGCAATATAGGTTATGCCACAAGGCTATGTTGGCCACACGAGTTGGGTCAGAGTCATTATTCACGGCAAGCAGCATCCGTGAGGCCCGGATATTTCTCAACGGGTTTGTTGCCGGGCTAATGGAGACAGCGCCGTGACCCCACAAGCCCGCTCGGACTATCTTGGGGCGCTCGTGGTTTGGGCGCTCCTCATCTGTGCGGCGATCATGCTGCTTTATTCACAATGAGAGGAGACAGACTATGAGGATGACAGCACAAAAGAACGCATGTCTTGATGACGCAATTTCCACGTTAGCAACGGCAGGGCGTAATTGTAAATGCCCTACTGCCCACGTATCACGAGGCACTGCTATTGGGCACTCGTTATATGGCCGGATGGATTACAACACGTGTATCGCATGTGCCATAGAAATGCTGGAGCAGTGGAATGGCCATTTGAGCGTTGCGGCAATAGACGCGATTGAGCACGGGCGTGGCATGGTGCACAGAGAAGGCCGATTGCTAACCATAGAACTGCCAGAACATTGGGGGCCGCTATGAAGCGGGGAATACAGTTGGGCGGCCAATATGCAACCGGCTTGAGGGGCCGGGTAATAATGTATAGTAATGTAATGGCGCGAATGACAAAGAAGGGAGAGATATGAGTCGCCCCACCGGCATCCTAACGGTGCTGTTCACATCGCTCTTCGGCTGTTTGTTTGCGTTCATTAGCAGTTCCATGAACACTTCTGGCGGTCTGACGAAGGGCAGGCCGCCTCGTTTCAAATAGTAGGTATCATACCGCCTGGCGCATGCTGGGCATTTCGGCGGGCTGTGTTTGTCTCCTCTTGCATGGCCCGCCACGCTATAGTAGTAACATCCCAAGCAGTTAAACAACCTTAACGGAGGAATCTATTATGACAGCTATTGTTGACAACCTGTTGACCCAACTTGAGGAGAATCTAGCACATCATTATCCTGGTTTGCCGTATACCGGTGTTGACTCAAGCCTGCGGGCTGCCGTTGACATTGAGTTCTCGCTATTAGCTAGCAGGCGTAGCTACATGGGCCGCGCCTATTTCGGACAAGCCGCGAACGGGCGCAGCATCTGGCTCTTGTTCTTTGCGGGCTGGGACGGGCAACCGATTGGGATAGACATCATAGAGACGGTATGCCTCATTACCACCGACAGCTAACTAATAAGTAAGGAGGGAGGATGCCCAGTAGAGTAGGCGATGAGCAGTATGGCTATCTGATAGGCTTTGACGCCTGCCCTGGCCCGGAGCCGCCGTTATACTGCGATGAGGATTGCCCGGAATGCACATTCCGGTTTGACGAGGAATTGTGTGCTGCGGGCTGGCCGTTTGCCGACCCAGACGAAGAGGTCGCGGCCAAAGAGGCCGGGACGTATCACGCCATAGTTGACAATTTCATGCACCCAAGAGAGGAGCAACGAAGATGCGGGGCTTGACGCGGCTGCCAAAACGGTTCGGCGTCGCGGTGAACGGCGCGGGCAAATACGATTTCAAGTTGCTTTCAGACCCGGAGGCAGCCGTTCTCTATTCCGGTTGGCATGACCACCAAGGAGTTCTTGTCCAGCGACAAAGCCGTCTGCGGCAAATGTGGCTGTGCGACGGGCTGGTGGCATAAGGGCGATAGCACCACCATCCCACAGAAACCCAAACCAAAAGGAGAGAAATCGTGAGCGACACATCAGTATGAACGGTATAATAGCTGTAACGGTAATTCTCATGTGTATGGTGGGGCTGATTACATGGCTGGAATATAAGCGAAAGGGACATTAACATGTCAGCATTACCAATAGTCAGATACGTCGCAACAGAGGCCGCTATCACACAGCCACAGGCGAAACTAGCCATAGAGGCTGTCTTTGGGCATATCCAAGAGCAGTTGAAGGCTGGACATAATATCACAATCAGAGGTGTTGGGCGGTTCTATCTGTCCAACATCCGCACCCGCAAGGGCTATAACGTCTATACCCGCGAACGGACGCGGATACCGGCCTCGTGCTCCATGCGCTTCAGGGCGGCGCGCGGCTGGCGCGATGTTGTTGTGGAGCATTATCGCAAGCGCCAGGCGAAGTAACTGAGAAAGAGACCACGATGATATACAAGGATACGACTGCTAGAGAAAGCGGAGGGGTAGCGGCCTCCGCAATGGAGACTCCGGACGGCAAGGATTATGACGGCGAAACGCGAGATAGGCCGGCTCGAACGGCGCGGCCAGATAAAGCGGTAGAAGATTACCGCTTGACATCCGATAACGGGGTATGATAACAGTGGATTTGCAATGCTTAAATTAAGAACTTCCGTAAAACAATTCCGGGGCCAAAGGTTTCCTCCCAACTCCGTTGGTTTAGGCATTGCAGCCCGCGGCCCCGTATTCCCCTCCAGGAGATCACCATGAGAACATGGAAGATTATCACTCTTGGCTTTATGCCAACTGGCAAACTATGCCTTCCCTGCCCTGACTGCGGCCTTGCTGCATCAATACCTGCCGGCTCTATCACACTTAAAGGCGGCAACAAGGAAGCCGAAGATGCCGTCGCCGAATGAATACTCGTGGTATAAATGGCATCCAGCAAAAGCACTCACGTCGTTAAGGTGGCTCTCTTTATCTCTTTCTCAAGAAGGCTTCTATCGACGGCTCTATGATTGGGCATCTCTCACCCAACCGAGCATCCGCCGGGGCTTTCTATACGAACATGATCAGCCGGCGACATTGCAAGAGATATGCAATATGACTCGCAGACGCAATGTAAAAGCAACGCAAAAAGTACTCGATGTGCTTGCAAAAAAAGGGCTTATGTGTCAAGATGAGAACGGCGCGTGGGGCTTCCCAGACTTTGCGAAGCAGCAAAGGAACGCTAATCTAAGAGTAAGGGATGATGGATTAGGCTCATCTAAATTGGGACAAAATCGGCGCAAAATCGGCGCGACAGATATAGATATAGATATAGAAGACTCTAAAGAGTCTGTACAGAAGAAAGATAAAAGAAGTACCTCTGTCCCCACCAACTCCACCAAAAGTGGAGTGCAGGGACAATGTGAGTCTGGTGTAACCGCCCAAGAGCTTGCACGTAAGTTCCTAAAACGGTTTGAGAAGAAAGAGTTGAAATACCTCATCGAGTATTTTGCCTGTGCTCTTGCCCCAACTAAGCGCCAGGCCTTCAAGGATAATGGCACGATGAGTGATACCAGCGCCCTCCGCAACATCATCATCGAACTTGTGGCGCTCGCCGACGGCAAGCAGTTGACCTACAAATGGCAGAAGCTCCCTATCTGCGATCATGAGCTGCTTGTCTGCACAATGGCGATGGCTGCCCGTGAGACTACTACACGTTTTGAGACCAACAACTTTCTGAAGTCCAAACTGCTACTTGGATTGAAGGACACACTTGACATCTACGGAATAGATTGATGACCATTAACGTCCCACCTCATAACCGCGAGGCCGAGCGGATAGTCTTAGGTGGTCTGCTTATCGACAACACCTATATCGATACGGTTGCAAGTATCTTGCCGCCTGAGGCATTTGATTTTTCTGCACATCGATTGATTTACAGGGCAGTGATAGCGCTTCACGAGCAAAACATCCCGGTCGATTTCATTCTATTGGGGGATGAGCTCAAAAAGCGCAAACACGTCGACAAGGTTGGGGGGATGGCCTATATCTCCAAATTACTCACAGAGGTTTCGGCCATAACGAACATCACACACTACGCCGGTATTGTCAAGGACAAGTATCTACTTCGGCGGCTAATTTCTGTGTGCAGCCGAGTCATGGACCGGTGTTATGACGAGGCTGGCGAAGCCGACGGGCAGGTAGAGTATGCGCAGCGGTGCGTTTCTGACCTTATCGACGTATCAGCCAAGAGTACTATCAGCGATCTACGTGATTTGGTGCAGAGTAGCGTGGCCGAGATGGACGCGATAGCAGCTGGTGACCAGATAGTGCCCGGTGTACCGACGGGCTTCAACGAGCTGGATAAGATAATAGGCGGGCTACACGCCGGCGAATTAGTGATCATAGGGGCGCGAACATCAGTCGGCAAGACGACCATCTCGCTGGATATTGCCCGCCATGTCGCAACTGCCGGATATGGTGTCCTCGACTTCTCGTTAGAGATGTCCAAGTCTGCAATCACGCATAGGCTCATAGCAGCGAAGGCAGGTGTATCACTCCATAACCTACATCGCGGGCTACTCAATGAAGACCGTAGGGCTGCTGTGCATCGCATAAAGGAAAGTCTTGAAGCACTCCCGATCTACATCGGTTCACCAGCTTCCTTGCGGATACAACAGCTCTTCTCGCGGGCTAAGGTAATCAAGCAGCGGCATAATATCAGCGTGCTCATTGTTGACTACCTCCAGTTGATTAAGGCCCCTAAGAAGACGGCTGAGAATAGACAGCAGGACGTTGCTGAGATCGCCCGCCGACTCAAAGAGATAGCGAGCGAGTTAGACATTACTGTCATAGCGCTGTCCCAGTTGAGACGGTCAGAGAAAGGGATTAGCCTCAAGACTCCTGGTTTGTCGGACCTCCGTGAATCCGGGGAAATTGAACAAGCCGCTGATAAGGTGATATTCTTACACAACCCACAAAAGCGGACACACCTTCATCGTAACATAAGGATTAAAGGGACTGTGGCTAAACATAAGAACGGCCCGCTAGGCACCTTCGACCTGATATTTAACGGGTCGAGCGCCACGTTTAAGGACGCTGTGCCGAAAAGCGATGATGACGAAGTAGATGACGAAGTAGAGGACGAAGTAGATGTGCCAGACTGGGTAAAATGAGGACAAAATTATGAACCCACTGATACGTAGATACTATACATGGCGTGTGCGCCGGGCACACAAGAAATGCTTAGCCGCAGTTTATAGAGACGATGATAAGACCCAAATCAAGTACGCCACACAGCTCCTGCAGTTCAAGCGTCGAGAGCTTGGGATTGGCAGCAAACGATGAGGGGCAAGGCTGTGTGCCACTGGCGAATAACACATCTCTACGCCGCCGGTGTGCCTTGCCCCTCGTAAAGAATAGGAGAAGACGATGACCCAGAAAAAAGATATGCCGACCAGCATAGAGATTTCGCAGATTAATCCTCAATGGAAGGCTTACGGAGCACAGCGATTGCCGCATGGCAAAGTTCACGTTAAGTCATACTGTGATGGCGATTATGAAACATTATGTGGACGGCCTCAGCGATTCACACGAGTTAAGAAACCAATCACATGTAAGGCCTGTATCAGACTACTTGTTAAATATGGCCGTATAAGCAAAGAGTAGGAGAAGACGAAGGGACTAACAACATGAAGATAGTAAGTAACAGCCCAGAGTCATGCTCGCTTGGCGAATGGTGTCAAAGTAGGCGTGGTGTAATCCTCTGGGGTCATTTCGTTTGCGAGGATTGTTGGGCACGTATCAATTCACGATTACGGCAAATGCGACAAAATGAGCGGGAGTATAGACGGAGCGCTGGTAGTCAGTCAGTTGGAGAGACTTGATGGACGATATGATGCTTATAGCACGTGTACAAGAGTCATAACCATCACCTCCGCAGCCGGGTTCAAGTCCCGGCACTCCCGCTAAATACTAGTTGGAAGGAGATGACCATGCTCGTAGTAGGCATTGACCCAGGTAGTAAGGACGGGCGCATAGCCGTCCTTGAATACAGGAACAACAACCATTGTCTTCGGTTTGAGGACATTCCGCTGACGAGGGCAGCCGGGCCATTTAAGTTCGACTTCAAAGGTATGGTTAAACTCTTACAGCTGCTCGGATCTCGGGAGCCGATTGATATGGTCGCGCTTGAGGAACCACCAATCGCCGGGATAATCGGCAGCCCTAAGACGATGCGCACCCAGACTGCCAGCTGGTTACTGTGGTGGGCAGCGCTCACATATCTCGACATCCCACACTTGGTGGTCAAACCAGAGGTATGGCGCTCTTCAATCGGCGTTGCCAACTGGTCTCAGCGTAAAGACAAGAACGAGAAGCTACGCAACATGAAGCGCAAATCGACGGACGTGAAGCCCGACGTCTGGGCTACCGTCAGAGCGCGGTTTCCGACGTGCCCAGAGTTCCAGCAGCGGTATAGCTATACCAAGAGCGGGTATTCCGACGCGACCGGTCTTGCCTTACATGCGCTGGCAGCGGTGAGGATATATGAATAAGCCCGCACAGCTACCGGTCGTTGACCCCAAGTTGATCACAGCCGGCGTGCCCCGGAAGATTAGGATAATACAAGGCTTCAGCTACCGGCTGTTGCCCGTCCATTGGGCATATAGACCCGACGTTGGCTCCATCGGATATAGAGTGGCCTACCTCCACCGGCTTGTCGATAAGCAGATGCGGACATGGCTGTTTGCCTGCCCTAAGAAGCATAAAGTAGGCCCCTGTTATTGCGACGAATATGAACCGGCCCTTCAATTGTTAAACCAGCTCACCGTAGATATGCAGGCTGGCCGGGCTACTTTAGAGGAACGGGCAGACCGACGTCAGCTTCAGGCTGCGTTGAACAGGCAGTATATCACGGCACGCGGCGCAGTGATGTTCAACGTCTGTCTAATCAGCTCTCATGACATGGTGCGCGGTATCCAGCACGACCGCCATCTGCCGTCCGATTATCAGCTCATCCCACAGCTGTTCACAGCAAACTCCGCCCGCTCGTTTGAGAACGATGTGCTAGACGGGTATATGTGCCAGAACAGTTACGGTGAGGTGCTTGACCATATCAACCCTAAACGTAACATTTTCGACCCCGAATATGCTCGTGTCCTGTCGGTTGTGAAGCTAGGCCGCCGGCTCACATGGAACATTCAATCGTTGCCGTTAGGCCGGTTTAAGGAAAGCACACCTTACGACTGGGATAGGCTCTATGCCCAAGAATGGTTTCGGAACCGGCTGGTCAACATTGATGAGGATGAGCGCTTTGAACCAGTCTTAGAAGATGAGGTGCGAGAGCGGGCGCTGGCGATCCCTAGACTACCACCACCGGCTGTTGCCGTCATAAAGAAATATAGAGAGAGGATGATCAACCCGCCGCCAACTACTTGGCTGCATCAACAGGAGGGATAAGGATGAATAGAAATGAGCCTATGCCAATACCCAGCGCTTATTTCAGCAACGGGTTAGGCCATGTCGTTCAGTTCTGGTATCAGGAGCAAAGGCGATGGTCGAGTAAGGCCGCACATGCAATCGTGGGGTGCGTCATAGGTGTGGCCGCCGCGCTAGCGCTGGTCGGTATAGTCGCATTTATGAAAGCGCCATGGTGAGCCATGGCGCTAGACGACAGCACCACATTCTGTTTCTTTGGTGGGGCGCACGCCCGTATGGCCGCCCCGTTTGACGAGGACGGTATCCCGTTAGAGCTGCAAGACATTAAGGCGGCTTATGACAAGATAGCCAGCCATATTAGGCGGGTATCCAGTCGTCCGCGTTGTGTTGTTACACTTGGCGATGACTATCATGGGTTCAGACAACGGAAGTGCGTGTCATGCGCCCCGCTAGAATGGATGCCGCCGCTCGATATGAAACTGATGTTCGCCGCCGGCGATCGGGGCGGGCAGACGCCCATAGTGAAGCTGCGGGGCCAACACGATAGCGCATACTTGGGGACATATCGGTTCTTTGGCTGTCAAGTAGCGCAGCCCATATTCTCCGAGCTGATTAACGGTGTCCACCTATCCTGTATCTCTTGGTGTCCCAGCCGGGTAAAATGGAGCAAACTACTCGCCGAATGTGAGCAGCGCCGAGATGGCTATCGTCCGGCGATATTGTGTTGCACACTCGGAATAACAGGGCTAGACAACCCACCATCACTATTCTCGATAGGGATGGATTCACTACCGCTAGGCTCTTATGACCTGATTGTCATCGGCGGTCATGACCGACCATGCGAGGTGGACAAGAAGGTCATCGTTGCAGGCTCACTCAGGTCTTATGGTTATGACCATAGCAAGGAAGGACGGGCTGCGATAACCGCTACATTCTGGCCGCCCGGCTCGACTGACCTCTATGAGCTCGGGATTGTCGAGTTACCCTCGCCACGGCATATCAGGGTCATCGCCACCATTCTCGCAAATCGGTATAAGCGGCTCTTGGTGCATGATGGCACCGGCAAAATGGTTCGCCCCGGCCATCTGCGCGACAAGTATGTGCAGGTGATCAACGAGGCCCGGATGACATACGCTCAGATCGAGGAGCTTATTGTGGATGAGGTTAGAAGTTTGTCCATCATTGGGTCGGTCGGACAGCTGCAATTCAGGTTTGTGCGACCGACGCTTGATGAGGAGGCCGCAATCCACTCCGCCAGCGCCCATGCGAGAGGCCTAGACAGAGAAGCATTACAGGAGGCGCATCGTGAAGTATGCCAAGACAACTGAACTGACAGGAGTAGTTATGTCAAACTGGAAATGCAGCCGATGTGGATCATGCTGTCAATCAGATGTGGTCATCTTTGACGAAGATGTCGCATCTGTCCCTGAACAATATCGCACCTGCGAACACATCAAAATTGGTGACGTTGCAGTCGAGTTCTGGAGCATGAAGATGAAGGCCGACGGCTTCTGCGCCGCCTACAAAGACGGCCAATGCCTCATTTATGAACATCGCCCTGTGATGTGCAGGATAATCGAATGCAGCCATGACCCGCAACTGAGGCGGTCTCAAGCGCTGGACGCTCTGGACGCGGCGTTACACAAGGAGGGTAGCCATGCCGCTCTTTGACTTTCAGTGTGAATCTTGCAACCGCGTCGAGCAATACCTGCACGACAGCGCAGACGAATGCCCCGAACGCTGCTGCGTATGCGGCGGAGTTCTCAAACGACTATGGAACGCCCCGGTCCTAATATTTAGAGGGCCGGGCTTCTACGTGAACGATTCAAAGAAGGAGTTCAAGAATGAACCTACCATTTAGGGTAGTTGATACGCTGGTCAAGCAGGCATTCGAGCCAGACAAACACGGGCGCATCTTCATTTCCTTTGAGCCGCCAACAGAGGTCTTTATAGGCCCAAACGGACGACTCAACTTGGTTGAATATAACAACAGAGATGGCTACGAAGACATCCGTATCATCGATTATAGTTTTCGGCTACAGCACATCGAATTCCAGCACCAAGTCGACTGCGCCAAGGACAAGGACGGCAACCAGCTGTGGGAGAATGATATAGTCTTCGACAGTTATTTGAGGGAACACTGTGAAATTATATGGCGGCGAGGGGCATTTTGTCTATTGCCTCTCGACAAGAATGCCCCTCTATCCCAATGCCTACATGATATTGCCGAATCACGACTCACCCGCGTCGGCAATACGCTACTGACAGGAGATAACAAATGACAACCAACAACCTCCAACACGAAAGGAAACCAATGGTGGTAGAACAACTACAGCAAACTGATTGGGCAAGGCGCGTTCGGGAGCGCATCTATCACACTATCGAGACGGCGCATGTCAAAGGCACGCTCAAGGGCGAGCTCATGCACCTACAGATGGCCGGGAGCCTTGCGGCGGACATAGCCGTGAGTAAGATCGACATGATACTAGACATAGCCGCGAGTAAGATCACCATGCTACTACAGGCCGCGGAGGACAAATAATGGCTGCTACTATGAAACGAGCGTATACCGGAGTGGAGTGCCCGCTGGCCGGTTCAGCGCATAGTCAAGGTGTGCATCACAGAGATACCCGAATGAGCGACCAGAACAACATCGGCTATGACGCCGAAATGCCCTACTGGTTAGAGCGGACATTGTGTGACGGTGAATGCAAAGACTGCCCACAGCTAGACTGCGAAGAGCGCGAAAATGGATATGAAGATGAACAAGCAACCCAATAACACAGAGGAGACAACGATGCACATACTTGATAAGCTGGCTGCTACCAAGTGGTTGCTGGAACAATGCGAGAAAACTTGCTTCATAGTTTACCCGAAGGATGTAAGAGCCTTTCAAACACGGGCTAATGATAGTATCGAGATCGGAGAGACGCCCCTGACGGAGATGGTCAACATTGCATATATCAATGGCTCATGCAGCAAGGCAGCTGATGCACTTGGCGCTGCCCTCAAGAAAGAAATACTCGATACCCTCCAAAAAAAGCTTTGTGATCTTGCCAGCAAAGCTAAAAGTAAAATCGGCAAAGCCAAGCAAATAATCGATGAGTATGGCGATATTCTCAACACAGAGGAGACGAAATAAACAACATCACTATCAGTCTAAACAGCCTGACGTTCATTAGAGGCGACAATGGAGGATAACGATGAGTAAGATGTGGCAAGTATTCAGGCGATTTGACAACGACCCTAGATGGTATAAGTGCGAGTTAGGCCTGGTTGATAATGTGCGGTTCTACGGCGATGGAGTGATTTTCGTCTATATTGGCGGAGACGCTTGCAATGCCGTCATGCTCCGCGACATTGACCCTGAGAACATCCCGGACAATGTGCGGTGTGTAGTATGCGAGCAGGTAACGGATGAGTTGTGCGGATGAATAAACAAATCTCCACCTACACCATGTGGTCAACGTTCCTGCACTGCGAGCGCCGCGCATACTGGCGATATATCCGTGAGATGGTTCCGGTGCGGCTGGATGACGCCCTGACGTTCGGCTCGCTAATCCACGAGTGTTTGGCGTCGTGGTATAAGGACGGCAGTTCTGAAAGCGTTCTAGCGCTCATCGATGACAACTATACCGAGAGGCATTACGACGCGACGGCGCGCAAGCACTGGCACTATGCGCGGGCCATGATGCTGGCCTACATGAATCGCTATGTCCTCGACAACTGGGGGGTAGTCGCTATTGAGCATGAGTTTGACCAGCCGCTCAAAAACCCCGCAACAGGCTGGGGCTCTCATACCTTTAGGCTATGCGGCAAGATTGACCTAGCAGTCATGGTAAATGACCGGGCCTATGTGGTTGAGCACAAAACCGCGGCCACCATTGACGCGGCCTACATCGAGGGGCTGAACCTGTCGCTACAGGCCGACATCTATTCTAACGTTGCAGGTGACAGCCCGGTGGGCGTCATCTACAACCTACTCAAAAAGCCGGCTATCAGACAGTTCGAGGCCAACCAGCGCCGCAAAGAGCCTGAGACAGACGAGGCGTTTCAAGCGCGGCTTGCCGAGAAGCTGTCCGAGCCTGACGCGTTCCAGCGGTTCACGTTTCTCTACGATATGAATGACCGGCGGCGACTTCAGGCCGAGCTCTGGGAACTGACCAACCGCTGGCGTCGATGTACGCGGTCCGGGATGTGGCTCCAAGACCGGCAGGCCTGCTTCCGGTTCAACAAGCCATGTTCCTATTTTAAGCTGTGCTCGTCCCGCGACAGTGAGGACGTGCTAAACGAGTTCTATGAGCATAAAGCCGCTCATAGTGAATTAACTCAAGAGGATACCCCCCATGCCACTACCTGAGACAATGACCCCGCCAGAGCTGAGCCTGGCAAAGCAGACTATCTTCATCTATGGGCCGCCGGGCGTCGGCAAAACCACATTTGCCCACAAATTCCCCAACGTGCTGTTCCTGGCTACCGAGCCTGGCCTGAAGGGGCTTGAGGCATACCAGATGCCTATCAATAGTTGGGCGGCGCTACAGACGGCGTACGACGACATTCGAGTTGACCAGCAAAGCGACGCGCCTCGCTTCGATACCATCTGCATCGATACGATTGACCTCGCGTACCTGTTCTGTGAGGAGGTGGTCTGCAACGAGTTTAACGAGAGAAGCATCAACGCCGGCGATCTTGGCTATGGCAAGGGCTACGCGATGGCCAAAAACCGCATCAGAGGGATGCTGGTCGCGTTCGCCCAACTGCCATGCGGCCTCATCCTAACGTCCCATTGCCGCGAGAAGGAAAAGGACTCCCGCACCGGCAAATACACCAAGATGGTCCCGGCGCTTAGCGAGAAGATTTCCTACGAGGTAGTCCTGCCGATGGCAGACATGGTTCTCTACGCTGAGACTGAGGCCAAGCACGACAAGGACGGTAACTTTATCCGAGACGAGCGTATCATCCGCACGACACCCAACAAGTTCTACGAGGCCAAGGACCGCACAGGCCGGCTGCCAGCAAAGCTGCCACTCGACTATGACAAGTTTATCGAAGCGTACAACAGAGCTGCCCCTAAGAAGCCGGCGGCCCTAGACACACCGAAGGAGGCCAAGAATGCCTGAGTATGACGACTTTTCCGACCTAGACGACCTGCAACCCGACTGGGTGAATGCTGATGATGATCTCAACTCACCGATCCCGGACGGCCTGTACCAGATGCGGGTAGCCTCGATGGAGCTGACCCGGACTAAGAACACCCAGAAGCCAATGGTCAAATGGGGCCTTGAAGTTATCGGGCCGACCCACGAAGGCCGCAAGGTGTTCGACAACCAAGTTATCCATGGGGATGATGCGGAGACAAAGAAACTGCAACTGAGCTTCATAAAGAGCCGCCTCAAGCTCTGTGGCTGTGAGCCTCAGAAGCTTGGTGACCTCCGCGAGCCACACGTCCGCGAACAAGTCCTTGATGTGGAAGTCGAGGTCAAGAAGAGAACCACCGTCAAGGGCGAGAACGAATATGTCAACTACACATTCTTGCGGCGGCTTGAGCTAGACGCCAGCAACTCGCCAGAAGAAGGTCGAGGCTTCTGATGCGCCACATAACCCCAATCACCATGTGCAAAGCAGAAAGCGCTGCTAAAACGGGCGAAGCGGCTATACAAGGCACAGCATCAACAAGAACAACGACAACAGAACGAACAATCCGGGAACCTATTTAGAGGACCCAATAAAGAAAAGGATAATCAAGATGAGTGATTTACAACGCAAACTTTCAACTCTTCTCAACTACGAATCAACTGAAAACGAATCCAACACACCGGACTACATTCTGGCAGAGTTCATGATCAGCTGTCTTGCGGCCTTTAATGCCGCGACCATAGCCCGCGAGAAATGGTATGGCGTGAGATTCAACCCAATCACAACACCACCAAAGGAGCCGAAGAATGATTGACGAGAAGACACAAGACCTACTGACGAGGACAATGCAGTTTATAGATGATATTGGCGACATTGCGATCGGACATAGCAACTCAACTACCGCCAACCGCCTATATAACGACATTGCCCAGCGCCTTAACAACCTTGCTGCCCCGGCGGCGGATGTGAAGCAGTTAATAGAGGCGGCGAATCTTATAGTAGATTATGCGATGAGAGCCGCCCTCGCCAAGCTCGAGGAGGATGACAAATGATTGACGAGAAGACACGCGAGCTACTAAAGCGAATCAAATCTCTACTCATACAATTCCGAGACGGTCATGTTGGGACAGCCGCATTTCATACTGACGCCAACGAGCTACGAGTTGACATCAGTAACGCACTCGACGCCACCCCACACAGGAGGCCAGCCATGAGTAAGGGCAAGTTCAACGAGCCGTGGAATGACAATGATTTCACCAAATGTGGCTCCGAGACTGCACATTCAGACGAATACGAAGAGAGTAATTGGCGAGTTATCAGTGTTTCAGATCTCGCCCGCGCCATCAACTGCACCAACGCCTGCGCCGGACTCGCTGACCCGGCGGCGGATATAGAAGAGCTGGTGGATGCGACAGAAGGTCTAATCTGGGCATGTTCTGGTATCAGGCCAATGTCTGAAATTAACAAAATGGTCGCCAACGCAGAGGCCGCCATCGCCAAGTTCAAGGAGGATGACAAATGATTAATGAAACAACGCGAGAACTGCTGAAGATGGCTATGAGCCTTGTCAATGACTATTACATTCTATCGACAACCGGAGACGAGTGGGATATATCACTTAAAGATGACATCTCTCGGGCTCTCGCCTCCGAGCCACCAGCAGATGAAGTTGACAACACCGCCGAGGCAAAGCCCGCCCTCGCCAAGTTCGGGGAGGTAACATAATGCCATCCTGTGAGAAGTGTTGGAGTGAAGCAGCGGCCTCTATTGATAAAACCGATCAATATCAACAGCTTATAGAAACCTGCACCTGCACCCCAGAAGAACAGGCTGGCCGGCACGCCGAGGTGTGCCCCGTGTGTCATAGACGGACGCAACATCAGCACTATGGTGTTTGTATGAACCCCGAATGTAAGGAGGAGACGCCATGAGCAAAACTGAGAAAGCAGCACGAACATTTATGCCAGCATCAGGGGCATGTGCCACCGCGTTAATGCTAGCATGGATATGGGTAGCGATAAGGGGTGAGGGGCTGGGCATGGTTTTTATTTTATCAATCATGCTTGCAGTAATAAGCATCTTGTCTGTCGGCTATTACGTTTGGACATATACTCACACAAAGGAGACGCCATGACCACACAAACTCTCGACCAATTAGCCGTCCTCGCTATCCGCCAGAAGGCCAAGTTCGGAGAATGGGAACGGCTCCTAAAGGAACATCCTACACCGTGGGAACCTCGAGAAGAACCTGGCGTCTCTACATATACCATCAGGGACGCTAACGGTAAAAGTGTTTGGCTTGCACAATTCGGGTTCATAAACATGCTAGGCTTCGTATGCGAACTAATGAACCACAACGCCTGCGTCGGTCTCGCTGACCCGGCGGCGGATATACAACAAATGGCCGCAGCATTAAAACGGTTGATTCTCATAGTTGAGAATGACGATTACTACGACACCAGCTATGGTCGAGATAGTCTCGCCTATGCACAAGCCGCCCTCGCCAAGTTCAAGAAGACGCCATGAATAATGATGACTCGCGAATTATGTACGCACTTGAACAATCCGCTGAGGAAATCCCGCCCACTGACATCGATTCTCTCATACAAATGGTTTCCCTCGCATGGCAGCTATTGCTCGATGATGACAAAAAAAGAAAACAGGAGACAAGTCAATGACCACACAAACCCTTGACGCCATAGCCTGCACAGCCATCCGCCAGAAGGCCAAGTCTGAAGGTTTGATCGTGCCCGACACCGTCGACCGGATGAGGGGGGCGGATGTGTGTCCTATCTGCAATGGGCGCGGTCAGCATCACATTGACAGCGAAGATGTGCGTATAACCCCATCAGAATACACAGAAACGATTACGTGTCAGGTATGCAACGGCACAGGCGGCAAGCATCCTAGAGGCCGGAGCAAAAGCGTGGCGCTGTGGCTGGCGGTGTATTCCCATACACCTTGCCCGACTTGCGGGGGCACTTGTAACATCAAACAACAAGGCAGAACCTCTTACAAAGCTATCGGATTAGACGGTGCCCCCTATGTTGCCAGCCGGAGGGATGGCGTATTCCGTTTAACCCCGTGTCCAAAATGTAACGGCTTGGGCACAATAAGCAATCCCATCCCCCAAGTCCTGCTCTACATTGAGGACGTGGAGATGGGGTATCATAGGATAGCATACAGTGAAGCAATCTGTATAGCACTTCGCCTAAAGATAGCATCCGAAACTGACCCAATTCTTTTCATGGCTTACGACCTGTTTATCATGGCTAACGTGCACCTTGATAACTACCGCTCAACAGGCAATACCATACTCCGCTACCAGACTCACCTCCGCGAGCAGATGATGCCGACGCTGGAGAAGATAGCAAAGTTTTTCGAGGACGATCCCGGCTTCGGCTACACCGGTGCCACTTATGGAGATAATGAAACCGGCTCCCCAACATGCGATGCCTATATCAATATCTCTCGTGAGTTGAAAAAGCTGATAGCCCTGCTGGGCGGGGAAACGAAACAAAAATGAACAACAACGCCGCGTCCGCCCTGCACCCGCCTATACTCACCCCAGAGTATTTCCCAATGCACACAGCAGTGGCGGGCGCGGCCCAACCAATCGCTGAGGAAGGCCCAAAATGAGCTTCAAGGGTAAGTACGTTGAAAGAATAGTTGCGTGCGACTGGTGCGACAAAGAAGAGAAACCCGGCTTCCGTTATTGTGCTCCCGGAGACTATCCTGACCTAGCACACGAGATCTGCCTCGACTGCCTACGCGACGCATCAGACCTAATCCCGACCAATGAAACGCCCGAACCCGAGGCCTGCTTCTGCGACAAGTGTGGGCGTCCCGAGGCCGCGCCGAGTATATTATCCCAACGTAACCTATGCGACGACTGTGCGCTGGAGGAGGGCATAAATGACTGACCAACTCGTCGTTTTCGGACGCAAACTTTGCGGCGCATGTGCGGAACTCCGCGAGCAGCTACGCCTCGCCGGCATTGAGCATGAATATCACTCGCTCGACATGCCGACATCCGACTTCAATGCCGGCGATGCAAACTCAATTGCCGAATGGCACAGAGCACGCACAGCACTCGCCATGAGCCATTTCTATGGGTTGGGGGATAATGCGCCCTACCTATAGTTCTATTGGTCTGGGCATCCCCATACGACGATACTGACGCATTCTGTCGGGTACCCGTGCTAGACGAGCAGGGACACGTGGACATTGAACTCTTGCCGGACACACGGCAACTGGAGGAAGAATGAAGCATTATCAGACCATCTATGCTGACCCGCCGTGGCCTATCAAATGGCAAGGCAGTGCATCAATCGGAACCAAGCCACTGCAATATCGGACGATGACAATCGCCCAGCTATGCGCTCTGCCTGTGAAAGAAATTGCGGACGACCTAAGCAACCTATACCTCTGGACGACCAATCAGTTCCTGCCCGAAGCGCTCGGCATAGTCCAGTTCTGGGGCTTTCAATATCGGATGTTGTGGACATGGTGCAAGAACAACGGGATAGGCGGCCATCCAAGAAATGCAACCGAACACCTTATCATCGCATCGCGTGGAGCAACGAAAAGTATAGGTCGGCACGAGAAGGCCACTCTCAACTGGCTGGCGTCCCCAACATCCAAACATTCTCAGAAACCACACAAGTTTCGTGAATTGATTGAGCGCTTTTCGCCTGAACCGCGCATTGAGTTATTTGCCAGAACAAGGGTTGATAATTGGGACTGTTGGGGGGATGAAGTAGCAAGCGACATAAACCTCGCAAGTCTTAAATCGAATACCAAAACCGGCACATTTGAACTCTTGCCAAATCTGCAACAGTTGGAGGAAGAATGAGCGGCCCAACACATCAACTCGCTGACCCCCACACACAAATCTACGTCGGCGATTGTCGTGAGATTCTTGGAAAACTTTCGTCATCAGGCGTCAAGGCCGACCTGATCTTCGCCGACCCGCCGTTTGGGATCGGGCAAAATTACATCGGATACGACGACCACAAATCGGCACTCGACAACGTAGATTTCACAACCGACTGGATACTGGCCTGCCTTAACATCCTTTCGCCGACCGGCTCAATGTGGGTCAACGTCCCCGACAGCATGGCAGTCCTTGTGAACAACATTATGACGGACTACGAAGAAGGCCTAACTCTCGTCAACTGGTGCATCTGGCACTACCGCTTCGGCCAGTGCAACGATTCTCGCTTCATATCGAGCCACACGCACGCCCTGTATTTCGCCCGCGACATCAAGCGGCGCACGTGGAACCCCGACGCGATACTCGTGCCGACCGACAGGGCATCCAAATACAACGACAAGCGAACTCAAGAGACGCGGAGGCCGGGCAAGCGGGTTCCGTTAGACGTTTGGTATGGGAGGGGCTTAGGGCGTATCCAGGGCAACAACAAGGAGCGCCGAAAAGGTCATCCCAACCAAATCCCCGAACTCTACATGCGGCGGGTCATCGCGGCCTGTTCGGACGAGGGCGACCTAGTCCTTGACCCCTTCCTCGGCAGCGGCACAACCAGCGTCATAGCGAGGGCAATGAACCGGCGCTCAATCGGCATCGAAATCAGCGAGGCCTCGGCGGCCTCGGCGTTTGAACGAATCAAGGGAGGAACAGTGAGATGAGCATCCAAGATGTAATCGGCGAACACCCCGGCAATCAATGGCCCCTGAGGGCGTATATACCAGAGGACAAAATGATATTGGACGTCCCAATCCTTGATGGTATCGGACCCGACGGGCGGGAAACCTACATCTGGGACGGCAACAACAAAAAATGGGAATTGATGGAGGGCCTTACCATTCTCCGCCCGACCGGTGTCTGGGGCAAGAAGGTGTGCAGTAAGTGCTACGGCAAGGGCAAATGGCAACTTGTGAACCAAGCCGGCAACAATACCAACATAGTTGACTGTCTTATCTGCGGCGGCACTGGCTACGTCCTTGCCATGATCTATCCGGGGGACATACTAAGGGTTAGGCATAATGCTATTGGGTCTCTCGCTGGTGTTGGTACAGTAAAGTGGCTAGAGGGTGCTTGGCATTTCATTTTCACTAATAGGCATCTTGATACATTGTGGCGAATAACACAATCATCTCCCACTATTATCCTCGGCAGCATTTTCACCATCACTGACGCCGACCGACCCGATGGTGTGTCAGACGAGCAGTGGGGCAGGGTCATGGAACAACAACGACTAACGGAGGGCAAATAATGAGCAAGCAATTTAGCGTGTATGTAAGGGATAACGAGAACAGCCCGTTCAAGAAATGGACTGAGAACTTTACCATTTGGTTCACAAAATCCGGCTTAGAGCATGTGACCCTGTGGCCTAATATGCAAGCGCCACGATACTACTCTGACATATCAACCGCCCTGCTCCGCGACATTGACCCTGAGAACATCCCGGATGATGTGCGGTGTGTGGTGTGTGCACAATTACCAGATGCCCCAGACGGCATCTTTGAGGGTGATATTGTAGCAGACGAAAAAGATGTACACCTCATTAAAGCAAAGTGCGGTGCGTTGGCTGGTAGAGCCCCCCTCGTGCTATCTATCTTTGACCATTGGGAAGTTACATCTGAGTTTGATGATCCAGTCGGCCATATTCTCATCGACGAAATCATAAAACCGAGAGAACATCCCGTCTCCAATCTGATATTGCATCACGAAGGCCCAGACAGCCTTAGTAATGGGGTAGTGCGAAAAAGGGGACACGTAATGAATGACGGAGAGGTAAATGAGCAAGCGATATAGTGTGTATGTGCGAGATACTGAGAATAGCCCATGGGAACTCGGTAATTGGAACAGCGTAAAACACCTTTGGAATAGTGATATATGGGTTCAAATGGAAAACAGCTTCCATGGTTATATTAAAGCCGTCATGCTCCGCGACCTCGACCCTGAGAACATCCCGGACGATGTGCGGTGTATAGTATGCGAGCAGGTAACGGATGAGTTCTGCCAAGGGGATTTGCTTACGACGAGCGATGATTGTGATTGCAGCATTGGTGTTCAGATGCTGGAGTGGTCAAACGATCTACATTCGTGGACAGTAGGTTTATGGAGTAGCGGGTATGGTTCTGACTACGGGGATGATTTATATGGTCTAGAACAACGATTTGGAATTGGTAGTATCTCAAGGGTTGGACACGCACTCACTCACCATATCGTTGCCGGAAAGGCGGTGGCGAGATGAGCATATCAACAATAATTGTCCCTACAGGTAGATCATCAGTCAATCGTCGCATATCGCGTAGCATTTTGCGTGATGTGGTTAACCAGCCTGCATATAATGACTCCAATGACGTGATTGAGAATTGCGATCAGTGTAACGACACGGGCATAGGTTTCATTCCAAACCCGCCAGGTCAAGAATGGTGCAGTAAGTGTGGAGGCGCTGGATATATCATAAAGGCGGTGGCGAGATGAGCGAACGTAAAGACACGGTTGACCATGTTGCTGGCGTCAGCAATATGGTCGAATGCCCTGAATGTGGCGGCGCTGGCTATCATACACACCCCGAAAGCCGCTGCGGAACATGCGACGGGTCTGGCTGTGTTCCTGATGCCTCCCACAAAACCAACACCATGATCGACGGAGTAAGAATGTTACACCAAGAGTGCCCTGACGACAGACGTAGGATAGCCAACAACCTCGACGATTGCACGCAGGTAGCACCGCCAGAGGTCAAACCTGATCACGTTGTTGACGCCAGCGAAACGCCTCGGTATGACGACGCGAAGGTCGAGCGGCTGATTGAGGCGGCGGATACAATCGCTTGTGATGCCGCAGTCTATATAGCCCAGGCCCTCATCCGCCATCAACCTGAGACACAGAAAGACTTCGATGAGCTTAGAGCCGCCCTCGACGACATGGGAGTAGAATTATGACACATAAAACAGCCATCCCATGGACGGAATTGTCCGCGAACCCGTTCGCGGGTTGCGAGCTAGGCCCGCTAGTCAAGAAGGTCAAATGATTGGAGTAACGGCACTCAGGGCGATAGCGGCGGCGTGGTTACGCTATGACCAGCATTGCGATACGATTCTGTTTGAGCGCCCTGAGACGATATGGGGACGCCCCGATGTATTCGGCATTCGCGCTGACGGGCGCGCCACGGAAATCGAGATCAAGGTCTCAGTTTCCGACTTCAAGGCCGACACCAAGAAAGCCAAGAACCTGGATTATGGCGGATGGGGACAAAACGCCCCACACTTATTCTACTACATTGTTCCCGCCAAGCTCACTGACAAAATCCTATTGTTGATGCAGGACGCCAAATACAAAGGCAAGGGGTTGCTGTCGCACCATCCAAAGGCGATAAACGGCTGGACGAAATTGCCGCTAGTCGAGATTAAGAGACGGGCTACACGAAACCCTAACGCCGGCCTTGAGACATGGAAGGGCTATCCCGTAGGCAGGGATATGGCCGGGACAATCTGCTCGCTGGCAAAAGAGATCGCCCACCTTCAATCTACGGCAAACAAATCTCTATTCAAGCGGATCGTAAAACTGCGGGCCTTGCTGTGGGACATCAAGTGGTTGTGGGCGGGCTGTGGCGGCTGTCATAAGTTTAAGGGCATGGGGGCATATCACGCGGAGAACGCTAGCGATGTGTTCAAACGGCTGACTGCCGAGTTCAGTAGCGAGCCCGCACCCGAAATGAAAAGCTGCAACCACGCCGACGGCACACTCTTTGAGACATCGGCTGGCAAATGATCAAACAGGTCAACATCAGGAACTTTGGCTGCCTGTCCCTGTCTATCAAACATTTCAGTGATAGCGGGCTGGTCGTGGTAACAGGCGAGCGCGGTTCCGGCAAGACATTACTCGGTAAGGCGCTATTCTGGGGGTTCAGCGCCCACATGGCGGACGCGAGCGGCACGAATTCGTTGAAACGACCCGGTCTCATCCCCACGGTGCAGTTCGTCACTGACACCACCACTTACGAGCACCGTATAGTTGCCAGGAACGCCGTCAGAATTATCCCGACAGCCGCCGGGTATAACGAGCCAACATCACAGGACAACCGCAAGGGCGTGGAGCCGGCCTCTGCATTTGAGCGTTCTCCGATGATGTTAGGGTGTCTGCATATCTGGACGAGCAATACAATCTTCCAGAATTATGTAAATTGCACCATAATGAGACGTAAATTGATAACTGCCTTGTTGATCGGTGGCACGATGATGGAAAAGAGGGCCGCTCGCGCCAAAGCGTTAGGCGACGCTGTGAAAAAACAGATTAACATGACACAATACCGGAAGCTCGACCACCAACGGAAGCTGAGGACATTTCAGCAGGCTATCCGCCTAGCATACGACAAAGTGGACCGTGCAAAGGCCACCGCCAGCACCGGCGGGGAAGGGCTGAGCATAGCTGAGGCCGCCTTCAAGATACAACTTGAGGCAAAGCGTGCTTGCGAGACGCGGATAGCAGATGTTGACAAGGAAATCGAGGCGCTGGAGAGGCAGCACAAGATATACAAGTTCTGGCATACTGCATACGGCTCGGCGATACCGGCCAAACGCTTGAACCACATCTGCAAGTGTTTGAACGCCCGGCTGTGGATGTATCTTTGGCAGCTGAGACCGCCTATACAGATAGAGTTCACCCATCATGGGGCAGCAATCGTTCTGTCCCCCCCGCCGGACCGGTTCAACCATACCGACCGGGTATGTATCCAATTTGCGTCAGCATTTGCATTAGCGGACGTGGTGGGCGAGAATGATCATGTTGCTTATTACGATGTGGCGTCAGATCTATCGATGATGGATGGTGAAACCCTGGACCGGCTGGGGGCGATGTTGAAGCGACTAGCGAAAAGACGTGGCACGATATTTGTTGTAGCGCCGGAGTCCGAACTGTGGGATTCGGCAGACACAGTTTTGGATATGGGAAAGACGAAGGGAGAGACCTATGACAGACACCACAGACCGCCTATTATACCCCCGCGGGGTCATGGTGAGGGAAGATGAATGAACTGGGCAGAGTTTGAGACAGCATTCGCCGACTTGCAGCAGCGGAAGCTAGCCTTGATGCGTGGCAAGTCCGATGACTACGCCCGGCCAGAGGACAGGTTCTGGAACTTCAAGGCGATGGCAGGAGCCACTTTGCGGAAACCGGAGCAGACGATACTCTCGATGATCGCGGTTAAGTTGACGCGACTGGCAAACCTGTTTGAGCAACGCACGCCGCCAAAGAACGAGCCGGTGTTAGATTCTGTTATCGACATGGCCAACTATTGCGACCTGCTGGCGTTGTATCTGGATGTATGCAAAGTGTGTAATGGGCCTGGCACGATATACATTCCTTCTCACTATAGAGAATAAGAATGAAAACAACGAGACGTGAAAGGTGGGATCGCCCCCCCTTATGATGGGTATAAAATTGAAATGTGGGCTGTAAAATGACAGACAAGAAGAAGCACAGCTGGGACGATCCAATCTGCTACTGGTGTGGCGAGATGAACAAGATTATATCTAAAACCTATGACGCGCAATTTACAGCCCATTGTGGCGAAGGGCGCGGAGGATTTTATGACGGTAGCCTAACTCGCCATCGATGCGAGACGTGCCGCCACGAGTGGGTAGAAATACAGCCGCCCGATACTTGGGCAGCCGGCGTAAAGATGTTTGACAAAGCGATTATTCTGCTATCTGAGTGTTAATGCTATCTGAATACGCCGTGGAGTTCGGGGTCGCAGCCTACATCTTGCTCCTAGTGGGCGATGTGATGTGGCTAAAAGTTCGGTGTCGTGAAGATAAGGGGCAGTGAAGATAATATGTATAGAATTGCCTATACTTATCAACAAGTGTGGACAATTCTATCCACTAACGACAGACATAGGAGAATGACTAATGCTTAAACCCGCGCGAGACCTTGTGCTGATCCGTCCTGGCGAGCGCGCCTCAATGAAAGGGCACATCCATATCCCAGAGAGCGCCCAAGATGCGTCGATGGCCGGCACAGTCGTTGCTGTCGGCCATGATTGCACCGTCTATGAGACGCGCTACGACCTCGCACGACAGGAGGACAGACCGTTCACGCCATTCGTCAAGATGCTGGCACGGACTGGTATGAAGGTCGCTTATACCAGAGCCGGCGCAATGCCGTGTGAATTGGAGGGCGAGAAATACGTGATTATCTCGGTGCGTGGCATCCACGGAGAAATACGAGAGGGCACAGACGGAACCAAAGAGTTCGCCCCGTTCTACGACCGGCTGCTTGTTACCGTTGACGCGCCAGAAGGGACAAGCGCTGGCGGGATCATCATCCCTAACAAGGCCAGACGCCGGGCAAGCTCAGGCACGGTGATAGCATTCGGGAAGGTGATGCTCAACGGCGAGCCAGCCGATAACGAGTTCACCAAAGGCAGCCGCATAATGTTCTCGCAGAGCGCAGGCATCAGGCTAACGCTTGACGGGCATGAGCACCTGATGCTCGACCGTGATCAAGTGCTCGGAGTATTCGGAGACTAGTCCGCAGTAGCAGTCCCGCTCTCCAGTACGGCCGGCTCAATGTCGATGGTCAATATCAGCTCAATATCGCCCGTCGTGACCCCGTCGTCATTCTTCACCCTGTAATATAGCTCGGTGAGGCAATCAGCCGGCTCCGCTGCATACGTGTTGTGAAAGAATACCGGCTGGTCATTGTCAACGAGCCATTTGTTGATCGTCAGGCTGCGAAAGACCTGAGATATGTCGTCATCGGCAAACGCAGTCTTTGTGCCGAGCCGTAGGTCGAAGTCGGTTGAGTCACATGCAGCAGCTATCTGCCGTATCATCCCCGCCTTGTGCCCTAACGAGAGCTTGCCAGTCCCTGTTGCCGCAGCAAGCACCGGGTCAATGGTGTATCGTCTGTATATCCTTTGTGTCATACGTTTCTTCTCCTTCAAGTCCCTTGAATAGTTTTCTATATAGATTATCCAACTCTGCGCGGATGCTGTCTTCCGGTCTTTCTAACACCTGTGCAACCTCCGAGACGGTCAGCCCCTCCTGCCAACGGAGGCCGAGTAGTATCTGGTCTGCCTTCATAAGGCTCTTGATGCGCACCGCGAGCCGCATCTGCATTTCGCTATCTGCCATCATGGGTTACTCAACATCTTGTCTAAAACTGGCGCAAGGAAATCTGCGACCGCGCTGACAATCACAGCGACGGCAGTCCAAAGAACGGCGGGCCGACCATACCTGCTTAGCCGAGTGCGATTGGTCTGCCGTCCATTCAGCACGGAGTCTATTTCATCTCTGACGGCGAGCAGTATTTCTGGCTTGACCGCCGTTGCAATCTGCTCTTTGACCGCCGTTGCAATCTGATCCGGCAGATTATTCAAGCGTCCGAATATGTCGGCAAACTTGTCCCCGCATTCCTTTGAGCGTCGGTCAAGTCGCTTGGTAGTATCCTCTAGTCCTTGCTCCAGCCGACCAAAGCGCATACCGTTCTGTTTCGCGCTTTCCATGTCTCCGTTTGCCACTTCAGCTAGCTCCATTCGATTAGTTTCCGCTGCGGGTCAAACCGCCAGCTCCGCCACGTATTCTGTCCTCTGTCCTTGACGCCGGTGTGAACGAAGCCCGACGCGCCATTCTTGCCGCCGGGCTCATAGACGCCGATTCGTTTAACCCCATCGAGCGTCGCCGCAAAACGGGCCACGTCGTCCGGCTTGATGCCCTGCACGACGATGTCCGCTGCCCAGCCGTAGAGATGGTCGCTGCGCGGGCTGCCGCCGATGTGCTGATTGAGCGCATCGCAACGACAAGCGGAGCGCACGGTAACCGGCGCATTGAACCGTATCCGTATCAGCTGGCAGACGTACCAAACCCGCCAGTCAATATCGCACGCCCCGCAACCGCACTTGCACGCGAACTCGCGCGGGAACTCAAAGTTGCCCAGTATGACGTGATGGTTCTCCGGGCATTTGCGGATGCGGGTGTCTAGCATAGTGGACTCATTTCCCCCCTTTGTTTGGACATGGCTCGCCGCGCTCTTGCCGCTTGCCCTTTTTGCCGCTCCGCTTTTGGTAACTATCCTTGTGTGGCCCAGTGCCATCTCGCTTCCCGCGAGTATCCTTTCCCATGACATGCACTCCTATATCTGGTTTCATTTCTTCACCTTCCCTAATCCCGCACCCTTCTTGTCCTTCACCACCGGCGTTGTATCAAGCGCCTTCACCCGCGTGGCCTTTGCAGTAGCCAAATGCACAGCCTCAATCGCAATCTTCGCCTCGGTATGCCCGATCACCTTGCCGTTGGCCTTAGCCATCTCAATGAGCTTGTCCGTCGCGTTCTCTTTTGTGAACTCAGGTTCATTCTTGTCCTTGACCGCGTTATAGATTTTGATCGCAAGCGGGATCAAGACCTTGAGTACCTTTATGCCCGCCGCCATTATCGTGAGAACTGATGCTGCGTCCACGTTATTCACCTCCGTTGATAAGTTCGCAGCCCTCGACAATACCCGTAAAGAGCTGTCGTATGAGATACCAGACCTCGTAATCCGTCGTGACCTCTGCCTGCAAGTAGGTGTCGGCGAAGTCAATGGCGCTTGCAATGACCGCGCCCCACCCCTCAAGGTCATATTGGACAGCGATATGTGCGAGTAGCCCTAGCAGTAATTTTCGCATCTCAATCGTCATCTGTTCGCCGCCCACCAACAGCGCCGCCGGTTGAGCTTCGGCTAACATCTGGTTGACCGTTGCAACAGCAGTAGCGTCGCCATCGAGCGCCGCGAGCACCACAGTTGCTGTCGAGCAGACGTGCGTCTCCCAGTCACCTTCGTCCGGCCACTGCTGATGCGCCAAGACCATCGATGTCGAGGCCGTGCTTCGCACCAAGTCGCCAGTCTGCTGTAGGTTGCGCTTGTCACCAAGCCATTTGATTGAGCAGCCCGTGGCAACCATGATGGCCGCCGCAAGCAGCAGGACTGTAATTGTTCTTCTCATTGCTTCCTCCATAAAGTGTTGTGGTTTTACGTTTGTCTCACCCTGATTTGCATAGTCTTGTCATCTGTCCGGCCAAAGGATGTAATAGCCCGGCAGGTTACGTTATAATTGTGGCCTACCCTCCCCCCAGACAGCCAGACTATTACCTTGTTGCCTGACTTGCTGGAGCTGTCGACCGTTATTCCGCCATCAGCAATTATGCTATAGCTGGTGATGGTTTCTCCATCCTCTAGATACCCGTATGCCCAGTTAAACTTAAAGTCTAACATAGCGTGCGGGGCTTTGGCGAACGACTCAAAACTCATGTCCTGCTCCTCTTTATGACTCGATGTCCATCGTGCGCACAGACTCGTCTATATCCATCGTGCGGTTATAGAACTCGATGTCCAACGTCCTGTCGCCCGGCGTCTCAGCACCAACGGTAGCAGCGGATAGCCCATCAAGCAGCATGTAGCCTGGACTGCCGCTTAAACCTTCCAACAGTAATTGAACAGTAGCTGCCATTACACGGTCTCCGTCTTGGCTATTGCCGTTGTTGATGGGTCGGCAGGATTCCCATCAACACCAAACAGATTCTTTGTTGCCAGCAGGTTGCCATCGTTGTCATAGAACTTCCGTTGATAGTTGGGCGCACTCTCCACAACCTCTTCCTTCGTGCCCTTCTTCATGTTAAACACAAACCAAAGAGCCTCTGCAAGCGACCCTGATACACCCTTGTGGGTCGCAAGCACCTTCTCGAGGACTGCTGTTGCGACTGCCGCAGATGTTGGGTCGTTTAATGCCGCGATAAGATTTGGGATTGTGGTGTTAGTGTCAACCAAGATGGCATCCACGTTACCATCTACCGTGGCCAGCGCCGCTGCTTTGGCTACCGTGGCATCTTTGGCTACCGTGGCGTCCAGAGCTACTGTTGCATTCTTGGCGACGGTTGAGTTAAGTGCGACTGCACCAGCTGAGATATTGTCTAAATAACCAGCTCTTGTTCCCGTGTAATTCGCTGCCAATGCAGCACCATCCGTTCCAACCATAGTGCTACCCATTGGGGCAGTATCTCGTATGGCCTCAAGACTATCTGTGGTGGGATCACCCGTGCCAGTGATGTCAGACGGCTTGCTCGCTACTTTGCTGAAGATGGCTGTGAACGCGCCGAGCACCGTGTTGATGCCCGTGCCTGTCCATGAGCCAAGTCTATTCAAGATGGTCACCTGATTGGCAGATGTGCCCCTAGTCGATATAGCTACATCGATGTTACCACCGCTGAAGCGTGTAGCGTCGTCAAGGATGCCATCTCGTACCTCGTTTACCGTTGGTGGGGTAGTTGTATTCGCCCCGTCCGTGCCTCGCATGTCGGTATTAGTGGTAGTAGTCCCAATAGTTGAGTTGACCTTCGCGTAGCCCGTGCCGTCATAGTCCAGCTCAAGGTTGTTCGCCGCGCCTGAGTCACCACTAATCTCAACCACGTCGGCTGCCACATTACCACTCGAATCGATGCTCTCTCGATAATGGCAGACAGAATCAGCACTAACAGGAACATGTAAGTCCCCATCCTCTTTGGCGTATTCGACATATTCCACGCCATCTATCCAACAAGCTGCATCTATACTGACCCGCCAATGGCCATCTGCCATGTGAGTCATGCTGCCAGCAACCTGTTCTGCCGCATCCCACGAACCATCGGAGGTCTTAAACCATTTTGTGGCGTTAGCACCGGTCTTGGCCCTGACGTAATAGTTGACTGTGCCAGCCGTAATAGGAGAGCCATCTGCCCTCGCCACCAGGTCGGCAGTCCGGACGTTCGCAACCGCCGGGATCGGATTTGTATTCATTATGCTCTCCTAATTAGTAAAAAGTATGGGACATGGCCAGAAGGGGCCACCGCCCATATCCGCCGCTGGTCGAACATGGCGAAGGGGGCTGCTACTACGCTGTATATCTCGTTGGGCGTGAGTGCCCTGAGATATGTCAATACATGGCTAATCTTACCCGTCATAGCGTTTGCACCAGCCTCGTCAGCACCAAACCGTTCTCGGTCAGTGTGACCGGCAGTGCCGCCGGGTGTTCCGCCTGTGCTATACAAACTGTAGTCAAGATGTATCCTGGCTCCAAGCGCATCCCATACAAGCATTGCTGTGTACCATGTGTTAGTAGAAATCGTTGATGTTCCGAGCACCCAAGAACCGGCATACGCATAAATCTTGCCGTCGCTGCCATAGTAGAACCTCAAACGATTCGTTTCACCTCCACAATAGAAGTAATTGACTACCCCCCCGGTGTTGATGTTGAACCGCACGATGATAGTGCCCGCTGGGGTAGCATTGAAGATATTGTTGGTAATGTTCACATAGTCATCGTTCCCATCAAATGCCAACGCAAGACCATTATCCCCCAGACTCCAGCCTGACGCGGATGTGCCGGCCATATTGGTTAGAGTGCCTATGTTGCTATTGCCACTCTGGTCATAAACTTTATCCCCGCACCCTTCGTTCAGCAACCAGCAGCCGACAAGCCCCTGAGCGAGCGGATGGCCATGGTTGAGTTGTGTCCCTAATACTGGTTTCAGCATGGGATTTACACCACTTGGCCGACGGCGTATTTGATGGCGGTGGCAATGGTGACAGACGAGCCGCTGGTGGAGTTCAACCAGTCCATTTTCAGTTTGAACTTGCTGAACTGATTTGCGCTCAGCGGGAAGGATTTGCGCTCGGTGCCATTTTGTGTGAATGGCATTTCAAACATTATCGCTGCCCCGTCGTCAGACTCATAGTCGCTGGCGTCGATGGCGCGGATGATCCTTATTACGAGCCCACCGGTCGCTTTGGCGTGGTCGGAATAATCTGCATCGATTGTAACAATGGAGACAGACTTGCCGTCAAGGTCGAGTTCTGCGGATGTGTTGCTTTCAGTTACGCCTTCGGTCAATGTAATAGCTGCGTCAATGACGCTAAAAGACGCGTCCCAATTTTGGCTTATGTCTGACATTTACGCCTCCTTCGATTCTTTTGATTCTAGCTCGGCCTTCGCTGCTGCTGCAAAATCACCGATGAAGCCTTCACAGTCTTCCTTCTTGGCAACATCTTTGGCGTATTGTGCCCAGATGTGGTCTTTGATCGCCTGCTTGTTCTTCTCGCTGTCCAGCAGGGCGGTTATGATCCTGAAGACACGCACATCAGCGCCATCAGTCCGTGTTGCGGTAACGCTTACCTCTTTGCGTTCAACGTCAATCGGCGTTACTTCGAGTTCCCATGTAGCCATATTAATCCCTTTCGTTTATGCTTTTACGCCGTACTTGTTGATTTCTACTCCAAACCCATAACCCTCTTCGGTGAATATGCCGTTGCGGGTCATTACGATGTGAAGTGTTGTTCCTGGGTCGAGTGGCATATATCCGTCGCCGGTTGTTGCAGTCTGAGAGATATGGATCAAGCATCATAGAAACCTTCACCTATTGGGACGGGCGCTGTGACCGCGCCCCGGTTGGCTCGATGTTTGCGCTTCCATGCGAGGTACCCGTTTGGCCCCCCCGTGTCGCAGCTGTTCTTTATGGCTTGCACAAAGGCGTCTTTATGATAACCGAATTGGAAACCCATCGGTTTCAGATGTCGCATGAAGTCGTTGCCCTGACCACCGGCCAGCGAATATGGGGTTGAAACGGTCGTCATAAAGATGCCTTGATGCTTGATCTGGAAGGCTTTATAGCAGGCTCTGGATACCATGAAACAGGCCTCGACTACGCGCGGTGTCATTCGCATGAAGTTGGGTATTAGCGACGGTATTTCTTTGGCCTTGCCCTTAATGAAGATTGCATCTTCAAGGATGTTGTTGTGATCGGTGCCGCGTATATACATTGGACTGAGGAGCCCGATTACAGGGTTGGCGGACATAAGTATTCGCAGTTTTTCAAGCGTGTCAGGCTCCACGAGCATATCTGCATCGATTGATACAAAATGGGAATACTTGTCCTGCAATTCAAGATACCGGAACGCTAGGTCTGGGGCTCGTATCCTGCCGATGTTTTGTGGCAGCCCGATGGCGTCGATGCCGTGCTTCACGTATGGCGCAATATGCTGAAAGGTGTCGAAACAGGAATTGTTGTTGATAACAACAATCTTGAGCTGCTTGAATACGGTCTGTTTTAGGATGGCATCAATGCACTTGGTAACCTCTGCATCCTCAGCGTATGTGGTGATGACTACGGCTATCAATACTTTACCTCCGGCGGCTTACCTGTCTTGGCTAACATCCAGTTGTCATCTCCCATGAATAATCTCGGATCATCAACTCTGCTGTCAGCATGATTTATCTCCTATATTCAGTCGCAGTTCACAGCGCCGCCGAAGCCCGTGCATGAGATGCTCGGCCCAATCGCAGCTGCCAACACGGCATTGTCAATCGTGATTATGAGCGGTGGTTCATATCGCATTAGCTCTTTATCCCATACATATTGAGTAAAATGCCGACACCATAGGGGTCTGTTCCATGCGCATCCCCGCCATCAGGATCGGCTGTCCAGTAGAGCACATCGCCCTTGACGAGCGGGAACTTGGTCGCATCAAGCACGGCGGCAATATGCCCTGCACCCGTGCCATAAGTCGCATCGTCCGTTGTGTTACCTCGTGGCGCGTCAGCAAGGCCGACAAGCTTCCCTGTCGTGGAGAGGACAGACTCGTCAGCAGCGCCATGTATCTTACGCAGGTCGAACTCTGTGTAAGATGTTGCCCCTACCCCAACTGACTGAGCAAAGCATAGCACACTGCTTGCAATAGCTGTCGTTGCCTGAATGATAATATGCTTACTTGTGAACTTGTTCGTTAGCTTGGAGACCGCGTCCGATGTATCCCAAGACCGCATCGGGTCATACCCATGTGGCTCGGCAGGAGGGTCGCATGGGGCAATGTAGCTCCTCTCAGCTACAGGTTCCCAGGGGCCATCGGCGGGGATCCATCCCTGCATCTCAGGACATACAAGAATGGTGTGATCATTCTCGGCGCGGGTACACACCCGCTTCTGCCACGACCCCGGCGCTACCGCAGCGACAAACCCACCTAATGTGGAGCTGAAATATGTCCCAATGTCGGGCCACGTGACGGCAGGGTTGAAGTGAATGTCCTGAACACGTACGAGAACAATCTCTCTATTGTCATCTGCGCCACGACCCTGCGTGTTCCAATAATCTACCACCGACGTTTCTTCTGCAACACCCCTGATACGATTGGCACTGGTTCTGCTCGTCAGTTGCACATAATAATGTTCCATCGTAGGATCAACAGTCCCAAAATCAACGGCCTTACTCATCGCGATGCCCGCCGGATTGCTCCACGCACGGACACACCCTTCCTTGCCAACACCAATTCGCCCATTCTTGCCATAGATGCCCGTTGTCTGAATATCCACGAGGAACCCAGTCTCGTTAGCGCCTCTCGGCTGGCCTATCAAGATGCTCCAGTTGCCAGGCTGCTTGTCTTCGTTCACGCTATAATTTGGCGTTGCTGCCGCATCGGGGTTAAGATATAGCTTGCCCACATAGTTGTTGCCATCAGGGACTACATCACCCGGTCTATAAATGTTGCATCGTGTGCCCGCCGCGTTAATGCTCTTCACTATGCCAACCACGTTGACATGATCATCGTTATCACTCTCTGCTTCATACAGGACGCCAGTTAACGGGTGAGCATAGACAGCGTCGTGCTTGTCAACAGATGAGCATTCAAATTCGTATGGGTCTTCTGTGCCTCCAAGGCTGCCGGGCTTCATGTATATCTCGAACAAAGTCTCGCCCGCATTCTTTTGATAGCCCATCTCCTGATTCCATATATCGGGGGCGATATTTTCGGTGAATGTGCCCTGCCCGGCAGATGTGTGCATGAAGAACTTGTCGCCTGCGCCACCGCCATTTAGAGAACATGGCTTTGTGCCGCCGAAGTCAGCTGTCTTCCATAAGAACCGGTCCTTGACCGTGCAATAGTTACCGTCCACCGCCGTTACAACACCTATGGCATCAATGTTGACTCCATCATCTGAATCGGCCTGCTCTACCCATTTCTCGTCATCGGTAGATACTTTTGGCCGCATCGATTCGCCGAGCGCTGCTGACCCATCGTGCCGATATTGACCTTCAATCGGATCATCACCATCGTTCAACGAGATGAAGCCGGGATAGTTTAGGTCAACATAGTTGGTATCGAAGACCTTGCCCATGTTCTGTGTCCACCGCCCCGCTGTGATGTCTTGATCCTCTGACGCATGACCAGCATTGGCCGTGAGATACATCTTAGCGGTGGCATTTATGAACACGTTGTGGTCAATGTCGCCAGTCTCGTATGTGAACGAGCCGCCTGTTTGCACTTGACATGTTGTTGTGCCCGTAACCAGCGAGATGATGCCATCGGCAAGCGTTGCTTCAGATGTATTGACAGCTTTGGATACATGATTATCGCTGTCAAAATAGACTTGCTGGCCGCGCACGTTATCACCCTCGTCAACGGTCACATTCTCGATGACCGTCTTGCCGGCGCTATCGCTACCGAATACCCGGCCATCATAGTTGCAGATATGGTCTGCATCGTCAATCAGCGCATGGTCGTTCCGGTAGATGATATGGCCGATAGGCACACAGTTGGCGATCGCTATGACAGCAACAACCTCCGCAGCCCCCTCAGTATCGCAATCAGCGGAAACGGACGTCGATAGCTTCCCCACTCCGGGTGTGTTCTCGGTAATGCCGAGTAGTATCTTTACCCACTTGCTTGCCGCTGTGCCATGCGCATCGCAGATGAGGTCGAGGTCAACGTCCGTATCACCCGCATAGCTCATACCGCTAATGTCAGTGGACGCTGAATAGAAGTTGCCAGCGTCCACATCAAACTTGTTGTCTTCACCATCCGTCTTGGAAATATGGCCGGGCCGTGCTGCTTTATACGCCTTCTCGGTGGCCTCCACCATGTCGTTTAGCGCCTGTGCGCCAACATGTGAGCCATCGCCCCAATAGGTGATCGTGATTGTGCCCACATCGTCAGCATGGCAGGTGCAGGTATTGTTGTTGTGGTTAATGAGTATCTGCCCCGACGACGGGCTGCCAGAATATATCTTTGATAGCGCCCCAGTGCCGCTGGAGCTAGCTACGATGAGGTTCTTCTTGGTCTCGTCGAGCGATACGTTGAGCTCAAAGCTAAGTGCAGTTACGGTTATGGTATGTGTCTCACCGCTCACCTCGTAGCTTGTGCCCGTGCGTGCGACCCAAGTCCGCTGTGCTGGTATGACTGTTGGCTCTGCCATTATGTTCCCCTTATTGTCTCGGTATAAACGCCCTGTTCAACCCGCCCGCCGTGGGTCAGGATGACCCGATATGAGAGATTGTTGTTCTGATCAGGTTCAGTGGACATGCCACTAGCCAAGAGCAGCGGTAGCCCGTCAAATTGGTCGATGTAAGCGCCCGACTCGTGATTATGCCCGAATAGGCAAGCAGCTACGCGCCCCTTCATACGGTTCATAAGCGCGATGTTGTCTTTCAACGCACACCCGACCTTATGCACAATCGGATGATGGTGGAGATAGACCACAACCACCCGCCCTCGTTTCTTATGAAGGTCAAGCAGCCTATTCAGCCCGGCCAGCTGTTGCTTGCCGATGATGCCACGAGCAACCCACACATTGTCTTGCGGATCAGCGCTATCGAGGCCGATGAACGTTATCGGCTCATGCTCTGATTGCCATACGATAGGCGGAGCGTCCATGCGGACTACCTTCCTGAACAGCGGGACGGACTCCGGCGTGAAGTCAATACCGCGGCAGGCGTAGTCATGGTTGCCGGGGCAGCACAAAACAATAAAGTGCATCCGCAACAACGCCAAGAGCGCAATCAGAGCACGCCGCTCATCTTCAAGAGCGTTGTCAGTGAGGTCGCCGGTCGCCACAACGACCGTCTCACCGGGAGCAGTAGCATACTTGCTGATGATATGCTCCGCCAGCCGCCATGCGTTCTGGTTATTCCGGTGTTTCTCGTCAGTAGTCAGGTGTAGGTCGGACAGATGGATTATTCTCATGCTGTAAGCCCTGCTGCCGCAGCCCATTTGTCATACGTTAGGTCGCACTTCTTCACAATTCTCCTTTGGTGGACACTCCCTCTGACCGTCATATAACCAATCTGCCGCGTTGGATGTTAGCCATCTCAGATTTCTCGTTCTCACTCATGCTATCATCCAACAGAAATACTTACTCGTGCATCCAAGCACCAACGTTCCCGTAAGAAATATCTCTTGTTCTATGTTCGCCTCTTCATAGGGTCGCCTGCAGATAGCGGATACTCGCAGCGAAAATGACCTAACCGGGATATTATCCCCTCCGCTTAACGGGACTATGACTTCTGCATAGCTCTCCCCGTCGCGGATAATGGCAAGGCACCGATTGACCGCATCTCGTATTCTATCGATTGTCCAGCTATTCGGTGTTTTGCATAGCGGCAATGTGCGGGCATCGTTAAGGGAATCATGGATTTCGCCCCACAATCTGCTAATCATCTCATCGAGATTTATGTCGGTGGTTGCTACTAGTCCACCAATGTCTTGCCTTTGCTGGCAAATGTCTTTTCTCAAGACATCAATCTGTTGCTGCATGACATTATACTTGGATACCAAGAGCTCTAGCGCCTTCTCTTTCTCAACTATTTTTCGTTGTTGGATGTTAGCCATCTCAGATTTCTCGTTCTCACTCATGATGCCTCCATACTTATCCCTAATGTGTCCCTGAAGTAATCGCCGGTCTCTTTAGAGAAGAGCTCGGCGGAGAAGTCCAGTTTCAGTCTGTCCATCTTCGCTATCCCGTTGGCGGCATACGAGCTGGCCGCAAACTGGTTTGCTATTGCCTTACCATACACATGAAACGCAAGGCTTACAAACACTGGCTTGCTGTCCGCTGAGTTGGACGTGAGTTGCAGCTCAACATCAATGTAGCCCTGCGCCGGGATAGGCAACCCGTCAGCATCGTTTGGATCGAAGGTTATCTTGATCCAGGTGCCCGTAACAGGCATATAAGCCCTATTCGCTATCTTGAGCCGCACGGTAGTCTCAGTCGGGATATGAAGCGGCTCGACCCATAAATGATAGGCCGTGGGCGCGTATGGGTTGTCCGCAGCCCAGCTCAACCGAGCAGGGATGCTGACCGTCCCACCATAAGGACATATCCCGAAGCGCTGAGTGGCTTTGTTATCGCTGGTGTCGAGCCACCTGAGTTTCCGAGGGCCGATGTCCGACGCAGCAGCTGTTGTAAACCACCACTCTTCGGAATACGAGCTGCCGTTGGTGTCGTCAAACTCTATCTTGAGCCAATACGTCTTGCCGTCCGGGAAGCCTGCTGGCAAGTCCCAGACAAATGCGCCTTGGGTATGGGCATGGCCGCACGCCCATTGGTTAGCCGCAAAGGTGTTGGCGGTAATCATGCTCTTGCAGAACAGCACGTAGTCAGAATGCTTGTCTGCCACAGCACCATCATCGACTATCGCCTCGTAGGTTCCGCCGTCCGCCTTGAAGTAGATATGCACCGTGTCCCAATCGATGTCCCATGTGTAGGTTGAGGCAGTGTTAGCCAACTTGAACCGGAAGTTGACCTGCTGGCGGCCACACGTCCCTTCTGCTGGTGGGTAGCAATCAAAGACATCGAGGGCTATCGTCATACCGCTGCTCCGGAGAATATCTCTGTCTGCGCCGGGGTGGCGTGCGCTTCGATACGCGCCTCAGCTATGTCAACATACTCCTGCTCCATCTCAATGCCCACAAAACGGCGGTTGAGCATCTTGGCCGCCACCCCTGTAGTTCCGCTGCCCATGAACGGGTCAAGGACTAGTTGGCCTTCACGACTGCCGAGGGTTATGAGCCAAGACATGAGCTTGACGGGCTTACAGGTCGGATGGTGGTTGGCTCTTGGGTGCATTTTAGCATTCACTGCAACTTTGCCTTTGCCATCCTTGCGGTCTATCCAAGTCTTTATTTCGCCACCACCTTGATAGCGTTCTGATACTGGCTTCTCTTCCAGCCCCTCACAGCCCTTATTCTTCTCACGCTTGCTGGGCTTGGGGCACACAAGAAACGGGAACGTCCGCTGCACGCCTTCGGGCAACTCGGAGAGGCGCTTGGCGAACCATTGATCCAGCGAGAAATAGCGGCTGAAGGAACCGGAGTCACCAATTAAAGCGTTTTGTCTTGCTATCTGCTCCTCATTCTGATTATGTGCAAAGTCCACATGGCTATCCCCGCCACGTCGGTCTCCTGCGTAATGCTTGCCCCAACAAGATACTCTCACCCGCCCGTCGTTAAGCACGTCTGATTCCACTATCAAATTAGCCGGGAAGCGGCCCTGGGGATGTTGATGTTTCGTATAACTTGGGCGTTCTCCAGGCTTTGCGCCAAATGGCACAGCCGCATTATCAGTATTTCGTTCGTATCTTCCTTCACGGAAGTTTTGACCATCATCTCCATTTATCGGTATCCGCGCCGCCTCCATGTTAAGACAGCCCGGTGCAACATGCTCGTCCTCAAGGCTAGCCAACGCTTGGGCTGCATACGTCTTCTCGCTCATCGGTTTTTGCGCACAAATGATTACTTCTACTGCCGGTTTCAGGGAACTTGCAGGACACCAGCCCTCGAACTGGGCGGCTTCGGGGGTCGCGGGGGCGGTGATGGGGACGCCATCTGCTGACATTTGCTCAACACGAATTGCAATAAGATCAGAGCTTCGCCCATCTATTGCTTTACCATTAGATTGCCACTTCTGCCCCTCTTTCATAAACGCAGAGCCTTTTCGCTTTTGACGGTCAACCACTTCTCGCTCCTTGCCAGCCTTGCGGTCGATGGCTTTGCCCACTGAGTGCAGCTTTGGGAATCCTGTGGCAAACGCCCAGTAGATGCTTGATTGGGCTATTGAGAATCCAGCGTCCTCAATGTTACATATCATCCGAGCCAAGCAGTCCTGACGAGGGAGACTCATAACAAACGCGAACGCGCCCGGCTTCAAGACCCGCAGGCACTCTCGCCACACGTCAATACCCGGCACGGCTTTGTCCCACGCCTTGCCCATGAACACCACACCGTACGGAGGGTCTGTAACCACGAGGTCAATGCTCGCCGCATCCATGTCGCGCATCTTGGCTAGGCAATCGCCGTGAATAATCGTCATACCCTGCCCCCCGCCCGCTTAACTGCGCTGTCAAGCCACTCCAGCCATTTGCGAGCCTCATCTTCTCTCACAAACGCTTGGGACACTGGCTGAAGCGCTGGGGCAAAGTTCCCGTCCGAGGCGCATCGTTTCCGGCAGAAGATAATGGCGCGTCGTCCGTCCGGCGCATATCCGTCCGCCTTGATATGCACGCCGCACCGATCCATGACGCTGGTGCAGACTGCCACCTCATCAGGAGCAAGCGCGTTGATAAATGTGCTTGAGTCTGCCATCAGCGTTATCTCTTCAACCGCGCGATCACATGGTCGAGCACCACGACCGCTAGCACCAGGAACAGAACGCCACAGCACAGGATCACAAACGACCATGCCCAGTCTATAGCGGCGGAGGGTGTTGCCGCAAAGAAGACCCGCCATATCGCCAGCCCAATAATCCCTATCGGGATCAGCGCCTTGGTGGCGTCCATCATGTATCCCGGCGCAGCTTTGGCCGTCCGTCTGAGGACGTCCCATAGCCGCTTAGCCCAACTGAAGGTTGTCTTGAATATCGTTTTTTTCATACCCCTACCCATTGCCCAAATCTGGCGCTCGGCATGAGGATAGTGTCCTTCTTGCCGAACTTTGGTTGTGGCGAGATGTCGCGCATAAACAGGCTGAAGCCAAGTGGCCGCCGTTCACGTTTCGGGAAGTGCGCCTCGTTCATCCGCCTTGCCTTGTCCTCGTGTATCACTCGTTCTTTTTGGCTCATATCAATTTCTCTCCTGCTGGCATTATATCAATCTCCGGTCAGATTGCAAAAGCTGTGGGCGGCATTGTAAAACCCGATGTTGTCTGCCTCACCGTAGGGACCGGTAACGTATCCCTTGAACGGTAGCGTGCCGTTCTCGTCCGGGATCAGCCCATACGCATAGAGCCTGATAGCTGATTGTGTCATCAGAGTGCCGGCCAACGAGCCTGTTGTGAACACCCCTTCGTGCTCCACGTAGTTCAACGGAAGATAGAGCAGCCCGTCGTTGGAGTTGGGCAACAAACATTGAATCGCAAAGCCTGAGCCTGTTCGCCCGCCGGCATAATAAAGCCCCTCCGGGGTATCAGCAGCGAAGAGATGTGGCGTTACATCGTCGGGGCCTTCCGTCCCATGTGAGGTATAGCGCACCCATATCTTGTCAGTTGCCACCCCTTCAGGATAGACCTGCTGGAAGTCGCCCGTCTGGATATTGTATAGATACAGCCGATACGTAACCTCTAGCATCAGGTTGTCTGCGGCAGGTCTCCCAACAGCGACGTTCGTAATTTGGTGCGTGAGCAACACCACCTTGCTATGCCACATCGTAGCAGAGATGACCCGCTCGCCAATCTCGGTGCGGACCGGCGGTATGCTCTCGTCAGGGAAGGAATCACTGCGATAGATCGGAGCCTCCTGCTCCCATATCACAGATATGCGTCTTTGGTTCGCTACATGCCAGAGCTCGATTCCACCCGACACAGACGATACATTCGACCATTCCACACCTTCTATGGCCCCAGCTGCGCCACGGGTAATAATATCCTCACCATCATCGTTGAGCAGCTGTCGTGTATCGAGCAGCGCTCGACCCTGGGAGAAACCCACGATCCGGTGAGGCATGGTGGTAGCAGCATCCTCTGTGGGCCAAGCGCCACCCATGTAACTCTTCATTGTGCCGTGTTCCTTGCCCCTACGATAGGTGAGGATGGCCGGCTGGGCAGCCGACGTAGTAGCGGAGGAGCCCAACCACTCCTGACACGCCCATTGGAACCAGCCATCCTCTGCAAAAGGAAAAAAAGACAATATGCGCAATGTGTCAGTTAGATGGTTCCATGCCGCCGGGAAGTAGCCCTGCAAGATACTGCCAAAATCAACTGAGTGCGCACATTGCTCGTATCCGTCGATGTCGGTGTTCATGCCAAGCCGCTCGGCAGGCAACGGCTTACATCTCAACGTTGATATGAACTCCACCACCTCCATGCTCTCAAGCCCGCCCGTTATCCCGTTACAGCGCCCGAGTAGGTTCAGCGCTTTCTCACCACCTTGCAGACGGCTTGCTATCTGCCCGTGTCGTAACGGTGGTGGCGTCAGGTCGTAGGCCGTCTTATCATCCGGCGTCATCTGGCTCAAGGGCACAGGAACGCCGTCAATCAATTTATGCCCCATAATCTCGTGCTTGCTGCGCGGTGGCCCGGCCATCAGATTGATCCCCGGCCTATGAAGTCGCGCATGGCGATATTCGCCGTCATCGAGCCTTTGCTGTCCGGTGAGATGCGCATATTCTCTACCGTGCCCTTATATGTTGTCTCTGATAACGTTTCTTTGCGGCCACCATGCCGGATAATCTCCCTCTGCGGGGTCGTGAACTTCATGCGTGTGCCAGCCGGGATGAGGAACGAGCCGTGCAGGTCTATCGAATATGAGTTCAGTAACGATGTCTTCTGCGCATGTAGCCGAGCGCCAATATCCGCTACCAGCTCCCAATCAGTCAGATGCGCCATTCCCACACGTTGGCCTGCGTTCACAACCTCCAGCGAGTCGCCCGGCTCCGGGAAGTTCACGTTATAATAGCATTTCTGCTGGATCATCTCCACCTTGCTCTTCGTCAGCTGGTTGTTGGGCACACCATGCTCATCCTGCCAGCTGACCATCAGCCCGTTGACTAGCGCCTTATTCATGGCGATTACCTGCATCATGCTCCTGTCGATGGGCATGTAGAAGGTGTCCGTCGCGGATACGAGGCACCTTGGGTCTTGCGTCCAGCCGTCATTGGTCAGGATCATCCAGTGGAACGTGTTGTTTGAGATACCAGAATACTTGTCGAGCTTCTGGATACGCGAGAGCTCATAGCGCTTGTGGGCGTTCCCCTTGTTCTGGCTGTCAACGGCAGCCGCGCCAGCTGTGCCGGACGTGGTGCCAAACGACCCGCCATTACCACCTAGGTAATCACCGCTGTTGCCCCTCTCATAAAAGGCGTCGTTATAGATCGTGGTCTTGCCGTCTCCGCTCTCACTCTTGACAGCATAATCTTCGGGGGGGCGTGTGTTGTAATCGTCGATGCCAGAGTTACCTTCTCCGCCAGATTCTTCGTATGTGACCCCGAACACCCGTTTGGTCTGCCATACTGGGTAGCCACGCTCGTCGTATAACCATGCCTCGATCTCCATACCTGCGTTCGGCTCCCACACCCATTGCGGTGTCCAGCCTGTTGAACCTGTGGAGTTAGCGGCAGCCGCTGCCGTTGAGTTGAAAAACGACGCCCTATGCCCAAACTCTTTGCCGTTCTCATGATACCACTCATTGTATTGAGCAGAGACAGCGGTGTGAGCATCAAACCCGGCGGGGCGTAGTTCAACCAGCCGGCGGCCTATCATCGTTATCTTGCATTTGGCGACCGGCTTTGCCACGCCCGGAACCATGCCCTCGTAGAACGTGATGGTCTCTCGCAGCTCCTTCAAGAACTTGCCCTTGCTGGTTGCTGTGCCGTTCAGTGGTTCTTCGTCATCCTCGGCCTCGTAGCGCCGCTCGCGGGCATAGACCATGACGCCCATGTCCTCGCCGACCGAGTTGGAGGCGTTCCACACCTCCTTGACTACATGAGAGGTCGGGTCAGCGTCAGAGATGTCTGGCTGCCGCTTCAGCTGCCGGAAGTAGAAGGGACGGGTAGCAGCCCAGACCTTGAGCTCCTTCGACTTGTCCTGCGCCAATCTGAACAGCCGATTGTCATGCGGCAAGATCCGATAAAAGTCCGAGATGCGTTTCTGGATAGCAGGCGATAGCGCAGAGTAGATCGGGTCAGCGCTCGCCTTCAGCAACACCCCAATCTGGCCGATTGCAAAGAAGTCCTCGGGATATGGGGCCTTGCCGCTCATCAGCCGCCGGAGGTAGGTATTGTGTATCGGCAGCCGTGCCCGTCCGGGGTCAAGAGGTTGTGTCCATGTCTCACCCCATTTGTAGTCCTCGGCCTTGAAATCTACCTCACCGCCCATCAGCTCAAATATGGCGTCATCCTTCAGCTGTGGATGGGCAAAGTCGAGGGAAGCAAGCGGCTTGTTCTCCAGTATCGAGAGGTATGAAGCCGGTTCATCGAACACGTCGATGACGAACAGAGTGTCGCCTAGGCTGTCATACTTGACCGAGACAAACTGGCCGTTATAGAGCGACTTGACAACAGCAAAGAAGTTTTCTGTCCAGTCGATTGTCACGGGCTTTGTCTTAGTAACTGTCCGCTCCGTCGCTGTTATGCAAACGCTTATGCCATGTATGTCGGATAGGTCTTCAAGTATCTCCCGGTCTGTCCATGGGTCATCCTGGTATTTGAGCCGTTCACGTATCTCATATTCCACGCCCGGTGCTGTGGCGCCAAACCATTGTTTGCTCATCTCTTCACGGCCTGCTGTGGTATTTTGCCAGAGCTCAAAGTCCTCTTTGGTGCAATAGACGTAGGCCAGCAGCTTGTTCTGGCCGAGCTCTAAGAGCCGATATGAGGAGGGCACAACGCTGATTGTCAGCTCAGTGCCCAGATCGTCAATGTCGAGGCCCCTGTCCTCTATGTCAAAATACATCTTTTGGCCGGATGTGAACTGGACACAGATAACAGGGTCATCGTCAGGGTTCAGGTCAGCAAACTTGGTGGCCGCCACCGTCAGCTCTGCCGCCTCGCTAGCTTCGCGGCCCAATGCGTTGTATGAGAACCGGAACACATCCTCGTCTGCCAACGCAGCTGTATAAACCTGCCGGGTGCTAATCTTCTTGATCGTCATCGGCGCTCACTTGACAAAACCGTGCGTTCGTTCAACATCTGTACCAATATCAGCTTGAAAAGGAGATTGGATATGGCTTTGAAACCATGCAAGAAATGTGGCGGGATGATCGACTCATCCACATTTACATGCCCGCATTGTGGGGCTGGATTGAGTGGTATTGCGACCATAGTGCTGCTGATATTGCTATCACCATTCATAGTAGGGGTATGCTGGTTCTTGCTAGGGCTGTTGCTGGTTCTCATCAACTAATACCCCACCCAAGATATGTCGTTGACCTCCGAGTGGACGGGCTGGCGGGCGGCGTTAAGCGACGCGGTCGGATCATAGACGCGACTATAAGGGCCTCCAGTAATGACGCGGCCTTCGCCAGCTCTGGCAACGCCTGGCGTGCCGAATATCGCGGCCATGTCAGACTTTATCCTCTTGATCGCGTGGTTCACGCCCGCTGACGTATCAACGCCCATGCCCGCGCCCACCTCACCGCCAAGTGGTAGTCCGCCCGGCACGCGAACAAAATCATCGCCCTCTGTATCACGTATATGCCGCCTACGAGCAAACTCCTGTTCTTGCCTGATAACCACATCAGCAAGTTGGCTGCCCCGATAACGAGTTAATTCCTGCATCTGCGTGGCACTACCGGAAGCACGGCGCATCCATCCGCCGAAATTGCCGTATGTCTCGTGGCCACCCCACGCTCTGCCGCCCGCAGCTGCAATGAAATCACCCATGCCCCACGACCGGACATCGCCCTCGTCCGCCATGATATTGCGCGCCACGAATGTTTGATATGGCTTCGCAAATGGGGCAGCAAGAAAATCGCCCCACTCTTCTGACATGTCGTAACCATATCCCTGGTCTGCATACTGCTCGTAATAGCGTCTTCTGCCTTCTGCTGTTGCGCCAGCCCATGTAGCTGCTCCGCCAGCCCTGATTCCGGTCTCGGCAAGATGATAGATTCCGGCTCTTCCTATGCCGCGACCAATCTTCCCCCATCTCCCCCACTTGCCCATGACGCCAGATGGGAACATTCCAAAGAACCCACGATTTACTCTCATACGGAGCATCATCTTCTTGAGCCATGATGCGTGCATTATCTTAGAAGCATCGCCCGGTCTCATGCCACCCAGGCGGAACGAGTCAACTGATGGAGTCTCATAAGGATATTCTGGCGTGAATAGCTCATTGTAATATATCTCACGGCGAGTAGCTAGGCGATTGAGTGCTGAACCGGGGTCTCGCGTGAGCTTTACTCCGCCCATCCCGCCCCATATTTTGCCAACGATTCCGCCATCCGCCAAGCTCTGTGCGTTCATGGCCTTGAGGATTGGCAGCCACTTCTTGGTCGCGGTGGCGTTCATCATAAACTCGCCACCATGCGCGATGATAGGTATCTCACCAGTGCCGCCGATGGGGCCGCCATGTTGGAACATGCCCATAGACTTCCCGATTTGAGGAGCCGCCATAAGAGCAGGAACACCGATGCCGCCGGCGAGCGCACCCGGTATAACCCCGGCCTTGCCAAACATTTTGTAACCCGCGTATCCACCCGCAGTGAACCCGCCCATCGAGGCAAGCATCTTCTTGCCAAGCACAAACAAAGTTGCCAACGGCGCTTCTGTCGCCATTGTGATGCCGGCCTTCATCCGTGCCGCAAACACTGTGGCAAACTGCTCGGCATAGATGTTGATCAGGTTGGGGAATATTTCCGATGCGAGCGCGTTGATTGCCCCGGCGAGTTCCGGGCTCTTCAAGAACGTCAGCATCTCATCGACACCGGCACGCCATACTTCACGCATGGCCTCGGCCATCGCGCTCTTGTCCTCGCCGGAGATAATCTTGGTCAACCCGGTCAACCCCATCGTAGCAAGTCCGCCGACGCCCTGTATCCCGGTTATTCCAAGCGCAGCAGCATAATCAACCGGCTCTTCGCCCCTTAGATTCTTCTTGAACCGGCCACCAAACCAGTCAGCAGCGCCCATGAGCGCCTGCTCGCCGAGCTGCAGGCCACCAACACCGGCCTTGTTGATCAAGGCCATGTACTTCTCCGGGCCACCACCTGCCGCCCAGCTGGTGCCAGCCTCACGCGCACGGATGACCATGTCCTTCCAAGTGTCGTAAGCGCCGCCCTCATACTGCACCATATCCATCTTGAATCGGTTGGCAACATCCTTCAATACTGACATAGCGCCCATCAAGGTGTTCATGGTCTCTTCGGCACCACCACCAAACCTGTTCTTCAAGAATGCCTCAAGCGCTAGGTCGCCCTGACCGGTCAACCCGCCGCTAACCTTGCCGCCCTTGAACATATCGGTATAGCCCTGGCCCTCGGCCCATTCGGAGAACTGGGAACGGTTGAAGCCAAACCGCATTGCACGCCGCCAGTAGCCCTGCCGCGCCATGTTGACCATATATGCCGTTTGGCGCATTGAGATGCCTTCTGAGGCGAACATAGCGTGTGTATCAGCTATCTCATCGAAGAACCCACCTGTGCCGTGATAACCACCCTGCTTGTTCTGAGTCGGTATGCCGGCCACCGTCATATACTTCAGCGTGCCCATGATTTCAGGTATCTGAGCCGGTGTCTTGAACATGGCCGCCTTGCCATAGGCGAACATCTGCTGCGCCTTCTCAGCGTCGCGTAACGCAACCTTCATGCCAACGCGCCAGCCCTCGACGGCCTTGCCCATGTCCACGAAGTCTTTGATAAACTTCGATGTAAACCCACCAACGGCAGCGGTGGCGCTGGACATGCCGCGCTCGATCACACGGTTGAAATGGCTGACCGCCTTGTCTGTTGCGCTGATGATGTTCCGGCTGCTCTCGCCGATAGTCCGGTTCAGCAGGTATATCTGAGCTATGGGGCCAGCCCACGCTTTTGTTAGATCGCTGGCGGCGGTGACCCCTGCTTGCCGGAACTGCTCTTGTGCCTGCTGAGCCTGCAAGATGGAGTCATGTTCATAAATTATCTTGTGTGTGGTCGAAGCGATGGCCATCCTAAATCGCAGACCCTTTCACGTAGTCAAGCACATGGTCAAGCAACAGGTAGAAACCGGCCTCGGTAATGTCGTCCGCCTTGAGCTTCCGCTGCATATAGACCTTCACCAGCTGCTTCCTGTCGGCCTCAGGGTTCGCCATGTAGTAGCTCCATATAGTTGACAGTGACGCTACTGCACGATAAAGCCGGCCCGAATCACGGGACAGCTCCTGCCGGTGTGGTGTCCAGAGATGGATCAAATCCGCCCATTGGATACCTTTCCAATCCTTGTCGGAGATCGACTCGTAGGTTGGCTCGCCGTGTTCCGACAGCAGTCGCCGCAACCGGGCTACCAGCCTGTCGTTAGCCGCTGCATGGCGCTCGCCAAACGTTACCAGCGGTATCTCGTCGGGGAACACAAGCGGCCCGGCATAATCCTTATTGGGCTTAGGCGGCTTACGAGGCTTGCCTACGTCTGGTCTATCAGGCTTGCGGCTATCGGCCTCTGGGTCACCGAAGAACGCTAGTCCGATGGCCTCTGCTATGACATGCTTGCCAATATCGATAGCGGCTGTCAGCGCTTGTGCCATGACCATCGTCTCGTAAGGCTCCATCTCATTGATCGCGTCCTTTATTCTGATGCCTCTGTGGGTTGCGTAGGCCCAGAGCTGGAGGGACTTGATGTTTTTGTGGGTTGACCACTTGGCTCGTCGCCCGGTGTGTCGATCTTCACGCCCACCCGCTCGGCTATCTTGTCGATGTTCTGGCTGTTCTGTGACAGTTGATAGAACAGCGCCGGCATCGACTTCAGCATCTGCACCGTCTCGACCAGCGGGGACAACCCTCCGCCGAGCGCGAAGATCAAGAAAAAATCCCGCCCTTCCTCCGGCATGTCCTCCGTCGGGAAGTAAGCGATGCGACACGCGGTAGCATAGTTGGTCTTGCACTGGCCGGGTGTCATGGCCTGCAAGACAGACTGTTGGCTCTTGAACGGGCGGGTGTCCTTGTCCGGATACTTGGCCGTGATAATCGCCCATAAGAAGGCGGCGGTTGCCTCATCATTCTGGTGGATAGCAAGCCATTCCATCCCCTGTATCCGGTTAAGCCCCATCTCTTTCCGGAATGTGGCCGCCGCCATGTTGGGTATCTCTACCTCCACAACGGGTATGCCAATTTTGCCGATACCGAACAAGACCTTCTTCTTCAGCAACGCTACGTCCGGGATATGCCCGGCAAACTCGTTACGTTGCTCATCTGTCAGGTCATCGAAATGGATGATCTCCAAGTCGTTACTCATGCTGTTTCTCCCTTTTGTGTATGTATTAGGCCTTTACATAGGCCTCAAAATAGAAGTGTGATACTACATATCGAACATCGTCTTGAAACGACGGGAACGTCTTTGAGCCGACCATCAAGAACTCGCTCAGCGCAGGGCAGCCCGCGTAGGGGCACGGCCACTCTGACTCGTCTGCTGATACTGGCAATGCCTTACATCGGCCATCCTCGATTAGCCCAGCAGCACGGCTCGTCAGATACAGCGCCTCTTCCTCGTCGATAGACGCATCGACCATCTCCTTCAGTATGATCACCAGGAAATACTTGCGGCCAAGCACCTCGTAGGTGGCCTTGCCGTCCGCGCCACGCCTCGGCCCGGAGAGATCGTCAACAGGTCGGGGCCATATTGCATATCGATGTCTGCTTGTTACCGCCATTATGCTACCCAATCCGCCATTGCACGTTCTACTTGGCTCGTTTCGGTATAGACCTGCTGTGCCATATCTATCTTGGCCGCATACTCAAGGTTGGAGATAAAGACGGCGATTGCCAGCGCGTCCGCAAGGTCGTCATGGCCGCTGCCAGCATGGACACGCTTGTTCCGGTCCATAGTGATATTCGTCAGCTCGTGCAGTATTGCCGGGTCGTAGATCACCAGCATGTCCCGGATGAGTAGGTCATATATCTTTTGATATGCCTCCAGCTTCCGATCGTTGGTGATCCATAACCCATAATCCTGCGGCTGGAGCTCCTGCTGCTTATGCGCATTGTCGAACGACGGGAACGGCGTGATACCCTGCACAGCAATATCCTGCTTCCATAGCCGGCCAAGCCCAAACTGTTCAGCATATTGCAACGCCGCGATACCAAGCCCGTTACGCTCCATGCAGATTGGGCATCCACCGTAAATATCAGAGATTTTGTATGCGTGCGTTACGACCAGTCGTAGGTCGTTGCGCGACGAGTGATAGGTCAGGGGCACCTCACGTGTCTCTTGGTCGAGCAACACCATCGCCGAGCGGTCTTTGCCTTCCGAGCCGAACGATGTATCAACCGCAAGGACATACTGTGTGCCCGGCCGAGGTGGCCGCCACATTTTGACTATATGCTTGCCAGCTATGCTAGAGTTAGAGCCGCTAGGGTTAATCGATGGGATAAATGCGTTGGCGAACGTAATATCGTACTCAGGCTCGGTCTCCATGAGCGTATCTATCCGCGCTTGGATGATCTCAATCGGCATGATTGGCGCGCCAGTGCCCATCCAGCGCATCATATATTCTGTCTGAAACTGCGCTTCGTTCCCGCATTCCTCACGCTGCTGCTGCAACCATTCCGGGGTATGCCAGGGCAATGTATGCCACGGCCATTCGTGATACATCCAACGTTTGTGCCCACCGCTAGAGCTGTCAACCTGACGGGCGTAAGCGCTATCACCGGGACAATCACAGGTGCTGCCCGTTGTTATGATGCCAAGTGAGCCTGCGCCCTGCGCGGCCGCCCATAGACCAACCCATTTGCCATCTTTCTGTATTGTTGCGCCCTCGTCGATACCGATGCCAGTCGTTGACCGTGAGCGACCTGCCTTTTGGACTGCCGGCCATGCCTTGACACGACTATTGTTATCGAAGATGATGACCTCTTCGGTCCTCTTGATGTATCGGCGCTTCAACCAATCAGGTAGGTTATCGTATGTGCTCATCATATCCGAGAGCCATGTCTTGGAACCGTAATGGTCAAGTGAGATCAGCGAGATGTCCTCATACTGACGGAACAACATCGCATGAAGAAAATACAGGCCAGTAGTGGTTGTCCAGCCCTCTTTCCGGGCTTTCTTGGTGAAGTGGATACGGCGGGCAGCCGACTTATCGGGGTCATAGACAGCTGGCAGCAGGCGTCCAGCGTTCAGCGCATCGATGTATTCCAGCTGTTGCTGCACCGGCACAAACTTCTGGGCGTGCACCATGCCGCCCTCGTCCTGAGGGGATAGCACCATGCAATAGTGGGTGACGAAATGTTTAGCATCAGCCTGACAGCGCCAATACTCAAACGCTCGCCATGCAGTCTCTGGGTGGATACCTAATGCAGACGCAGCCGTCTCATGGTCTGCCACCCCGCCGGCCTTTGTGCATTCCCTGAAGATACCTGACAGCTGGATGATACCAGCCTTTGAAAGTGATTCTCCGTCTGCCGCTAATCGACCAACCTCAATAGATTGTACCACGCTTCCCTCTTGCTCATGTTAGGTTGGATCAACACAATCGCCGGTCGGCCAGACTATCAGTGAATAGCTCTCCTCCGCTGGGCCGTCGATGCTCAACGTCCGCGTCCTCGTTACCAAGTATGCTGAGTCAGCGGTCAACGCTGCCGCGCTGCCGATCTCGCTCTCGCCAGCTGCCGTTGTCCAATCAGCCGTTGTGCCGATGATCAGGTCGGCCTTAGCCGGCAAGCCCGATGATACGTCCTCAACCGGCGGTACATGCGAGGCCTGTAAGATGTCGATCATGTGGGCTACGTGCCCCACTGGGCCAGCCTCGGTATTGGCTGTGAACCGGTCCAACGTGTATTCCACATTGTCTGGGTTAGCCGGGTCATACTCATGCCGGATACTCTTCAGCTTATAGACACCCGGAGCATAAGCCGCAGCACCAGCGAGTATGATCGTGAACTGTGAGGCTGCGAGCAGTTGGCTCTTGCAATGGAAGTTATAGATGGTGTCCACCCCCCCCAACAACACCCCCTTCTTCAGGTTGGTCTTGCGGAACGACTCGTCGATGCCGGCGTCACTAGCCACTGTCAACGGCGCGTTGCTCGCTATGATGACCAGACTGTCCTGTGTGCCCTTGATGGCCGGCTGTAAGAACTTGGTGAACGGCAGCTCAGGGTTAAGCTCCACCGCCGCGCCCGAGCCTGCGTTAGAGACCTGCATCGGGCTACCCGGCCATGGCACCTCCGCTATTGTTTCGGTAATCCTCACGATGTTCAGCCCAAGCGCGTCAGGGTCTGTCTCGTCAATACCTGTATCGTGTGCATGGGTCATACCACCTGAATAGTTCCGGCCTAACGACCTGGCATGGTCATTGATTCCGCCAGCATAGTCCTTCGGGATGTCCTCTCCAGACCTGTCCATCTGGACATTCAGCGCAAGCCCTGTTGTCGTGTGTTCCCATGGTAGTTCAGCCATTATCCGTTACCTCCTAAAACCTCAATCCCAATCAACACTCAATGATGTATATCGCTTCCCATGTCCGATGATGTTCGGGTCGGTCGGTTCCAGGTTCTCAGCATCACCGAGCATATTACCTCTCAGCGTCATGTAAGGTGCTGTGGTGCCTATATCCGCCATCGGCACAATGTTCACCTTCGGAGCATAAAACACTAGATAAGTGCCGTCGGACAGCAAGTTGACCAACAGCAGCGCCTTCTTCGGGATGCCTATAAAGCCCGTCCCGTGGTGCATTAACGGCATGTCAGCGTTCTCAGCTATCGTCTGGCCGAGATACATGCCCCACGTCTCGTTATCACTCTTGGTAACACGGGTGAGGATATGCCGCTCTTCTGCTGTATAGCTCTCCCTCTCAGGCCAGCGGGTCTCATTCCTAAACCCTGTTTGCAGCTTTGACCGGCCCGGCAGCGTCGGCAGATGCTTGAAGGCCACGTCCTTGCTCAGCAGCTTCCAGTCGGTTACGTCGGTATAGGCTCCCGTGCTGTATGCCCGCGTCCCGTAGTAGAGCCGCCATTGCCGGGTTATTTCCGGGCCGTTCACATCAGGGTTCAACAGCTCAAGACAGCGGATCATCGAATCGGCAGTATAATATCGCGGGTCTTCGGCCACACCGATCCCGGACTGGCTGGAGACCACGCACCCACCAGAGACGGTCGCGCCGAGCGTGTTATCCTGTATGGCATCGCGGATGGCAATCTGAATATCACATAGTCGTTCAAGCGGGTGTTTGCCGTCGCCACCAAAGTCATGTGGTTGCGCCAACGATTTGTAGCCAACAACAATCTTGAAGTTGTGCTGCACATGCGTAGCGTCAACTGGCGGTGAGCTAAGATGCTCAATCCATACCTCGGTGCAATGCTGGTCTGTCGGCGGGTCGGGGACGGACATATAGACCTTGAGCGAGCCGTAACCCGGCTCGTTCAGCACAGCATCCTTCTGCAAGCACGCCCTCATCGCGTCCCAAATGGCGTAAAGAGCTGTTGTCATCTTATTTGACCTCCACACCGATTGTCTCGGCGTAACGTGCTGTATCCCCGCCAAACTGCCCCAGTGCTTGGTTCAGATGATACTGGACACGGCCTGCAATGAAGGCTTTTGTCCACCGCAAGAACGGGCGCGTAGCGTCAACAGCGCCGGCATAGCTGCGTTGATAGCCTCTGCCGGAGCAGACCGCCCTCTGTTCGCGCGCTATGCTCAACGTGTCCTCTTTGGCATAGAACTCTCTCTCGATCTTTGCTAACCCAGGCCGCTTGGTCGCGCTTCTCATCTTGCGTAGTTGGCTAGCCTCGTCAGATGCGGTGAACCGTCGTTTAGGGCCAAACGTAATGTCCCATCCGCGCGAGATGTGGCGCATGCCCGTGCCCGGAACAAACCGGCTAAGCTTAAGCAGGTCATACTTTGTGGCACCAACTCGCCCGGCTAAGGCCGACATCGCTTTCGCCCGCTCCCGTCCATGTGTGGCGTCGGCGATAATCGTTATCTCACCATTACTCACAGACACCACATGGATACTGTTTATGAGCGTGCCCCAGCGTTTGTTGGGCTTCATGTAAGGAGCACCCATCGCTAGCTTGTCCCGTAGCGTCTTTTCCGCCAGCGGCATATACATCACGTTCCGGCCTGACGAATCGAATGAGCTCGGGAAGCTACCCGTTTCAATGTTGTTCTTGGCGTATTCGACCATATCCTGCGCAACAGGGCGATTGATATAATCATCGGCGTTATCGAGCACCTTCAACGTGGCAACCACCGGGTCGCCCATCATACCATCGGACGACATAACTGGGTCGCTAACAGAAAACATGGCTAGTAATCAATCCCCATTGCATTATTAAGGTCATCGCCACCGATGTCGTGATAGTCATCATCCGCGCCACCGGGCTCGTAGGCCGACGTTTGGATCAGGTCTGATGTTCCGGAGCAGAGCACCCCATCCGCGCCCATGATAGACAACGATTGGTTCAGGCCAAGCTCTTCGGTATTCTTGCCTATGTTCGCGCCCACAATACGCCGTCGTGCTATTGTCATAATGTCATAAGCCTGCAACGCATATTGGTCAATATGGCCGTATGCGCCGAGCAGGCATTTGCCTACTACCCATTCACGGCAGATGTCACATAACTCAGGTGGCACAGAAGCAGGCTCGTCAGACAGCCATGCGCTCGCCGTCAAATATGCCGCCCACCGAGGTCTAAGTAAGGTCTTCATGGTGCGCGTAACAGCGTCTATATGGCGCTGCACCGCCACGTCGTCATAGCCGTGCTCAGGCCTCAGCAATGAGTTCTCCGCCCGCACATCTGCTGGCGTTGTCCAGCCGGCCATCTATGTGATCGTCCCGCTGATGCTCGACGTTGGCAGCCCACCCAAGATAGCGGTGAACATACCCAGCCCTGCTGAGCTAACCGCACATTGCGCCGCTGTCAGGTTGGCTACAGCAAGCGGCAAGAAGTATCTTGTTACACCGCCAGAGCCAATCGCTTCGCCACCGTTCATAGTACTGAAGCTGCCGATACTGTAATCTGAGCTGAAGTTGCTACCCGCGACTATCTTGTCGGGGAACAACCCGTCAATCTTGGCAATCTTCTCCGGTGTCCATTCTGCATCGGACACAAAGACCACCACACAGCCTGAATGCAGCACCACATCGTCTGTGATGGCGGTTACATCAAGTTCTTGGTCACCAGCATTCCATATAGCTGTTATCGGCCCCGGCTTGGACAGCTGCACCTTCATGCCTTCGTTCCAGCGGTCATAGCCAATAGCCTTCAACGGCACCGGGTTGAACACCAATGGCGCGCCCCGCGCATAGTCCTGCGCGAATGCTGCGTCCAACGTCAGCTCATAATCTCCGACCCCAGCCGGGGTGCTGTCAACCGCCGAGACCTTCGCGTAGTCCGGTTTAGTGCCATTGTGGTCACTCGCAATGGCAACTATATCGCCTACCGCCGGGGTATAATCGCAGGCAGCGTCAACCTTGACCGCCAGATATGTCGCACTGCTGAGATATGTGTAATACGATGAGACAACACCGCTGTTCTGAACTGAGAGCGTCTTTGCAACAGTCCCATTTATCCCAGCGTCAACGTAAGGCGTGATCTCAACCAAGACATCTTCAATACTGATGTCGCCTACGCTAGCAGCCGGTGAATGCAGCTTCAGGAAATAGCCCTCGGTCTGACTACCGCCAGGGATACTACGTCGCTCAAGCGAGGCGGCTATCTCTGTATCGGTCTTGGTGTTGTCCGACGCTTGAACAGACTCCACAGTTATTGTGCTAACACTCGACACTGCAACCTCCTTTGTCTCAAGATGGGTGATGGCCTATCTTCAGGCCATCACCAGTTCACTGTGTCGAACGATTAGCCTGTAACCGTCTCCGGGTCGGTATAAGTCGGCCATGCCCCGTTTTTCGAGCCATACCACTTGTACCAGAACATCGTGCCGCTGATGCCGAAGTGATACATCATCCCAAACCGGTAGACGTCGCGCTCAAACCTACTGACAGTGTTGCCTTCCTTGTCCCACTTGTAGCCACCATAAGGCTGGTTGAACAGCCACGGCTTAAACCCACCACGATTGTCGAGCAAGAAGAACTGGCCGGATGACAGCTCTGGTCTGCTGATAATCGTGTTAATCGAGTTGTAGAGAACATTCATGTGCGGCGCCGTGGTATTGGAGCCACCTCCGTATCCGATGAGAAGGCGTGAATTGATGATCTCGTTCGCCAAATCCTCACTGTCCGGATGGATGATCAACACATTCGGGTTGACCAAGAATGGGCGTCCGTTCGGCCTTGTGAATTTGCGCATGGCAAGCCGGCCAGCTTTCAATTCAGCAAGACTGAAATCTGCTGAACCTTTGTTATTCTGGCTGTTCGCATGACTACTGGAACACATATATGTATCGTCCATGCCGAGCACGCTATCCGAAGCCGCAATCATAGAGTAGAGTTCCGACTCAGGATAGAGCACGGCTTCCACCGCGCTTTCCACCATCATCGAAGCGACCAAATCCCATTGCTCTTGACGCACCGCCTCCAGTTCAATCTCAGGTGTGATCTCATATTTGAACGACTTGACATATTTCTCAAGCGTCCGACCAACCTGAGAGGCCCTTTCTGAGGCCCAACGTCTCATCGTCGGCGTGAACTCAAGGGCACGCATCGGCAGGTTCAACTGCTTGACATTAGTGACAGTGGCCACCTGCTTCAGCGTGGACTGCTTCATAATGTCCTTCGCTGTCGTCTCAAAATGGATTTGTAGCCCCTGGATCATCGCGGTCGTAAGAGCTGTGTCGTCAGTGCCAAAATTTGCATAACTCATCTGTAATCACCTCCCCTTACGCGAAGTAGTTGATTTTGACGTCAGCGTAGTTCGTGGCCGCAACGCCGACGATCTCGCCGAGTTCCACATAGCCGGAACCCATCGCTGATGTTTGAACTGTCTGGTTATCAACGACATACACCTTCGAGCCAATGTCAGTTATGGCAACGCCAGTGCATTGAATCTTGAAAATGCCATCAAGCCAAACGTTGACAGCCTTGCCAGCGCCATCAGCGCCGCCTGAGTTGTCGCGCTCTGTCTCGCAGATGCCGAGCGCCTTCTCACCAGAGACATTCGCACCCTTCTTGGCATAGCCAGACGAGTTCTTGTTAACAATCGTGCCATAATAGAGATGGGCAGCCGCTGCTACCGCAAATCCATATAGCTCGCCTTTGCGCCGGTAACATTGCAGCCCTGCTGTTGCGTCCGCCATTACTCATCACCGCCTTTCATACGATTGGCCAGCTCTTTATGATCGTCATCAGACAGCTTTAGTGCGTCTAGGCACGCGGCATCCCTCGAGTCGATCTCATCCGCGATCTCAGAGAACTTGGCGGTATTGCCATCCTTGTCCTTGCCCTTCGCGGCATGAGGATGCTCAGGTGTCTTCTGCTTAGCAGTGTCATCCGGAGGCATAAATACTCCGGTCGGGTCTTTCACCATCTCCGAGAAGATGGCCTTGACCTTCTCCAGCACCGGCGCTTCCTCGTCCTGCTCAGAGAACTTGAGCATTGTCTTGCCTCTGCTCATTGCCTCTGTCAATGCACCAATCTTCTCCACGAAGTTCGGGGCCATGCGTCCGGTTTTCAGCGATTCGCTAAACTGGAGATTCGTAGCCGTGATGTTGGCGGAGCGTGCAAGCTCCGCCCGCGCCTTAGATTCGTCGAGCTGCTTCGATAGCTTTTCGTTCAGCTCATTCGATATTTGAAGTCTGGCGTCCACGTCTGTAAGCTGCTGGGAGAACTTGAGTGCCAACTTATCACTTGCCTCTAGTTTCTTCTCTACATCCTTCAGCTTGGTCGCCAGCTCCTTTCCTAGGTCAGTCATGTCGGTTTTCTCCTGGCTAAATTGGAGTTGCGTTTCATCTTCTGAAAAATCTGATGTCAGTGTGAACCGTTTGATCTCACCTCCCTCTTTTGGGTCAAAATACTTGTCAAACTCGCTCATCTTGATCTGTGTGCTTGGCAATGGGGCCAAGTCCTTCACTATCGGGTTGATCTCCGGCACCAACATCGCAACGGATGTGATTACCTCGTCATCCTCCTCGCCGGTTACCACTATCGATGGCTTCCTGAACGAGTTACCTGTGCCCATCGCGTCGGCCCATTCTGCGCGGACTACCGCGTCGGCCTTCAACATGCCGTCCACACGACGGAAGTTGCGGAACCCGCCAAACAACGGCGCTACCCGCCCCGTTTTCCGATCTGTGTGATAGAGATACTTGTCGAAGTCCTTTGACGGATGTTCGATCCATGAGATTGCAGTATCAAACCCCTTCAGGTTGGTATTCTTGATCCAGCGGTCGAGCCGTGCTGCATTGAAGGCCTGTGCCTCATCTGCATTGCCGGCCTTGTGTATGCCAGTCTTGAAGAGCTCAATGCCCTCGATAGTCTTTATGCCGTTTGCCACTCTATCCACCTCCTCAATCACCGGTTACATCCCCTTCGCGCCGGCTGAGCGGTCAATCTTCGAGATGTTCTTGGTGTCATCGCGTATCTTTTGGTTGACGCTAATTCGCCCGTCGTTGGTTTCACCAGAGCCCACCAACGCATGGTCTATCATCTCTGGTGTGGTGAGCATTTTAGTGCCCTCGGGCAGGTCGCACTTCATTATGAAATGGCTGATCGGCACATCAACGCCTATCTGCTTCAACACGTGCTGTGCCTGCGCCCATTCCAGCAGGTTCTTGTCCGGTCGGGGCGTGAACCGATACTTCGGCGGGTTAGCTATCGTCCGTGCATAGCCAAACTTGTATCGTGCAATCTGGAATAGGATGCTTCTATTGATGCAGTCCTCAACCGCTGCACGGATCGCTTTGACCCGCTCGTCAACATTCGATTCGTGCATCATGCCAGCGTTATAGCTCGTGGAGCTGCCGCCCTCTGCAATCATCAGGTAGCCGCCACATATCGCCTGGTATATCTCTCGTGCCATGTATTCTAATGGGTCGATAAACATTGCCGGGTTGATCTGACCGGCTTCCATCGTCTGTATCCTCATGCCCTCCCTGAGAATGGCAACAACCTTCCGGGACAGTTGCTTGATGGCTGCCAGAAAGTCCGTCTGGTCTTGGAGCTGTGAGTTTGCTGGATACCAGCCGATGATCGTCGGGAAGGCCGTCCGTTCGCCATGTAGCAACAGGTTCTTCAACTGGGCTACACGGCCTAAATATATGTGATATGCCGGTCTCAGCAGTGATTCACCATAAGGATTTGACAGCCCTTCGTTGAACCGCAAGATAGGGAAGTTATATGGGTTGGGTAGCGGCGTTGCAGTGCCCGTCCCGTTCTGTCTGAACAAGATATTGCGCACCTTGCCGGTGTCCGTGCAGTCATACTCAATGTAGTCCGGGTCCTTCAGCCGTAGGTCAGCCCACCACCACTCGCCGGCGTCCTGTTCCCAGACCATCTCACCACCAACATTGCCACAGACGATTGCCCAGTGCGTCATGTCGCGGAAGATGACGTCAAACTTGCGGGCCATGTGGTTCTGGATGTTGTCTTCGCAGAAATCTACGATGGCCTGATCGCCACAATCCACGTTGCCGCTCTCTGTGATGGCATGGTACGTCAGGTATGCTATGGCTGCGCTTACGGTCGGGTCATAGCGCATCTTCTTGTATGGCGAGTAATCGCCCGCCTTTTGGACAACCGCGTCAGGGTTGCCATCGCCGTATCTGCTGCTATACCAGTTGTTAATAGCATCGCCGCGGTCTTTGACGGTCTCAACCTTCGGGGGCTCGCTCGGTGCTCGGCGTGTACCAAGCCGTCGTGCTAGCGTCATGAGTTGGCTGGCCATTAGCCTACCGCCTCGTAATCGGGTATATTGTCAAGATCTGATAATTTCATCGCACGGACATGTTTCTCCTTCTGACCAGCGCCCGAGCCAGCGCCAGACGCCATCTCGTAGAACTTGCTAAGCACCCTCAACCTCAGTCCAAGCCGGGCAACTTTTTTAGGGTCTGTGCCGGTCTCTATCTCTTCTAGGAGCGCCCTCATCTTGCCGTAGATTTCGACCCTCGTAAGCGTCTCATGGGAGGGCACATCTTCTTCATGTGGGATCGACCTTAGACAGGCCAACGTTGTTGAGACAGTCTCCTGCCTATCAGGGCTCATCTTTAGCTGCTCCATCACTTCTTGCAGCTCAACGTCATGTCCTAGGTCGGCCATGACCGCTCTTATCCGGTCGGCCAATGACCCATTCTGCGTTATTTTGTTCATAGCGCTTCCATGAGGAGGTATCGATAGAACTTGCCATCCCCTTTAACATGGTGCTGCGATTTACCAATAGTTTTAGCCTGTTGTGCCGCTATCTACCGGCAGGGATAAGCAGACGTAGCATTTGACATGAATTATTGGTGTGATAACATCAACCCAATATAGAAATACATCCCACTCAAACGAGGAGACGTTGATGACCGCTGAAACCACAACGCGAAAGGAGCAACAGATGCGTTACGAGTTCAAACAAGAGAAGAGTGTGCCCATAGGAGGGCTATCAGTATTCCTGACGGAGCAATCAGCAGAGGGCTGGGAGATAGTCAAGCTCATGTCCCCCAAAGAGCAGGTCGGGACAGACACATGGTTTGTGCTGCTGAGAAAGCCGGTGTCAACGAAGGCGGCCACGAGTATGAGCACAGGTATCAAGGGTTCCGATGTCAGTTCCCTCCCAAAGCCTACTAAAAGGCCGCTAACCAGAACAAAGGGCAAGAAGAGGGGCAGATGAGCGACATCAATAGAGTATTCCTAACCGGGCGCATCGTCGGCAACGTGGAGCTGCAAAACACCAGCTCCGGCTTCGCCTTCTGCCAGTTCACGCTTAGTCAATCGTTGCCCAAGTGGTGCGATGGTGAGTGTGTTGGTGATGAGCCAGTGGAAGTTGATCGCATCCATATCTGGGGCGAGACCGCCGAAGAGCTTGCGCCCAGGTTGACTGATGGCGCGGTTGTGGTAATCGAGGGTCGCATCAAGATCAACGCGCGGGAGAAGGACGGCAAAACATGGAAGAACCTCCAGATTAGCGCGACCGCCATTGAGGTGGTTGGGACATCGGGGGCAACAGGCAGCAAAGACGACGGCCTGCCATTTTAGACGAGGTAAGTACATGGAGAAGACCACCTTTGCATCTATCATTATTAAATCGGTCTTGGCACGCATCAGCATAGATGACCCTAAGCGTGCTATCGCCATTCGTAAGATGTTGAGCACTGACACGGCTATTTTAGCGTTTGTGCTGTTCTGTATCAACACAGCAGCCGGCGCAGCCCGTTCGACGGTGATGACACCAAGCCTCAACTGACTGAAGTGAATTATAGGGGCGAAGGACGGTGTTGTGCCGCCACGACGCCCCACAACAGGAGATTAGGGATATAAAAGATAACAACTGGCGAATAACATGTCAACAGGGGTGATCCGATGCACTGCGTACCACATCTGAAAGCTACAAAACGTAAAATATCGCGTGCCAACAGGGGCAAGCCACATGGTGGGATTAGGATACCGGACAGCACTGTGCGGGCAATACGGAAGATGCTGAGGACGGCATCGCCGGCGGTAATAGCGGCGGAGCTAGGCGTGAACCGTGCGTATATCTCGCGTATCAAACGGCGGAAGCTCCGGCGGGCGGTGAAGACGCGGTGAGACCTACTGGCGACGGGATGGAATAGGAGGAGAGTATGACTGAAGACAAATCCAGTATGTTGTTCTGGTTCCCACGGATAAAAGACCTGCCGATACCGCAGCCGAAGACGATGATAGTTGATGTCAGGGAGTATGGTCGGGAATGGCCACATAACTGGATCTATGGCATGACCCATCCACCCGGATGCCTCGTAGTTAAACTACGCGACGCCTGCATTCGGATGGGCTTTCCGCTGTTTCTGCGCACCGACCATCTCTCCGCCAAACATGAATGGTCTGACACCTGCTTTGTCGAGAGCGATGAGCGGTTAGGGCGATGCGTTTTCAACCTGGTTGAGGCGTCGATGATGGCAGACCTGCCGATCAACGCATTCGCCGTCCGGGAATATATCCCGATGGCCACGCTGTTCACGGCCTTCAGGGGCAACATGCCCGTCAACCCTGAGATACGCTTCTTCGTCCGCGACGGGAAGGCCGAGTGTCAGCATTGGTATTGGGCTGAGGACGCGATACATGCCCCGTCCGCACCCGACTGGCGAGAGCGGATGGCGTTACAACAGATAGCGTGCAAGCGGCCAGACACCACATGGCAGCTACGTAACTATGCCGAATGGGTTGCCGCCAAGTTCGAGGGCTACTGGTCAGTCGACTTCTGCCGGGCGGCGGACGGACATTGGATTCTCATTGATTTAGCTGAAGGTAAGAAATCTTGGCACCCGGCGGACTGTGAGTTTAACCATGAACATTAGCCCGCAACAGTGGCTCAACATCATATTCCCACTGTATGTGATCACAATCAAGAAAGATGGCTCAATCGAGAGGCGGCTGGCCACACCGGACGAGGAGGCAGACCACATGCCTACCAACCAGGTGAAGGAGAAAGTGATGAGCAGGGACGAAAAATGACTGAATATAGACCAGTCCCAATGAGGTTTTGGCGCGAACGTTACCCCAATACCCATGATATACGGGCTGCAATTGTAACCTTCGCCCACGATACCGGCTTTCGTTGGGAAGGGCCGAAGCTCAAAGATATGCAATATGATATTGAGAAAGTCCTGCTACAAGCATACAGAGAACTATGCAAGCGCCCGGCACCATCGGAGATCGGGCCAATCAGGGTGTGCGGTTACTCGATCATCGTGCTACACGAATGCGACCCGCTCATGGGGAAGTACTGTGAGCTCTGGTGGGTCGAAGAGGCCGATTTCAAGGCATGGCTCAAAGAGAGGGAAGAGGGCAAACCAGTAGATGTTGAATAAGGAGATTAGAAATACGGTGCTATGTGGGGACGTTATCGAACGTCTCAAAATGCTCCCCGATGACTCGGTGGACTGCATATTCACATCGCCACCGTATTGGTAAATGCGGCCTCAGAGACTACGGCGTTGAGGGCCAGATAGGTCTTGAGCCGACGTTGGCCGAGTTTATTGATAAGATGCTAGCCGTTACCAAAGAGCTGAAGCGGGTGCTGAAGCCGACCGGGACGCTCTGGTGGAATCATGGGGACAACTATTGTAGTGGCACGGCTCATGTTGATTGGAAGGGCCATGAACAATGGTATGCTGGGAATAAGGATATGGAAGGCCACCGCTTCAATCGTAAATATGAGAAGCCGGCGCCCGCCAAATGCCTCGCCTTCCAGAATTATCGTTTGGTTTTAGCCATGATGGACGACCTACGGAAGTGGGAACTCAGGGACGATTTAACGAAAGAAGAAAAACAATATGTTGTTAAGGAATTGATCTTACTTGGGATAATAGAATAATGGATACAAGCAACCTTACTAAAGCAGAGAAAATATCATGCACGCTCCGAGAAAGGGGGGTACGCCCCACGGCCCCCTATAATAAGTGTGGTGCGGAACATCATGCTTACAAGGAGAAAGTGCAGTTGGTTTGTAAGCGATGCGGCAAGAAATACTATATCCACCAGTACCGCGCGGATGTATCTAAGTATTGTTCCATGCGGTGCTTACACAACCGATTCAAAACAACTAGACATTGTTTGCGGTGCGGGAAGCCGTTTGTTGGAGGGCGTTCACAGATGGGCCGGAAGTATTGTTCGCATTCTTGCTCAGCTGAGGATCATCGTGATGCGAATCATTGGAATTGGCAGGGTGGTATTACGGTGAACCGATTAAGGTTTTATGATAGCCGTGTATGGAAGGCAAAGAAGGCTGAGATTTTACGGAGGGATTTTTATTTATGTCAAGTCTGTGGGATAAATTGTAGCAAGTTGGAAATCCACCACATTTTACCATATTGTAAGTTTCCTGATCTTAGATTAGACAACGACAATTTGATTACCGTGTGTCATGCTTGTCATGCCAAACTCTCGTCTATTTTTCACCATACTAAGTTTGTTATTTGGGAATTGTAATGAAGATTAGGTTATTCCCTAACGAAATCCCCCGGCGCCTATCTAAGTTTTTTAAGCCTGTTGACCCATATCCAGAAAGCGGGCAATTTATAGCGCGTAACGTTAATATCTGGCACAAACCGAACTCGATGCCATCTAGCGTAACCGATCGCTTCTCCAACTCTTATGAGCCGGTTTTCATGTTCTCTAAGACGAACAAGGCTCAATTCTACGTCAACCAGAAGACGTTGCTGATGCAGCATAAGAAAGGTGATGGGCCAAACTGGCGTTCCGTCAACTACTTCTTCGACGTCGATGCAGTGAGGAAGCGGCCAGCGACCGGGTTAGATAGGGCTTCCCGTTATGATTGTAATACCAAATCAGGGTCAGGCTCACAAGAGGGCAGAAAGAAGGAATGCGAGAAGAGGGGCTTTGTTGAATTATCAAATAACCCCGCCGGGGAAAACCCCGGTGACATTTGGTCGATACCAACTCAGCCGCGCCCAGAAGCGCATTTTGCAGCATTCCCAGATAAGCTTGCAGCAAAGGTTATCACAGTAGGCTGCCCGAAGGAAGTATGCCCCCAATGCGGCCTGCCGAGGGTTAGGGTGAGACGCCCAACAGCTGGTTATGCAAAACATCTTGGAACAGCATGGTGTGATCATACGAGGGACGATACGCATGGTTGCATCAAGGATGATACCAAAGGGCATCGAATGAACTCCGAATATATCACCATTGGCTTCTCATCCTGCTCCTGCAACGTCCCCTACGTCCCCGGCGTCATCCTCGACCCCTTTATGGGCGCAGGCACGGTGGCGGTGGTAGCCAAGCAACTGCTACGGGACTACATCGGCGCTGAGCTGAACCCAGAATACATCACCATAACAGAAAACCGGCTGGCGGCAGCCCAAATAGGGCAACGGTGTCTAGTTGAGCGCCCCCCGGACAAGCAGCTGACGCTATTACCACAATGAAAGGAGACGCCAGTGCCTAAGAACCGATACGACACGCTGTTCCCGGACGCTAGGCTCAGTGATACACAACTAGACGGTAAACTGCTCAGGAGTCCGCTTGGTAGATACCCATGTGACATGTGCGGCCAAAAGACCGCCTGGTTCAGATACGACCTCAACGCACGGGTATGTTCTGAGCAATGTGCCAAGAAGATGGAAACAAGGAAGGTGGAGGAGACGGCATGAAACCTATCGAAATATGCTCTCGCCAATTCCTCAAAGGGAGGAGACAACATGGCCTACGAACATAAACTACCAGAAAATATAACTAACAAAGAGCTGCGGCTACGAGGTATTGAGCGGGCGATACGTATCATCGCTTCAAGGCTACAAGACCTTATGGTCAAAGATGACGATTTAGACCTGGGATACATCAGGGATGATCTAGGTGAGATCAATAGCAAGTGGGGGAACGCGCCCCACGACGACGAAATTGACCGAGCGCTGACCGAAAGAGGATGGCCAAACTGATGCCCCAAGACCTAATCCCGCTCGCTGAAGCAGCCAAAACAACGGGCTACAACACCCGCACGTTGCAGCAATACTGCCGTGACAAGACAGTCAAGGCGGTGAGAATCAAATATAAGTGGTTCGTCCATCCAGACGAAGTTGAGCGGCTACGGCTGCGCAAAGCACTCAAAGGGCGGGTAGAAATGGGCTGCTGGAACAAAACCGCAAGGGAGCTCGCCCGTGAAGCCAAAACAAGGAACTGGACACCAAGAACAGTCCGCAAAGCATACCTAGCCGGCCAGTTTGCCCAAGAACGCGCAGGCTGCATCACAATGGCCTCAGAAAAGCCGTCCATATTCAGGATAGTCAGGCGGGTGTTCGGCCAAAACACCAACCATGCACACGCCGGCATACTCGAACCAACCGACGGACAACGCTTTGCTATGATATGCGACCCCAACAACCCACAGAAAGCACTGTTCAAGATGATAGAGGAGAATATGTGAATCCAGACCAAGTAATGACTGACACAGATGTCATGCACGAACATGAAATCCACCAGCCCACCAAAATCACGCCAGCCCTCCCCGTCGAACTCATACAAGCACGAATAGACCAACTCAATGCAGACAACACAAAGAAAGGCAATGAACACATGATAACCGAAATTGACATCACAATGGCATACCTCCTCGATGCACTACACGTAGCGAGGACCTCCAACAACACAAACGGACAACCCCAACTCATCTTCTGCATCAACAGGGCTATCAACCACCTCAAGATAGCACAAAACCAAGAACAAGAACGGAACGATGAAGGCAATGACATGCCATCAACAAAAACGACCCTCGTATCTCAAACACCATACACCAAACTCTAGACCAACTACGCTGATAAGGAGCACCCACCAAATGGACGACCGACCTCTAATCGACGTTATCCACGAACAAATATACCGCGCCATCGAAAATGCACACTACAAAGGACTACTAAAAGGACAACTCGCTCACCTCCAAGCAACAGGGAAACTCGCAGCAAATATCGCAGCAAAAGAAATCAACAAAATCCTGAAACAACAAAAACCAAGCAACAACATAAAACAACCAAAACTAACACAAGAAAACAAAAGTAAATAAGGTAAAACCATAAT